>CALGOZ010000045.1 GCA_937960785.1 uncultured Pseudogracilibacillus sp.
ACTTTTCGCCAAATTCAGGGGCGCGGCAAGACCCTGCGCACACGAAAACTCACTTCCCATCAAATTCAGGTGTGCAGCAAAACCAGTGTATTTAAAAAGCAAAAAAAGTATTAACTTATATGTGCGATAGGGCGAGCAAATTCACTATGGCAAAATTTTTTCTGCATAAAAAAGTGTCCAGCAATAACTGAACACTTTTTATTAATTATTTAATTTTAGACTTTTTTTACTTCATGTATAGGGGGTAAATTTTATTCTTGCTCATTTATATTATGAGTCTTTCCTTTTCTTCCTAACAATCGTAGAATCGTGTCAACTACTGGTCGCTTACCGTCCATTACAATCCCAGCAAATTCCGCTAAAATATGTACAAGTATAAATGCAAGGAGCGAAACAAGTAATGAGATAAAAAGTGATGCCCTAGCAAAAATTATCGCCAAAATCCCGAACATGATACTAAACAAATAAATAATAATTACCGACTGACGATGAGTAAAGCCCGCACGAATTAATTGATAATGGATATGTTTATTATCTGGTTGCATTATCCCTTGGTTCGTTTTAGCCCGACGTATAATTGCAAAAAGTGTGTCGAAAATTGGTACAGCCAATATAATGACCGGGATAATAAAGCCAAGAATCGCAACATTCTTAAATAATCCGAGCATCGAAATAACGGCAATCATATAGCCGAGGAAGTTAGATCCGGTATCGCCCATGTAAATTTTTGCTGGATAAAAATTATGATATAAAAAGCCTAAGTTCGCTCCGATAATAACGACAGCTAAGTAAGCAGCGATTACTTGCATATCGATAATTGCCATAACGAGCATCGTCGTTAATGCAATCGTTGAAACTCCTGTTGCAAGACCATCTAAACCATCGATTAAATTGATTGCATTCGTAATTCCGACGACCCACAGAATTGTAATAAGTACACTAAGTGGACCGAGGTCGATTAAACCAATAAACGGCAAGGTTACCCGTTCGATTATTAATCCCGAAGAAATTAAAAATGTCGCTGCGATAATTTGACCGGATAATTTAATAATCGGTCGTATATCGTAACGGTCATCTAATAATCCAACGAGAATAATCGTACTTGCTCCGAGCGTAATTGACATTAAATGAGGGTGGGAAGGTTGTAAATAAAGTAAGCCTAACACAACACCAAAAAAGATAGCCAATCCTCCAGCCCGGGGTGTAACTACTTTATGAATTTTTCGTTGGTTAGGAAAGTCAACGAAATTAAATTTTACAGCTAATTTTTTTATTGGAAATGTTAGTAAAAATGTTGAAATAAGCGCGATAAAAGAGGCGAACATCGCATCAACATAATTAATCATGGAATTCTCCTTAATACGAACTAAGCTCGTATAATGACGTTTTATTGTTTGAAGTATTTAGATATTTTCTTTATAACCCTTAAAAAAAGACAAAAAAGTATAACACGTAATATAAAGCCAACTGTATTTTAATGGTTGTTGATTACAAAAAATATACTGGACTAGCTATGATTATAGCGGAATCTTGTCGCAATTGACAACTTAAAGTAATATTTTCATTTAAAAAGTAAAAGGGACTTTCCTTTATTGTACCTATTTCGTCATATAAATATATCTTTTACATGGTGGGAGTTTGTTGAGGTTAGTTTTAACAAAAAAGGTTGGGACAAAGACAGCCTTAAATCAACGAATGGACTAAATTTCTCTATAACGTAAAAACCCTAGTTCATTTTATTTTGTTCGGATACTTTTTTGTAGTTATTATTTATTTTGATTGTATTTTGTCTTAAATTAGCGCCTTAATTTCAAATATGGCTTCGTTTATAAAATTTTAATAAAAATTACTTATACTTTCTTCGCAGTCTGGGGGAGATTTATTGGAAGCCTACCTTACATTTCTCCGCTCTAGGTAGATTTTATAGAAAACTTATTCCATGTTTCTCCGAGCTGGGTAGGTTTTATAGAAAACTTATTTCAAGTTTCTCCGCGCTTAGTTAGTTTTTTTGAAAAACTTGCCTCCGATTTCGACGTGCTGGGTTAGTTTTTAGAGTTTAATTTATTGACCAGGTTTACTGGATAAAATGAAATGATTTTGTATATAATTCTACTTAGTGAAGCAATACACTGGGTAAGCAAGGAAGATTTTACTTATTCATTTACCCGGCAGAAGATCTCACTAGGTAAGTGTAAACGAATATCGTATCTAACTTACTCAGTAGGAACCTGCACTGTGTAAGCCGAAGTATTGTTTTTGATTAACATACTCGATAGAGCGTTCCACTGTGTAAGCTGAAACGTTTTTGTGCATAAACTTACCCGGTGGACCGCTCTACTGTGTAAGTTGAAACACTTTTGTACATAGACTTACCCGGTGGAACGTTCCACTGTGTAAGTTGA
>CALGOZ010000046.1 GCA_937960785.1 uncultured Pseudogracilibacillus sp.
ACTTTCCCGCATCGGTTGAGTTTTTAGAGTTTTATTTATTGGCTCATTTATCAAGCGACTCCGCTGGGTAAGTTAGGAAGGTTTTGTTTATTGACTTGCATGGAGAAGTCATCCATCGTGTAAGTTGGGACGGTTTTGTACATTGACTTACCCGATGGGTCGTTCCACTATGTAAGTTGAAGTTCTTTTCTGTATATACTTACTCGGTGGAGCGTTGCACTGTGTAAGCTGAAATGCTTTTGTACGTAGACTTACATGGTAGAAGCCTCCAGTGTGTACGTTGAAAGACTTTTGTACATAGACTTACACAGTAGAAGCCTCCAGTGTGTACGTTGAAAGACTTTTGTACGTAGACTTACACGGTGAAGCGTTCTACTGAGTAAGATCAAGTGATATTTCTTATTAACTTACCTGGCAAAACCTTCGCTAGGTAAGGTGGAACGCCTGGGAAAAACATTTGGCCACCGGAAGCTCCTATTGGATTAGTGTAAAGATAGCAAGCCCCACTTTCCAGCAGGAGATTCAACTAAGTATGCTTAGATAACAACAATATAACTGCTAATGTTTTTACGTGTAACTGTCCCGCTGAGAAGGTTATTTAAATTTTTCAAAAAACTCACCCGGCAATGCAATACGACGGAAGGTTTAAAACAGTTTTTAAATGGAACAGCTGAATAAAACAACTACTTCCTCGTGCAATAAAAACAAAGAACGGTACTCAGTTTAACAATATATTATAACTTTAAATTGCTAGATTCTGTCTAACTACTTTTTTTACAAAATAAATTATATATGTCTAAGAATGATAATCATTTTTCCAATTATTAGATAAAACCTTGACCATACAGCTGTAATTTTAAAAGGAATCAATCAAGATATACAATTAGTTATTATTAATTTAATGCGCGAACCGTTTTAACAACTTAACTTTTATTCATAAATACCTTTTTGATCTTAATAATCATATAAAATAAAAGCGGAATACCGAACATTTGTATAGGTAGTGCAAAATAAATCCAAAATGTATTCACATATTTCAATACAGAAGATATATTAGGGATTAGTATCGCTATGATAAATATAATAGGTGCGATGTAAAGTGCTATTTTATTTAAATTTTCAGTTTTCAATAATTGAGCAATAATATAACAAACTAAAAAGTAATATATGGATAGTTTAATAAAAACACTTAATACAGAAATAAGGACCGCTAAAATCTCCATATTTTGTATGAATTCCATGACAAAAATATAACTAACCATATCGAAAGCAGGATATAGCATATCGGCTGATATATTCGGTCCAAATGTAAATAAAACAGAAATTAAAATAATGCCGGAGAACATTGCAGATAACGTCACACCCCATAAAGCACTTTTCATTACTTGTTTATTTTCCTCATGACTCGTAAAATAAATAAGCACGAGCATAACGACAGATTCACTAAAATAGGAAAGTGGGTTCAGTACACCTCTTAATATTGAAGAAATCCCACTATCATAATATATAGGCAGAATATTCCCGACATAAAATTCTTTTGAAATAAGGGCAATGAAAAAAAACAGGACGATTAAAATAATGGGACCGAAAACTTCACTTAGAAATCCAATCGTTTGAAGACTTCCATTATACATCATGAAAATGAGCAGGCCGATTAATAAGAAGTAAATAAGCCATGTTGTAGTTTGTGGCAACAAAATTGTATTAATAAAATTAGCCGACTCAACTAATATAATGGGGATCACTGTTATCCACTGGAAAAAATAAAGTAAAATAATAATTATCCCGAGCCATCTTCCGAACGTTTTTTGCTAAATTGAACAAAGGATAGCTCGGGAAACGATTGAGCGACTTTAATTGCAATATAAACGATAAACACTCCTAATAAAGAAGCGATTATATGTGCAATCCATGCGTCTTGTTTTGCATCTTGTATCGTTGGACTTATCATCAGTAAAATCATATCTCCCAACTCAAAGGTAAACATAAGCCAGAAGACCTGTCGACTTGATATTTTCAATGGTTTTCCTCACTCCCTTTAATTAAAATAGAAGGACCATCTAGTCCAATTTCTTTAATTTTAATTTCGGTCGTCACCGTTATTTCCGCATTAGCAAAATATTCATCCCAATTGTTTTTTAACGTTTTCCATTTTGATGGATATTTATGATGGAGTGTTTCACCAAATCCAAAAATATCGATGCCATATTCCGTTTGCACTTTTTTAATCGTTTTTAATACCTCTTTTTTGGTTTCTTTTGCAAATTCATTTTCTATTTTTTTCAAATCTTCCGGCTTCCTTACATCTAAATTAGAGTTGTTTTCCTGTAATAAACCAGTTCCTTTTAAAAGGACAGAAAATTTTACCTCCCCATCCTTTGTAATTTCTGGAGTTATTTTGCTAGAGACTTTATACAAGTCAGCACTTGCATTACCATCTTTATGTTCGGAAACGATATTATCCTTTTTTAGCAATCCCATAATCCATAGTAAATTCCGATTATCTTTATTTGTTAATGAACCTTGCATTTCTAAATTATCGTTAAAGACCGCTACACCAGATAATTCTAAAATCTTCTTCTCCATAGCTGAGTTATCTGTTTTAAGGTTAGACTCTTCTACCGGGCTAGTAATTTTGATGGTAGGTAAAGTAGGGTGGATACCTTCTAATTGAGACGATATTAAAAAATATAAATATAATCGGTCGCTCCCACCACCGACAAGTCGGTGTTGTTGTAAAACTGAAAAAGCTGATTGGCTCTCTAATGGGTTTTTTTGCATTAGTGCTTCTTTCGCAGTAGCTCCTTCGATTACAAACATTGCACCTCTAAGACTATGGAGTGGTGTTCGGCTAATATTATCGAAGTAACGCGTCAACCCATGTTTAGCAAAATCCTCGCTAAAAATAATGACACGCCTTTGACCGAAGAAGGCTTTTCTTGGTAGTTTTTTTTGAATGTCATCTAATATATCTCCTACATTATCGCCCTTACTAGATACGACAAAAAATGTGTCTTCTCCAGACCCACCTTCTTTCATTTGTATCTTCGCTGGAATAATTATTTGACCGCTTATTTCAATTTCACCTTCTTCATCTATATCCCATCCGGTTGCAAGCCATATAGCTTGTTCATTTAATTCGGTTCGATCCCAACATCCCGCAAGAAAAAAGGAGCATAAACTTAACAAAAGGATAATGTATTTTTGCAACGTGATCACCTACACTGTTTATTAGGAACGTTCAAAACGGAATAATGTTCTGGATTTATTCTTCCTTTTTGGAGTTTTAATTAAAATATCTTTTAAGTCAGTAGGAATCTGTGGTGCCATCGGTTTAAAATAAGCTACACCGAACGAACGTAGATTAACGAGATGAATCATTAATACAAGAAAACCTACCACAACACCAAACAAACCAAGTACTCCAGCTAATATTAACATCGGGAATCGAATAAGTCGGAGGGCAATTTCGGTATTATATTTCGGAATCGCAAAGGAAGCAATACCAGTCGAAGCAACGACGATTACCATCGCAGCCGATACAATACCTGCTTCAACAGCAGCTTGACCAATAACAATTGCACCGACTATACTTACCGCTTGTCCAATCGCTTTAGGAAGTCTAAGACCTGCTTCTCTTAACGCTTCAAATACGAGTTCCATCGTTAACGCTTCGATAATCGCAGGGAAGGGAACATTTTCTCTAGCAGCAGCAATACTAATAAGCAATTCGGTTGGAATTAGTTTAGGATGAAAAGTAGTTAAAGCAACGTATAATGATGGTAAAAAAACCGCTACTAATAATAATAGAAATCGTAATAATCGGATAAATGTTACATATATAAACCGCTCATAAACATCCCCCGTTGCTTCGAATCCATTCCAGAAGGTCATTGGAGCAATTAATACAAAGGGTGTATGATCGACTAAAATTACAACTCGACCTTCAAATAAACTTCCTATTGCGCTATCTGGCCGTTCTGTATTCTGGATCAGTGGAAAAGGAGTGTACGGTTCGTCATCAATCAATTCTTCAATTAATTCTGAAGAAATTAGTTGTTCAACTTCCATCTTATTCAACCGATCGATAACTTCTTCTACTAAGGACTGTTCTGCAATTCCATCAATGTAAGCGACGACGACACTAGTTTTTGTCAAGTCACCAATTGTATATTCAATAAACTTTAAGTGATTAGAACGAATTCGCTGACGGATTAAGTTCAAGTTCGTTTGTAACGATTCGTTAAACCCATCCTTTGGTCCACGAATTGCCATTTCTGATGTAGGCTCTTCAATCGCTCGTTCCTCAACTAGTACAAAATTAATTAAAATAGCATATTTTTCACCATCGAGGAAAATAGCGATATAACCAGCCGAAAGTTTATCATTTATTTCTTTTAGCGAGCTCGATTCTTCCATTTCACTGACTGCGAACTGTTTTTCATTAAATCGTTGTTGTAAATGTGCGAGTTTTCCCTCTCGATTAGAAAAGAGCGATAATGATTGTACTATAGGATTAATAATTGCTTCGTTTACTCGTGGCTCATCGATTAGCGAATTTAAATACATTAACATCATATACGGTTGGGATTCAATTTCGAGCGGTGATATTACAAAGTCAACACAATTTTCATATAGTTTCTTCATATGCTGTTTATTTACAAATAAATGTTTTGATACATTGTTTATAGTTGTTTTTGTTGGCATTCTTGTACTCCTTTAGAAAATTAACGAAAAGAAAGTTAATAATAAATTGTGTAACAAGTTGATTTTTATACAAAATAAAGTGTTAGAACTTTAAAGAAGGAGCGAATGGAAGTTGAAAATTTTACTTTTTATTAGTCTACTTAAAAAGCATAAATCATATAATAGTACTAAAACCCTGAAAAATAAAATTGTTAATTTTCCTAAAGTCAACTCCACCTTTACAACTTAGAGCTTTTTTATGTAAATAAATAAACAATCAAAATAACGAAGATCTTAAATACTATTTCAATGAGAAGGACCGATATAGAAAATCTTTTAATAAAACTTTAATGAAACACGAAAAAAACAAATGTTTAAGCCCAAAAATTGACATTTTAAAAAATCTATGTAAAATGAAAATTAAGACTTTTAAAACTCTCTAACGTTTCACTTCTTTTCGCCAATTTGTTAGCGCTTCCAATTAATTCATATTCTTCAAAATTTAATATACAATCCTTCAAGGGAGGTGACGCCTTTAAAACAACGGCCTAATACTAGATTCAATTGTCGCAATGTCACACGCGTTTACCGGTTAACTTTAACCTTAAATCTCACATATTTGATAGCGCTTACATTCAATTTGTTGTTTTGTTGCTTAGTTACATTGTGCCGGTGTAGTTGGGAAGGTTTTATAACAACAAAATTTTGGGAGGAAAGCGTAAATGAGTCAGAAAGAATTTGTCTTAGATGAAGAAAAGTTGGCTAAGTATCCGCAACAACCTCATGGAGGAAAGTTAGTTGATCGTGTGGCAAAAGGTGAAGAAAGGGAAAAATGGCTAGAAAAGGCGAAAACACTACCTAAGATTATGATTGACTTAGAAGCGGCAATTACATTGGAGTTAATCGCAACAGGAGTGATGTCGCCCCATGAAGGATTAATGAATGAAGAAGAATATTTATCCTCATTAGAGACGGGTCGTTTAACGAATGGTCTAGCTTGGCCAGTGCCTCTAAGTTTTGCACCAACTGGTGAAAGAAACAAACAAATTATCGAAGGTCTTTCAGTGGGGGATGATATCGTCTTAGCGGATGTAAATGACGTACCAATCGCAATCCTACATATAGACGATATCTTCAGTTACGATCGTGATCACCGTGCACAACATGTCTTCGGTACAACGGATCGTACCCATCCAGGTGTCGATGCAATCTATCGTCGTATGGGGGACACAGCCCTTGGTGGAAAGATTACATTAGTGAACCGTCCGGACTGGGGTCCATTTGAGGATATCCGTTTGGAACCAAAAGACACATGGCGTATGTTTTACGAAGAGAAAAAGTTTAAAACTGTCGCAGGATTCGTAACAGGAGCTAACCCATTGCACCGTGGGCACGAATATATGCATAAAAACTTACTCGAAGAAGTTGACGGTCTCCTTGTATTACCGTTAGTTGAAATGGCTAAGCGAGAGTACACACGTCATGAATTCAGATTATTAGCTTATCGCAGTGTACTCGAACAATACTATCCACAAGAGAGAACAATTTTATATCCATTACGAGTCACATATGTTTTCGCTGGACCAAGAGAAGCGGTATTACACGCATTGATTTTAAAGAATTTAGGATGTACCCACAAAATCGTAGGCCGTGACTATGCAGGAGTGGGCGATTTCTACGACATTTACGCAAGTCAGAACATTTTCGAAGAATTCACCCCAGAAGAACTTGGAATCGATATCCGCACATTCAACGAAGTATTCTTCTGTGTAAGATGTAACCAACCTACTACAGATCAGTCCTGCCCGCATGATGAAAGTACTCGTATTAAGATTTCGGGATCTGGAATCCGAGAAATGTTACGTCATGGATTCCTACCACCGAAGGAGATTGCACGTCCGGAATCGGCACGAATTGCAATCCAGGGAGTACAGCCAAAAGGACTTGACGAAGAAGGTCAGTCCGTAACTCACGTCGGTAAGATTATTCAGAGTATGTTCCCATTCTATATTACACACCATAGTTTAGGTGGGCCAAAGCGTGAAAAACCGCTAAACCCAGACGAATTAACAAATGATGATCTCCATCGAGTTATTTTAGATGTTCGAAATAACGGGGATCTTATCTATAAGCAGACGTACGAAGAGTTTGCTCGTACTGCAGATCTAAACCACGAGGTCCGTCCGACATGGGTAGATAAGGCAAGAGCAGATATGAAACGTCAACAAGAGATGGTCGTTGAAAATTTAGAAAAGAAAGCTGAAATTGCACCAGAAGAGGCATCTGATGAATACATGTACCAGGATAAAGAAGAAGCACAGAGAGAATTAGAGGTTGCGAGGAAAATTTTAAAGGATATCCCAGAAGAACTTACTAAAGAGAAGACTAAAGAACGAATCTGGAATATTGCACCTTATGACAAATACTATTAATTTTCAACGGATAGACGAAACGTTCTATAAGTCATCTAGTTGTAACTAGTTTCTAGGACGCTTTAGCAGGCTCCCGCTAGGATCTTCTAGAGTGCGGGAGCCTTTATATCATAGGTTGGTAGATTTAAAGGGTTATTTTTTCGTCTACATGGATTTTTGGAGGTGTAAAGCATTGACTCACGTACAGCAGAACAACTCGCGTGCTTGGATTGTAGCGGTCTCTGGTACGATTATTAATTTATGTCTCGGAGTTCTTTATGCATGGAGTGTATTTTCAAAGGCATTACAAGATCATTTAGGATTTTCAGCTACTCAAACGTCACTCCCTTATAGTATTGCAGTTATTATGTTTGCTTTGTTTATGGTTCCAGCTGGTATTATGCTCGACCGACTTGGACCGAGAATTTTATTATTGCTTTCCGGTTTATTAATTGGTATTGGGATGGTCATAGCAGGCTTCTTATTAAATGTAGTTGGATTAGTCATAGGATTCGGTTTAATTGCTGGAGCTGCGATGGGATTCGGTTATGCTGCTCCTACACCAACAGCAACGAAATGGTTTAAGCCCCATATGCGCGGGACGATTACCGGAATTGTAGTTGCTGGTTACGGTTTAGCACCGGTATACGTATCGCCATTATCCGAATGGTTAATTAATTCCTTTGGGGTAGCCAATGCCTTTTACTATTTAGGTGCATTTTTTACCATTCTCATTATTTTATCTTCTTTAGTAATGAAATCTCCACCAGAAGGTTGGGAGCCTGTAGGTGGAGAACCACCGGCAGAAGAAAAAGAAGAACCTAAAGAAGATAAAACAGAAGTAAAAGTTGATTACACACCACGAGAAATGATGAAAACAGGACAGTTTTGGTCCTTGTGGATTATGTATGCGTTTTCAGCTTCGGCAGGTCTTATTATTATTGGTCACGTAGCAACAATCGCTTCGGTACAGGGAGGGTTGGAAACCGGGTTTATTTTTGCGGCTTTACTTGCAGTAGGTAATGCTGCAGGACGTGTTATTACGGGAATTGTTTCGGATAAAATTGGTAGAACTGCAACATTAATTTCTGTATTCGTTTTACAAGCGATTAATATGTTTGCTTTTGCTTCGTATTCCTCCGCTACGATGTTAACTGTTGGGTCGATTGTAACCGGGGCAACTTATGGGGCATTACTTGCTTTGTTCCCGGCGACTACTTGGGATTGGTACGGACTTAAAAATGCAGGAACAAACTATGGCCTAATCTTTACGGCTTGGGGTGTTGGTGGCTTAGTCGGTCCAATTATTGCTGGCCGAATTATCGATACGACGGGTAGTTACAACGGTGCATACATTATGTCCGCAGTACTGTTATTAATTGCTGCAGCCATGGGATTATTTACAAAACGACCAAAACCAAAAGAAGCCGTTCCATCTCAAGATGAAGCAAAGTCTGTGTAATAGGCTCTTCATTTTTTAATGAATCTATTTATAGCTTTAATAGGATTAAAACCTCAATTACTTCCTATTTCACTTTATTGTAAGTAGAATAAGTAATTGGGGTTTTCATTTGCTAAAAATTCAATTAAAGTGATAACACTGTTTTTAAATATACATAATAATTTTAGTATTCTTTTTGACGATAGATTCTTTTATCCCAACGATAATTCGTTGACAAAAGCGAAGAACTAAAGTAATATATCAATGCACATACAATACACACATATACACATATAGAGTTTAAATAATGAACGAAGATAGATGAACGTTGAAAAAACAAATGGATAAAAGGAGGATGCAAAATGAGACGTGGTCGTCCAAGACGTCGAAAAGTATGCTATTTTACGGCTAATGGCATTACACATATCGACTATAAAGATGTAGATTTATTAAAACGATTCATTTCAGAACGTGGAAAAATTTTACCACGCCGTGTTACAGGTACTTCAGCCAAATATCAGCGTAAATTAACAGTTGCGATTAAGCGTGCCCGTACGATGGCTCTTTTACCATTCGTTTCTGAATAAAAGATGAAAAAATTCCTTTTCAATTGATTAGTTGAGAAGGAATTTTTTTATTTAAAATAAACCTTTCTTTATTTGAAAACTATTTAGCTAAACCTTTGTCTTTCTAAGTAGCTTAAAGTAGATAGTCGCATTTATTGTGTGTCATGAGTCATATTTTCATCTTTGTAATCGCAGAAATATTCTCTAGCATGCATTTGCGAATAAATTCTACTATATGGAACGAAAAGTCTATGACCTAAAATGAAAGGGCAGATCTTAGACTTCGTTTAATTGCGCTCCCGTCGACGAGGATAAATAAAAATGATTTTTGTAACGATTGCTAAAATAAATAGAATCGATACGATTAAATAGGTCGTACCTAATGGATAAAACGGTGAAGCAATTGTAAATAGTAATAACGGAATCGTCGTAGCTGATGCGTTCATTTTCCAAAGAATAGAGAAACGTAATTTTCGTTTAGCTAATTTAGTAATAAGTAATGTAATCCAAGCAAGAATTGACAAAGCTACAAAAACGATAATAACGACAGGTAAGTAATGGAATATAAAGAAGAAAATTGAAAAAAAGAAAGTCGACAAACGTTCATTAACTTGTAGTTGCTCAATAAAAGTAGGAATAGATGAAATAAAAAGTAAAATAAACATATAAAACACTGTCGTATCCATTCCGATTCGATTTAAAGTGAATACGGCACGTTTTTTAGGTAATTGAAGACTTTGAATAAACATTGTCCCTAATGATTTCATTAATCTTTCGTCCTTATAAAAAGTAATTTACTCTTTAACAACTATAACACTTTTTCAATTAGACAAAAAGAAAATAGTATTTACAAAAGACGGTTAACCTTCTAATAATTAAGCGGAATGAAAAGTAATAAATTTCCGATTAATTGATAGGTTTCAGGTTTAAAATTTGCTATGATTGTTTAAAGAACAGTTGTTTTTGTACATATATTTTTAGGAGTGTCATTATGAAAGAAGCGAACAAATTAACAGAGGGAGCATTATTTACAGCGGTTTATACGGTTTTATTGCTCTTCTTTTTACTTATACCTTTTATACTCGTCTTATTACCAGTACCTTTTATTGTATATACGAAGCGACACGATTATGGTCCGGGAATCGTCATGTTGATCGCAACGAGTATTTTCACCTTTTTGTTTGCAACCGTCGTTACATTACCAGTCACACTGCTTGCAGGAATTGGCGGAATCGTAATAGGTTCCTTACTATATCGTGGAAAAAAACCTTACGAATTGTGGGCCCAAGGAACGCTTGGTTTTGTTATAAGTTTAATTATTATTTTACTTATTTTGCAATTTGTTATGGATATTAATATTTATCAAGTAACAGAAGAGTTTATTGAACAATCAATTGCGATGACCGAATCTACCCTTCAAACATTACAAATACCATTAGAAGGTGATGAATTTTCGTTAATTGAAGAACAGCTAAAGTCACTACCCGATCTACTACCAGCAAGTATTGCGACTACGAGTATTTTTTTAGCCTTAGCGACGATATGGATCAGTTTTAAAGTTTTAAATCGAATTGAACAAGCGAATTATCGCTTTCCACCTTTTCGTAGCTTCTCTTTACCAAGGTCTATTATTTGGTTGTATATTATAGCGCTATTTACAACTATTTTTACGATGGAATCGAATGAGACGCTCTTTATCGCAGCAAATAATGTTTCCATTTTATTAATGATTTTATTTGTTATTCAAGGTTTCTCTTTCGTGTTTCATTATGCTTACGTGAAGAAATGGCAACCAGCAATCCCTTATTTACTACTTGTTGTAAGTCTTTTAATCCCTTTTTTATCGATGATAATCGTTCGGTTTATTGGTATAATTGATTTACTAATCGATTTAAAAGGTAGAGTTACCGAAGTAAAAGGAAATTAAGCTGTTAACTACAGGGGTTGAAAGTTAGTGAGGCAATTTAATAAAAAAATACGGAGTAAGTTTGTGCTTTTTATTTACGCACTTACGCTCCTTGTTATATCATTTTTAATTTATTATGATTGGCTAATCGGTTCTCTTTTTCTTTTATTATTTATAACGTTATACATGTACGATATAAAAGAAGAAAGGGAAATCCGTCAGCGTCGAATTCAACATACGTTGCAACTAACGACACAAGTTGAAAAAGCTGGTGAAACTGTATTTCTTGGTTTGCCAATTGGAATTGTTTTATATAATGAAGCGAATAAGATCGAATGGGTAAACCCATATATGCGCAAACTTCTCGGTAACGATAATTGGCGGGAACAATCTTTATCGATTATTTCCGAAAATTTACCAAGTATCGTCGAAGGTGATGATGTAGAGACTGATATACGTTTTGACTCTATACATTTCAATGTGTTAATCGATCGAACGATTGAAGCGCTTTTTTTCTTCGATGCAACGGAAGAAAAGGCATTACGCCAACGTTATGAAGAAGAAAAGCTAGTTTTAGCAGTTATTTATTTAGATAACTATGAAGAAATTTCCCGTAATATGGATGACAATTTAAAAAGTCATTTCAACTCCATGGTTACCTCTGCTTTAAATAAGTGGGCTGAGACGAATCAGTTTTATATGAAGCGGACGTCCCAAGATCGCTTTTTTGCCGTTCTTACAGAAGAAACATTAAAGAAGTTAGAGGCAACGAAATTTGATATTTTAGATAAGATTCGTGAATTACGGGTCGATAAAACGCAACGTAATCCGATTACCCTAAGTATAGGAGTCGGTACAGGTACAGAACTACCGACAGAGTTGGCAAAATTGGCACAGTCAGCACTTGATCTTGCATTGGGTCGAGGTGGTGATCAAGTCGCAATCCGTGATGAAAACGGCAAAGTACGCTTCTACGGAGGCCAAACGAACCCGATGGAAAAACATACTCGTGTGCGGGCTCGAGTTATTTCTCATGCTTTAGCAGAACTAGTAAAAGAAAGTGATAATGTAATTATTATGGGTCATAAACGTCCCGACATGGATGCGCTTGGTGCTGCCTTAGGTGTATTTCATATCGCCCAATCGAACGGAGTAGAAGGGTATATCGTCTTCGATGAAAAAGATATAACAAGCGGAATAGAAAAATTAATCGAACAAATAAAAAAAGAAGAAAATTTATGGAAGTTTTTTATTCGTCCTGAGGAGGCCGAAGCCGTTTATACGAGTCGTAGTTTAATTGTAGTTGTCGATACGAATCGCCCATCACTTGTAGCCCATGAACCATTATTACATCGGGCGGAATATAAAGTAGTAATCGATCATCACCGTCGCGGAGAAGACTTTATCGATGACCCAACCCTTGTATATATAGAGCCTTATGCTTCTTCGACTTCAGAGCTTGTAACAGAATTAATCGAGTATCAACCGAAGCAAAAAGAGTTACCAACGGTTACAGCGACAGCGCTTTTGGCAGGAATTATTGTCGATACGAAAAGTTTCGCCCTTCGGACTGGGTCGCGGACGTTTGATGCCGCTTCTTACTTACGGTTAAAAGGGGCCGACTCCGTCCTTATTCAACAATTTTTAAAGGAAGATTTACAAACTGTTATTAAGCGCAATAAGTTAATAGAACGGGCATATATGTTTAAAGATACGATTGCAATTATCGTTGCTGATGAACAATTTTACGATCAAGTCATGATTGCTCAAACAGCAGATCAACTGCTAACAATCGATCAAGTAAAAGCAGCCTTCGTAATTGCTCATCGAGATGAGGAAACAATAGCTATTAGTGCCCGTTCTTTAGGAGATGTAAACGTTCAGTTAATTATGGAGCAATTAGATGGCGGTGGACACTTAACGAATGCTGCTACTCAATTAGTTGATATATCTTTAGAGGAAGCGGAACAGTTGCTTCAAGAAAAAATCACAAACTATTTAGAGGAGAGGAATTAAGATGAAGGTTATTTTCTTACAAGACGTTAAAGGCCAAGGAAAAAAAGGCGAAGTAAAGAAAGTTCCTGTCGGTTATGCAAATAACTACCTTTTTAAAAATAACTTAGCTGAAGAAGCAACTCCGGCAAACTTACGTAAATTAAAAGCTAGACAGAGAAAAGCCAAGGAGCAAGCCCAAGCCGAAAAAGATGTAGCAATCAAAGTAAAAGAACAACTAGCGAAAACAAAAGTAGAAATTAAAGCAAAAGCCGGAGAAGGTGGTCGTTTATTCGGTTCGATTACGAGTAAACAAATTGCTGATACATTGAAGAAGGAACATAAAATAGAAGTTGATCGTCGTCGTATCGAGTTAGATGAACCAATTCGTAGCTTAGGCAGTCACCGAATTGAAGTGAAATTACACTCTGAAGTAACAGGGACAATCCACGTACAAGTTGTTGAACAGTAGTAATGTATTTAACGATTCCCTCGCCATTATTTAGCGAGGGAACTTTTACTGAAAAAATAGGTTCTTTTATCTAATGAAAGGCCAAAAGCTATTATCGAATTTGTGTACATGGAGGGGAAGTACGATGGATCAAACGAGAGTTCCACCAAATAGTCTAGAAGCGGAACAAGCGGTAATTGGAGCGATTTTTCTAGAGCCGGAAGCTTTTTCGACGGCAGCGGAACGTCTTACGCCTGCTGACTTTTATCGAACGAATCATCAAATTATTTTTCAAGCGATGTTGGAGCTTTTTGAAAAAGGAGAACCAATCGATTTAATTACGGTAACGACTTTACTTACGAATGAAAATAAAATCGATGCCGCCGGAGGAGTCGTTTATTTAACCCAATTAACTGAAAGTGTTCCAACGGCAGCCAACATCGACTACTATAGTAAAATCGTTGAAGAGAAGGCGATTCTACGACGCCTTATTCAAACAGCTACCGATATTGTTACCCAAACTTATGCCCGGGAAGATGAAGTAGAAGAATTGATCGATGAGGCAGAACGAAATATATTATCCGTCTCTAGTCGGAAAAACGCTCAATCTTTTAAAGAGATTAAGGACGTACTAATCGAAGTATACGATAACATAGAAAAATTACACCACGCCGAAAATGATGTAACAGGTATTCCGACTGGTTACCGAGATTTAGATCGGATGACTTCTGGTTTTCAAAAAAATGATTTAATAATTATCGCAGCTCGTCCTTCAATGGGTAAAACAGCCTTTGCTTTAAACATCGCGCAAAACGTAGCGACAACTACCGATGAAAATGTTGCGATTTTTAGCTTGGAAATGGGAGCCGAACAGCTTGTCCAGCGAATGTTGTCTGCTGAAGGTAATATCGATTCCCAACGTTTACGAACGGGTAAATTAACGGAAGAAGATTGGACTAAATTGACGATGGCGATGGGGAGCTTATCTCATGCAGGGATCTTTATCGACGACTCACCAGGTATTCGTGTAGCGGATATTCGTTCGAAATGTCGTCGATTGAAGCAAGAGCATGGCCTTGGTATGATTATTATTGACTATTTACAATTAATTCAGGGAAGCGGTTCAAATCGTGAAAACCGTCAGCAAGAAGTATCTGAAATTTCCCGTTCGTTAAAAGCGTTAGCAAGGGAATTAGAAGTACCGTTAATTGCGCTTTCTCAACTTTCTAGAAGTGTAGAACAAAGACAAGATAAACGTCCGATGATGTCCGATTTACGAGAGTCGGGTAGTATCGAGCAAGATGCAGATATCGTTGGCTTTTTATATCGAGAAGATTATTATGAAACAGATAAAAGTGAAGAATCTGATAACCAAAATATCGAAATCATTATATCAAAACAACGAAACGGTCCTACTGGAACAGTCGAGCTTGCTTTTATAAGAAAAATCAACAAATTTATCGATATAGAATATAACATTCCAGAAGAAAATATCCCACCGAGCGCTTCATAATAGTAGTCATTTAGCCTGAAGAAAAAGAATCCCATACATCTTAAAAATGTCCAACAAAACCGTGACAATAAGCGACTAAGTCATCGTACTTTATTGACTATTCGCATCATTATTGATACACTAGCACTTGTAATAAAAGTAAATTAGTCTTGAAAATTTTTTGGAGGTGCACGATGTCCTCAGTAGTTGTAGTAGGTACGCAATGGGGCGATGAAGGGAAAGGAAAAATTACAGACTTCCTTTCACAAAATGCCGAAGTCGTCGCTCGTTATCAAGGTGGAAACAATGCCGGACATACGATTGTGTTTGGAGGAGAGACATACAAGTTACATTTAATTCCTTCGGGTGTTTTCTTTCCGGAGAAAATTAGTGTACTCGGAAATGGAATGGTAATTGATCCGAAAGCTTTCGTCGAAGAAATCGACTACATACACGAAAAAGGTTTTACAACGGATAACTTACGTGTAAGTAACCGTGCTCACGTCATCTTACCGTACCATATTAAATTAGATCTTTTACAAGAAGAAGAAAAAGGTGCGAATAAAATCGGTACAACGGGTAAAGGTATCGGTCCAGCCTATATGGACAAAGCAGCTCGTTGTGGCATTCGCATTGCTGACTTACTCGATAAAGACATTTTTAAAGCTAAATTAGAGCAAAACTTAGAAGAAAAGAACCGTCTCTTTAATAAAGTATACGGTGTCGAACCTTTTAAAGTAGAAGATATTTTCGAGGAATATTACGAATACGGCCAACAAATGGCTAAATATGTGACAGATACCTCTGTCGTATTAAACGATGCATTAGACCAAGGACGTCGTGTACTCTTCGAAGGTGCTCAAGGTGTTATGTTAGATATCGACCAAGGAACTTACCCTTTCGTTACATCATCGAACCCGGTAGCCGGCGGTGTAACGATAGGAGCCGGAGTCGGCCCGACGAAAATTTCTAACGTTGTTGGAGTTTCGAAGGCTTACACAACTCGTGTAGGTGATGGTCCTTTCCCAACGGAACTTACCGGAGAAATTGGTGATCAAATCCGTGAAGTAGGACGAGAATATGGTACGACAACTGGTCGCCCACGCCGTGTCGGATGGTTTGACAGTGTCGTCGTACGTCATGCGAGAAGAGTAAGTGGTATTACCGACTTATCGCTCAATTCCCTCGATGTATTAACTGGAATTGAAACGTTAAAAATTTGCGTAGCCTACGAATATAAAGGGAAAGAAATAAAAGAATTTCCAGCAAACTTAAACATATTAGCTCAATGCAAACCGATTTATGAGGAATTACCAGGTTGGACGGAAGATATTACTGGCGTAAGAAGTCTCGATGACTTACCAGAAAATGCCCGTCATTACTTAGAGCGCGTATCACAATTAACTGAAATCCCGCTCTCTATTTTCTCTGTCGGACCAGATCGAAATCAAACAAACGTAGTAAGAAGCGTGTATCGTTAGTAAGTTGCAAAATGTATAGCTAGCCCTTTCACCACTTGTCGTGAAGGGGCTTTTTCCTATAGTTTTAACTTATTTGAATCCCTTATTTACAAATAACACTGTGTCTAAGAGCAGTGAAAGATAGAATCAAGACAATTCGGTTAAAATAAGGTAAAATGAGATGATAAGCATAGGTATTATGAGTGAGAATTATCGAATTTAAATGAAAGGGTTTTGTAAAAAATGGGTATGAAAATTCTCGTCGTCGAAGATGAAAAACCGATAGCAGATATTTTGAAATTTAATTTGGAAAAGGAAGGCTATGAAGTTATTTGTGTACATGATGGCAATGAAGCGATTGAAATAGCGGAGGAAGAAGAACCAGATTTAATTTTACTCGATTTAATGTTACCCGGTAAAGATGGCTACGAAGTCTTACGCGAAATTCGCAAAACACAGACGATGCCGATTATTATGGTTACAGCGAAAGATTCAGAAATTGATAAAGTTTTAGGTTTAGAGCTTGGAGCCGATGATTATGTGACGAAACCGTTCAGTAATCGGGAGTTATTAGCGCGTGTGAAAGCAAACTTACGTAGACAACAACAAGTAATTGATGATTCGGTCCAAACGAAAAAAGATCTTCATATCGGTAAGTTTACGATCCATCCGGACAAATATAGCGTATCTAAAAATGGTGAGCATATCGATCTTACCCATCGTGAGTTTGAGTTATTCTACTATTTAGCCCGTCATCTTGGTCAAGTGATGACGCGCGAACATTTATTAGAGACGGTTTGGGGTTATGATTATTTTGGCGATGTACGAACTGTCGATGTAACTGTACGGCGCTTACGAGAAAAAATTGAAGATAATCCGTCCGAACCGATGTGGATTGTAACACGAAGAGGAGTCGGCTATTATTTACACAATCCTGATGAGGAGTAAGCTTACATGAAGAAGGTCGGATTTTTCCGTTCAATTCAATTGAAGTTTATTTTAATTTATATATTATTAATTATCCTAGCCGTTCAAGTAATTGGATCGTACGTTGCAAGAGAGTTAGAAGTTGAACTATTAAATAACCATAAAGAATCGGTTCACGATCGAATAGGTTTGTTGAAGTATAACGTAGAACAGGCATTTAATAGAGAACGAACAAATGATGAAGACGAACCGACATTACAGGAAGACGTTCAAAACAGTCTCGTCGATGTCGATTCAAGCTCCTTAAATATCCAAGTAATTAATGACCAAGGGCGGGTACTCGGAACGAATGACTACTCGAACCAAAATATCGTCGGTAAAAAAATATCCGATGGCATCGTACAACGAGTGATTAAAATAGGCAGCCCCTTGGATAATACAGTGTTAAATCATGAAACTGGTGAAAGAGTATTCGTTCGGGTTGAACCGATTGTCTCTAGCTCCCGGGATGATCAAGTACTAGGTGTTATTTATTTAGAATCTTCCCTTGAAGGAGTATACGGTCAATTATCAAAAATGAATGAGATCTTTTTCAAAGGTTCAATTATTGCAATGGTCGTATCTATTTTACTCGGAGTGCTTGTTGCTAGAGCAATTACAAAGCCGATTGTCGAAATGCGTAAACAAGCACAAACGATGGCGCGGGGAGATTTCTCGCAAAAAGTTAAAGTTTACGGGCAAGACGAAATTAGTCAGTTAGCCATTACATTTAACCATTTAAATGATCGTTTAAAACACTCGATTGCAGCAACAGAAAAAGAGCAACGGAAACTAAGTTCTGTCGTTGAAAATATGTCGGAAGGTGTAATCGCAACAAATAGTAAAGGACAAATTACACTCGTAAATGAAGCGGCGGGACGTTTATTCAATCGCAATCCAAATAGTTTAATAAATCGTAATTTAATCGAATTACTACAATTAGAAGAAAAAGTTGAAAATATCGATGAACTACAACAGGATGGTTCAATTATTTTAGATTTCAGTGACGAACAATCCATTTTTTATGTCCGAGCTAATTTTACCGCTATTTATGATGAACATCGAGACGATATTAGCGGTTTTATTACAGTACTGAGCGATGTAACCGAGGATGAAAAAATCGAACAAGAACGACGAGATTTTGTATCGAATGTTTCCCACGAATTACGCACACCTTTAACTACGTTAAACAGTTATACAGAGACGTTAATCGAAGGTGCATGGAAAGACGAAGAACTCGCACCGAAGTTTTTACGTGTTATTCAGGAAGAGACGGGTAGAATGATTCGTATGGTAAATAGTCTATTACAACTTTCCCGTGTAGATAGTAAAGAATTACAATTAAATCGTGAAACAGTCGATTTTACGACGTTATTTCACGACGTTATCGATCGGTTTGAAATGAACTTAAAAGAAGAACAACAAATTGTATTTGACCGAAAAATAGCAGACGAGTCCTATTACGTGTGGGCTGATCGTGATCGATTAACTCAAGTCTTAGACAATATTATTTCAAACGCGATTAAATATTCACCAAATGGTGGAACGATTACGTTTAAACTTAAAAAGCGGTATCGTCAAATCGTCATTAGTGTAAAGGACGAGGGAATCGGAATTGAATACGAACAACTTGACAAAATCTTCGACCGATTTTATCGAGTCGATAAAGCTCGCACACGAGAGCTAGGTGGTACAGGCTTAGGTTTAGCAATTACTCGCGAACTTGTCGAAGCTCACTACGGACAAATTTGGGCGAATAGTAAAGAGGGTGAAGGTACGACGATTTACTTCACATTACCGCTAATGAATGAGATGCGGAGGCAGTCAGGATGAACCGAGAAACGATCAAATCCTTTATCCTAGCAGTACTAGTTGGTTTAAGCTTTTTATTATCTTACATTTTATGGAGTTATCAGCCGAAGTATGAAATGTTCTATGATTCGAGTTATATAAATGAAGTTGATGTCGGCGGAAAAGAACGGAAAAAAAATGATTTAATTAAACCAGCTCATGTTATTTTTCATCGTAGTACCAATCAAATAGTAGGATTTAAGCAACCGAGCGACGAATATATTTTCTATAAAGAATTATCCTCATGGAGTTTAACGGATTTTTCCTTATTGGAGTTTAATGGAGAAACAAAAGAGCCTGTAGAGCAACAATATATTGAAGTTATTTTCCCAAGTGATTTTCCGATTCAACTGCTTACGAATATTTTCTCAGTACAAGAGTTAAATATTGAACTGCCAAATTGGACTTTCGACCGTTTTTATATTATCCCACAAGAAAATGCAGAGTTGACGGTACAAATTTATGCAAAAGAGCGGGCGGAATTGATCGAAGCGAGTATTGAAAAGTCAGGAGCATTTCAATATATCGACCGCTTCGATGAATCGCATCCACATCTACAACCTTACTTGGCCGTTCCTTTTGGAAAAAAGCAATTTTATATTCCAGAGTCGGTAGAAGAGATGGAGAAGAAGACGTTAGTGGCAAATCAGTTGGACCCGGAGTTGTTTATTAACGTCTTATTCAGTAATCCATCGTTAGTAAAACCGAGCCAGCGCGAATTGTTCTTTACTGATGGTCAGCGTGGAATGCGACTTTTCCAAGAGGGAAGGTATTTAGAATTTATCCAACCAATCGAAACCAATGAGCAAAATTTAGATCCAGTGGAATTAATCGATAAAAGTATCGACCACATTAATGAGCATAAAGGTTGGATTAATGAATATCATTTTGAAGCGGTTGATGCCTTGAAAGGAGAAGTAGAATACCGCCTTCATTACGATGGAGTCCCAGTCTACGATTTCAATAATTTATCGACAATCCTCCAAATTTGGCGCGAACAAGAGCTATATCAATACCATCGTTCGTTATTACAAATTGGACATTTACTAAATTCAAGTGACGTAGAATTACCATCAGGCGAGGAAGTAATACGTTCTTTAGAAATGAATGAAGACTACAATGTCGATCATATTAAGGACATCCGACTCGGCTATTATTTAAAATATATTGATAAAGTACACAGTTTAACATTGGAACCGACCTGGTTTATGCACTATGAAGACCATTGGCTTCGCATTCCATTTGTAAAAAATGAAACGGACTATGAAGGAATAAGAGGCGATTAACATGCAATGGGGCCAAATTAAAACATTACTAATTGCAAGTTTCCTCATACTGAACATTTATTTATTCATTCAGTTTATGGAAAAGAAAGAAGAAGCAGATATCGGTATATTAGAACAACATACCTCCTCTATTGAAGAACAACTTCGCGATGATGGGATTACGTATGGGGAATTACCGGACGAAGAATATGAAGAAACGTTTATTTCCGTTGAACAATATGAATTTACTGAAGAAGAATTGAAAAAGGAAAGAAAAACAAAAGACCAAAGTTCGACGATAATCCAACAATATTTGATTGTCTCAAAGTTAGATGAACGATTAACCATAAGCGAAAAAGTAACTGAAGAGCAATTAATGAATGCTTTTTCGCAACTCGTCTATTATTCCGATGAATATACGTTTTGGAATTGGAACAAAGATTATAATGTGTTAATGTTTTTCCAAAGTAAATTCGACCGACCAGTTTATTACAACCAAAATGGCCTTGCACTACTTTTTCTTAATGATAAAAATGAAGTAGAGTTTTATACGCAAACGATGCTCGGCGAGACGGAAACATTGGCAGAAAAGCGAAAATTAATGAAGCCAATGGAAGCTATCGAAACGTTATATCGTGCTAATGAACTTCCTTTCGACAGCCATATCGACCATGTAAATATCGGTTTTCATACGCGCGTACCTTTCGAAACAGATATACAAGTATTTGCACCAATTTGGAAGGTACAAGTAAACAAGGATAGAAATTATTTTGTTAACGCAATTGAAGGATTTATATTTTCAACGGATGAGAAGGAATTTTTACAAGAAGTAATTGCAGATTTGGCAGATCAAATAAGAGTTCAACGTCATAAAGATGATACATTAGAAGAAATATATGAATTCTTAACGAATAGAATGGATGAAGAAGATAACTGAGGTGAACATGAAGATGAAGTTACGCTTTAGCGTACTAGCTTCCGGTAGTACAGGAAATGCCTTTTATATAGAACATGGGGATACGAAATTACTTGTGGACGCTGGATTAAGTGGTAAAAAACTCGATGAACTATTTTCTCAAGTTAATACAGATCCAGCCGAATTAGATGGGATATTAGTAACCCATGAACATAGTGATCATATTAAAGGTCTAGGTGTAATAGCGCGAAAGTATGACCTACCAATCTATGCAAACGAAAAGACATGGCAAGCGATGGAACACCAAATTGGAAAAATTAAAACCGAACAAAAATTCCACTTTGCTGCGAATAGTGTGAGATCTTTTGGTACTATTGAAGTTGAGTCTTTTTCTGTATCTCATGATGCGGCAGATCCGATGTTTTTTAACTTTCGAGCTAATGGAAAAAAAATTACCCTAATCACTGACCTAGGCTACGTATCTGAAAAAATCAAACGAACGATTGAAGGGGCAAATGCATATGTTTTTGAAGCAAACCATGATGTAAGCATGTTACAAATGAGTTCGTATCCTTGGAATGTGAAGCGTCGTATTTTAAGCGACTATGGTCATGTTTCCAATGAAGACTGTGGACTTGCCTTAAGCGATGTAATCACGAATGAAACGAAGCGAATTTATTTGGCTCATTTAAGTAAAGAAAATAATATGAAGGAATTAGCGAATATGTCTGTCAATCAAGTGTTACGGGAGCGTGGAATTGATATTCCCCTTTATGATACCGATCCAGAACAAGCAACTCCGCTTTATGAAGTAAGTTAATCGAAATCGTAACAAAATATTAAGCATTGTTTAAAAGTTTCGTGAATCGTACATGTTATAATAAGTTCAGAAATTCAACAACTTTCGGAGGAAATGGAGTTGATCTAAAATGGGATACTATTCAAACAATGAGCCCCCAACAGGACAGCCGGAAAAGAAGAAAAGCGGTTGGATACTACCGATTGTCATTGCCCTTACCGTAGGGATATTGTTATTGCTAGTAATATATCCGAATTTAAGCGGGCAAAATATCGTACTTGACGATGAAAAGGAAAACGATAATTCATCAAAAACAGAAGAAGTAGTGGAAGAAGAAAAGGAACGATCTGAATCAGTCCGTGTAGATGTATCTACACAAATAACAGATATCGTTGAAGAAGTGTCACCGGCTGTTGTCGGTGTAACGAATTTACAAATGCGTTCAGATTTTTGGCAACAAGGAGCTGAAACAAGCGAAGCCGGAACCGGTTCCGGAGTTATTTATAAAAAAGATGATCAGTATGCATATATTGTGACGAATCAACACGTCGTCACTCAAGCAGATGCGGTGGAAATCGTGTTAAGTGATGAAACCAACTTAGAAGCAGAAATTCTTGGTACAGACCTATTTACTGACTTAGCTGTCTTACGAGTAGCAGCGGATAAAGTCGGTGATCCAATAGAATTAGGCTCTTCCGAAACATTAAAAGTTGGAGAACCAGTCATTGCAATCGGTAATCCTTTAGGCCATATGTTTGCCGGTTCAGTAACTCAAGGGATTATAAGTGGAAAGCAAAGAACCATTCCTTTAGATTTTAACAACGATGGTCGTCCAGATTGGCAAGCAGAAGTAATCCAAACAGATGCAGCAATTAATCCAGGTAATAGCGGAGGTGCCTTAATTAATATAGAAGGGAAATTAATCGGTATTAACTCGATGAAAATAAACCAACAACTCGCTCAAGGAATCGGCTTTGCTATACCTATCGATACCGCTAAACCAATTATCGAACAACTAGAAACGACTGGCCAAGTAACCCGGCCATTTATGGGAGTAGAAATATACTCTTTAGAAGAAGTACCAAAAGCTGAGTGGAAACGAACGTTGAAACTTCCCGATTCCGTTGAAGGTGGTGTTTATATTTGGAGTGTAGAGCCGTTGTCACCAGCAGAAGAAGGTGGTTTAAAACGTCTTGACGTAATTACAGAGTTCGACGGAAGGGAAATTTCCAATATTTTAGAGTTACGAAAAATTTTATACGAAGAAAAAGAAGTTGGCGATGATGTCGATGTTGTTTATTACCGAAATGGAAAGCGTCACGAAACAACTCTTACATTGACAGAACAAAAATAACGTATAAGCAATATTCTGGAATAAAATGGGGGATATTTTACCCTTCATTTTCGTTCCAGAATTTTTACTATTAGGGGGAAATACCTTGATACAGGAAAAACTATGTCCAATTTGTGCTAAAAACAATGACTGTAAAATCAATAAATCTAACGAAGCGTGTTGGTGTACAACTTATGCATTTCCCGATCGTTTAAACAATAAACTTGAAAGCCTACCAACTAATTGTATTTGTGAAACTTGTGCTCAAAAACTGGGGGCAAAAAGGAAGTAGTTATCCACAATAATTGGGAATTGTTCACAAATTGTGAGTATGTGAATGTATAAATCAATCTATTTTCACTATATAGAAATAAAAATAACAAAAATACAACATATATGATGTGAAATGTGAGCATGTGGATAAAATAGTGGATAACTTGTACACAAAACTATTAACAAGCTAAATATCCTATGATTACAAAGGTTCGATTATAAAAATGCTTTATAGTAAAGCTGAGTTCGATTGCGCATATTCAATTTTGTATATGACAGTTTATAACGTTCATAAAGTATTACAGCCTTATTTAGATCACTTTCCTGCAACTTATCGAAAATAGCTTAGTTTTGAAGGATTATGCTCGACGTTGTTTGGGGTTATTATTCAAAAATTTATATAGATTTTTATGAAAAGCTAGGACTGAATCTCTCAACTAAAGAGTTCAGTCCTTCTTTAACTTTATTCCCAAACGTTACTGTTCCTACATATAAATAAGTAAACGCTTGTTGACATTTATTGTTCATTTGTTGTATAGTTTATTCAACAAGGTTGAATGATAGGAAACTGAAAAGTCAATTTAAAGAAAACTATTATAGTTTAAATGGAAGCGTTTTTTTACAAGCTATTAAAGGAGGGAAACATTCATGCGTTGGCCGGAACATGTGCACATTAAAGAAGTTGGTCCGAGAGATGGATTGCAAAATGAATCGCAATTTGTATCGACAGATGACAAAGTTACATGGATTAATATGCTCTCTGAAACAGGTCTTAAAGAAATTGAATATACCTCCTTTGTCCATCCAAAGTGGGTACCTGCACTGCGTGATGCAAGAGAAGTAGGCAAACGAATTACCCGTCACCCAGATGTAAAATACTCTGCTCTCGTTCCTAATTTAATAGGCTTAGAACATGCATTAGAAGCCGGAATAGATGTTGTG
The DNA here is from genome assembly GCA_937960785.1 of uncultured Pseudogracilibacillus sp. Lineage (GTDB taxonomy): Bacteria > Bacillota > Bacilli > Bacillales > Amphibacillaceae > Pseudogracilibacillus. Next base: position 24,751 of record CALGOZ010000046.1, read on the forward strand.
AATGTCTTTATGTCCGCAAGTGAATCCCATAATAAGAAAAATATAAATAAAACAATCGATGAAACCTATCCAGTATTAAAAGAGGTAATCGACGAGGCAAAAAAAGCTGATAAAAAAGTTACAGGCTATGTATCAACGGTATTCGACTGCCCTTTTGAAGGAAGTGTATCAATTGATCAAGTTATCGATGTATGCGAACGGTTAGTTGAGTTAGGTGTCGATGATCTTTCGTTAGGCGATACATTAGGTACTGCAGTTCCTTCACAAGTAGAGAGATTACTTGAGGCTATACTTTATCGCTTTCCGACAAAAAATATTATTATGCACTTTCATAATACAAAAGGTATGGCCATTGCTAATATTGTTACTTCTTTACGATACGGGATTATCCGTTTTGATGCATCGTTAGGTGGTCTAGGTGGTTGCCCTTATGCGCCTGGTGCAGCGGGTAATGTATCTACAAATGATGTATTGTATTTAATGCATGGCCTAGGAATCGAAACGAATATTGATGAAGATAAAATCAATGAAGCAACGAAGTTTATCAAAAAAAAGTTTAATAGGGAAGGAGCAAGTCGTTCTTTGCTATATGTACCTGATGAGTCCCGAGAAATGATTTAAAGTAAACTAGTTCCTATAAATAGCAGGAAATATCCCGATTATTCCCCCGTTAATATAAATTTTATTCAAATCCTTTCCGAGTGCGCCAAGTGTATTCGTGGAAGGATTACTTTTTTATGAAACAATATAGTGGATAAACAAAAGTGAATATAATAATAAGTAAAGGTTTAACATAGCTTAATTTCTTTAGCAGGATGTATAAAACGAGTACAAAAAATAAAACGCTAGAGTTTATCGACTATAAAGAAGGTAACAAAGGAAGGTACAATATGCTAAAATAAACATAAGTAACGAGAGAAGAAGGGGGATGTTTGTCATTAATTTAGATTACATTGGTAAAAAGATTCGCGAATTACGTTTACGTCAACGGAAGACACAACAACAAATAGCTGATGAATGTAACATTTCCAAAAGCCTCTTATCAAAAATTGAAAATGGGCAAACATCATCTGCCATTGCGACATTATCGAAAATATCGAAAGCGTTAAATGTATCGTTATCTTGGCTCCTAGATGACAAAACGGAACAAGATATCGTTCTATTACCGAGAAATCAACGTCAATCAAAAGTTGGCGATGAACATATGGGATATTCCTATGAGCTACTAGCGAATCGTTCACCTTTTACACGGGTAGAGCCGACGATTGTTTACGTAACACCTAAGCACGAAAACATACGAAAAGAAATGTACACCCACGAACATGATGAGTTTATTTATATATTAAAAGGTAGTATCGAACTCTCCTACAATGGGCAGTCCTATATTATGGAGGAGGGCGATACGGCGTTTTTTAAAGGAACGAAACCGCACTTATTCGTTCCAGTCGATAATGAAGGTGCAGAAGTATTAACGTTATTTATCGAATAAAATAGACTCATAAATTCGAGGAGGGACGGTTTTGTCGATAGGTGTTATTAAGTTTTTATCATCGATTATTTTTGCTCTTGTTGTATTGAAAATTATTTTACCGGCCCGAGATGTTGAGCAAATAACAATTCCACAGTTACATGAACAATTGCAAAATAAAAAGGAGCATATTCAATTTATCGATGTCAGGCCACGTGGACAATATGATCGATTTCATGTTTTTGGATTTCAAAATATTCCGTTACGAGACTTACGTAAACAAGTTGAAAACCTTGATAAGGATAAACCGGTTGTAACAATTTGTCAAACGGGCGCCCAAGGAAACCGAGCATGCAAACGTTTAAAGCGATATGGTTTCAAAAAATTAGCTAATGTTCGGGGTGGTTTAAGTATGTGGGAACCTATCCATCAAGAACGTAAGCAATAAAAATAAATAAAAAAGATTACCTTATCTTCGTGGTGTCGAGAAAGGTAATCTTATTTTTATTATTTAATTTAAGAACGAACTTAACTAATGATTTTTTCTTTTCTCTTTGTAGGTTCGTCCATCTTTATTTGTTTTTTTGCCGAATCCAAATAAAGGAAATCTTCAAGTTTATGGACTTCATTATTTGCTTCGCGAATTGTAATATGTTGCTTACTAAATTTCGTTGGAGAATCGATACCGCAGGAGGCACCTAGCATGTATAGTCCCTCTCGCATGGTACGTAAATAGTTCGCCGTCCGGAATCGTTTTTCTTCAACGACAAGACCTGCCTCTAAGTGAGGTAGATGTGAAGTAATTCCTACTGGACAAAGGTTCGTATGACATTTAGCTGCATTAATACAACCGACTGTATTCATTGCTGCCCGTGCGACGTAAATTAAATCTGCACCAAGAGCTAAGGCGACAGCCATTTTATCCGCTGTAGCTAGCATTCCGGAAGCGAAGATTTTTACTTGATCACGGACGCCATATTTTTTCAATGTTTGGTCTAAAATATGAATTCCTGAAAAAATCGGTAGCCCTAAGCTATCAGCCATTTCTTGATACGTTGCTCCAGTTCCACCTTCGGCTCCGTCGATGGAAATAAAGTCAGGATGTTTTCCAGTTTCCTGCATGTAGCGAGCAATTTCATCAAAGGATTGATTATCACCCGCAACGACTTTAATTCCAACAGGTTTACCCGTAATATTTTGCCAATGGGTAACCCAATGAAATAACCCTTCTATATCATTGAATAATGGGAAACGGTTTGGACTTTCGATATCTTTATCCATGCCGATTCCTCGAATTTTTGCAATTTCCTCAGTAATTTTTTCCTTCGGGAGTTTTCCGCCACGAACTTTCGCACCTTGAGCTAGTTTTAATTCAATTGCTTTTACTTCCGGTCGTAAGGCATTTTTTAAGAAAGTTTCTTCACAATATTCGTTATTTTTTCTAGCACCGAACAATCCAGAACCAATTTGGAAAATTAAATCTGCACGTTTTTCTTTTAATACACCTTGTTTTACTAATGTATCGACGTGGAACATAATTCTCTTTCCAAATCGATCTTCTAATTCAAAGTTTGAACTATTCGGATGCTGAGCGACATATTGGACGATTTTTTCACTTAAGCGGTCCATTAGTTCTTGATCTGGATCAATTACTTCATAGACGCGGGATAAGTGATAGCGGGAAATACTTCCTTCTCCGGTGTTCATGTAGCTACCGCCACTAATTGCAACTCCTTGAGCTAAAGCTTTTACAGCGCTTTTTGATAAAGCTCCGTAACTCATCGCAGAAACTCCGATTAATCCTTTTACATGGAAAGGATGCTTGCGCTTCGGTCCAATAACAATTGCATCTTCATCTGTTAAGTGCCACGGCTTTAACGTTGCGGGATTTCTTCTCTCTTTTCGCTTTGTTAAAGACTCATTCAAAATTTCATACGTATAAGATTGCATCATTTCACGATTGTCGACTTTTAATTCATCGACATTTAGTGGAAACATCGAGTTTGTTAAATAAAAGCTAGTTTGTGAGAAATCTTTCTTTGAACCGAAACCGATGACGGTGTTTGCATATTTACCTGCTTTTGCGATTGTCTCCATCGTATCGCGATCGACTGGACGTCCTTCTTTATCATTTAAGAACCAGTATTGTCTAAACTCTGGTCCAACCATTTCAAATATATAGCGAAGCCTTCCTAAAATCGGATGAGTTTTCAAAATGGCGTGTTGTTTTTGATATTTATCTTTAATGAATAAAAAGACGACTAAAATAATGAGTCCATAGAAGATAATGAGCGGTAAATTCTTCATAATGTCCATAAATATAGTCAGTTCAATCACCCCTCGTATATTATGTTTAGGCATTATTTTTCGCCTATTATTTCTTACTAAATTAC
>CALGOZ010000047.1 GCA_937960785.1 uncultured Pseudogracilibacillus sp.
CTAAACCTGAGGCTAAATATAACGCTGCTAAGGCTCTTGTATTTTGTTTTAGTTCTTTCGGATCTTGGGGTACAGTAATTGCGTGTTGATCGACAACACAGAAGTAACACTCATTATCTTCTTGCAATTTAACGAATTGTCTAATCGCTCCTAAGTAATTGCCAATTGTAGGAAGTCCACTCGGTTGAATACCTGAAAAAATTACATTCACAATTGTTCACTCCATTGTTATAATAAAGATGTAGTTGATTCTCATTTAAAATACATTTTTCTGTTCATATCATAGTATAAGCGCTTGAAAGAAAGCAAGCAATGACTCAGAATCGAGAACGTTTTTATAAAGATTAAACAACGATTCCATAACAAAAATTGGTATACCGTTTAACAAAAGCCAATTTTGGCTACAATGTTTTACAAGAAACGAAAAAAATGTACAACATTTCACATTTTAGACATAAATTAAGTGAAATAACCCTACCTTTTACTTGACTTTTATAGTATAATCTTAATTGAAGTTATTTAAAGTGATTATTAGGTAATAAAACGAATTACAAAATAATGTAAAAGGGAGAAAGAAGTATATATAGGGGTTCTCTTTCTTTCAATCATTACTAATGTGATACTATTCACAATATCAGTAATTCGGTTATTGTAAAGGAAATTGGGACATGACCCGTGTGAAAAATACGGAGTGTGCCAGCCAAAAATATAGGAATAAACGTTAATCGCCTTTTGATTAACAGTAGGAAAGAGTGACATTTACAGAATAGATGAGGAGTGAAGGAAATCATGGTCACACTCTATACCTCGCCAAGTTGTACATCATGCCGTAAAGCAAAGGCTTGGTTAGAAGAGCACAATATTAGTTATAAAGAAAGAAATATTTTTTCTGAACCATTAACGTTAGAAGAGATTAAGGAAATTTTGCGAATGACTGAAGATGGTACAGACGAAATTATTTCGACGAGATCAAAAGTATATCAAAAGTTAGATGTCGATCTCGAATCTTTACCTTTAAAAGAGCTCTTTGAATTAATTCAAGAAAATCCAGGCTTATTGAGAAGACCGATTATTCTCGATGAGAAACGTTTACAAGTAGGTTACAATGAGGATGAAATTCGTCGTTTCTTACCGAGAAAAGTACGTACATTCCAATTACGACAAGCGCAAAAAATGGTTAACTAACAGGAAGAAAAAGCCGTAAACATTTTTTGTTTACGGTTTTTTCGCTTTTCTTATTTTAAATACCTTTTTGTACCAGATAGTTGAGTTTTTTAAAAAAATATGCAATGATTGATTAAATCGTCCATAAATAGTATATTAGTATTCATATAATGAATTAATATACTATTTAACAAACAATATAATGGGTAATATTCGTAAAGATATAGAAGAATATTACATCATAAGTACAGGTGAAGTTGGATTTGTCTCCCAGATCGTTTCATCTATAAAATTACTTCTTTTTAAAGAAGGGGGAGGTAAAAATGGAAATAGAAAGAATTAATGAAAATACGGTAAAGTTTTATATCTCCTATGTCGATATCGAAAGTCGTGGCTTTGAGAGGGAAGAGATTTGGTACAATCGTGAGCGTAGTGAACAGTTGTTCTGGCAAATGATGGATGAAGTGAATTACAAAGAAGATTTTCCGGTCGAAGGACCGTTATGGATTCAAGTCCAAGCGTTAGAAAAAGGCTTAGAAATTGTCGTAACGAAAGCACAGATTTCAAATGAACATGCGCTCGAAACCCTCGAAGACGTCGAAGATTTAATCGATTTAACGTTAACCGACCAAGCGAATAACGACTTGTTTAACGAATTAAATGAGTTAACGAAAGAAGAAGACGATACCGAGGAAGATATGGTTGTATCCTTTGTCACAAAGTTTGATCAATTCGATAACGTTATCGAACTAAGCCATTATTTCCAACAAACCTATGAAGATCGAATCGAAACACGATTATATCACTATAAAGATGCATACTTTTTATTTATCAAAATGAATGCAACTTTATATGAGTTGCAGGAAGATCTTTTAAGTCAAATTTTAGAGTTTAGTTCTGAAGCGGAGATTACAAAACATGTATTAGAAGAATACGGAAAAGTAATTATCGAAGAACAAGTTTTCAAAACAATACGTCACTATTTTACTTGACGTTTTTAAAAAACTAGTTAAAATAAATTAACAAGTAAGGGCGTCCGAAAAATCGGATGCCTTTTTTATACTACTTTTAAAATAAGGAGGTTATTACTTTTTAATGTTACAGGCAAAAAATGAAGCAGGAAAGTTTATTACTCCGTCACTATTGCCGAAAGAAAAGTTAGAAAAAATACGAAAAACACAATTTTATTGTCCGACTTGTAATGGACCTGTTATATTGCGAGCTGGTCCAAAAACAATTCCCCACTTTGCCCATCGAGCCCACGGTAATTGTCCAACACTTCATACGGGTGAATCCCATTATCATAAACAAGCAAAACTTCTCCTCTATAAATGGTTACATACTCAGTCTTTTAGAGAGATCTATCTAGAAAAATATATTCCTACAATTCAACAACGACCCGATATATTATTCAAAACAGAAAGAAGCCGTGTCGCTATTGAATTCCAGCAAGTAACGACATCGACAGAGGAGATTTCTAAAAGGAATTCAGGGTTTACAAAGGAAGGAATTTTTCCTCTTTGGATTTTAGGTGAATCGTTATTACAAACTTACGATTCATATAGAAAAACAATCTCCCTATCCTTTTTCCAACAACAATTTATTCAAAATTATCTCCCGCAAGGTCCAACACAATTAATTTATTTTTGCCCTTATAAAAAGCGTTTTACAATTATTTACGACCTTCTATTCACCAACCAACAACGAACCCTAGCAAAATGTAGAAAAATCCCACTCAAGCAAGCTACATTACGTTCCCTTTTTCCGCGATGCTTTTTCCCACGTAATACGCTATTATCCCTTTGGTATAAAGAGAAGAAGACATTCCGTACATCACCCCACCGAGTTCGAGGAAAAGAATTTCAATTTAGAAAATGGTTGTATAAAAATCACCTCCACGTGGAACAACTCCCAGCGATTATTCATCTACCAATACGACTTCAGTACATAATGGAGGTTCCCCTTTGGCATTGGCAAACGAAGCTAGTACTCAAGTTATTACATCCACTACCAAAAATAAGCCAAATAACACTTGCAGACTGTCTTTCATTGTTAGAAGGAATGGTTCATCCTAAGAGAAAGGAACAATTACCTCAATTAGTTGAAGAATATTTTCAATATTTAATAGAGCTCAAAATACTAAAGCAAATCGATAGAACAACTTGGCGAAAAGTCCGGCCTATTCGTTTTTTTACTTATATTGAGGAATCGCTACGAGCTGATCGCCTTTTGTTACATTATTTACGACAAAATAGTTATACTTATATGAAAAGTTAAAAAAGAAGTTGGAATGTTACCCAACTTTTAGTTTATAATATATAGAAGTGATATGAAGGAGGAATGAATAATGAGTCAGATGACGAAAGAATTACCGAAACGTGAAGATGTACCAGAACATTTAACGTGGGATTTGACAACGATTTTTTCTACAGATGAAGCGTGGGAAGAAGAGTACGAAAGCCTCCGTAAAGAGTTGCCTAAAATAAAACAATTCCAAAATACGTTACACGAAGGTGCTGATCGCCTTCTGGAACTTCTACAATTTCAAGATCAAGTTTCTGAACGTTTAGGAAAACTATATGTATACGCGCATATGCGTTATGATCAGGATACAACGAACAGCTTTTATCAAGGTTTAAACCAAAAAGCGGAATCCTTACTTGCCTTTGCTTCTAGTGAAATGAGTTTTATCGTTCCGGAAATTTTACAAATCGAAGAAGAAAAAATTCGTTCCTTTATTGAAGAAAACGAAGCTTTAAAACTATATGAAAAAACATTAGATGAAATTATCCGTCAGCGGGAACATTTCTTAAGTGAACGTGAAGAAATGCTTTTATCGGAAGTATCTGAAGCATTACAAACGGCTTCAAATACTTTTGGTATGTTAAATAACGCAGATTTGAAATTCCCTGTGATCAAAGATGAACATGGAAACGAAATTGAATTAACTCACGGGCGTTATATTCAATTTTTAGAATCAAAAGACCGAAATGTACGGAAAAATGCCTTCAAAGCAATGTATGACACGTATCGAAAATTTAAAAATACGTTTTCAGCAACTCTTACTGGGGCAGTGAAGAAGAATAACTTTTATGCGAAAATTCGCCGTTATCATTCAGCGCGCCATGCTGCTTTAGACAGAAACAATATTCCTGAATCAGTATATGACCAGCTCGTTGAAGCAATTAACGAACGACTGTCCTTACTACATCGATATACCCGATTACGCAAAGAAGTATTAGAAGTAGATGACTTGCATATGTACGATTTATACGTACCGCTCGTTCAAGGGTTCGATATGAAGATAAGCTATGAAGAGGCTCAAGAATATGTCTTAAATAGTTTAAAACCATTAGGTGAAGACTATACAGAAATCATTCAAGAAGGCTTTAATAATCGGTGGGTCGATGTCGTAGAAAACGTCGGTAAACGGAGCGGAGCATATTCCTCCGGCACATATGGTACGAATCCATTTATTTTAATGAACTGGCAAGATAACGTAAACAATTTATATACGTTAACTCATGAGTTTGGACATTCGGTGCATAGTTACTATACACGTAAACATCAACCATACCGTTATGGAAACTACTCGATTTTTGTTGCTGAAGTTGCTTCAACCTTAAATGAAGCATTACTGAGCGAATATTTATTAGATGAATTAGAAGATGAAAAAGAAAAACTCTATATTTTAAACCATTTCCTCGAAGGGTTTAGAGCAACAGTTTTCCGTCAGACGATGTTTGCTGAATTTGAACATAAAATTCATACGCTCGACCAAGAAGGTACACCACTAACGGTTGATAGTCTATCGGATATTTACTATGATTTAAACAAAAAGTATTTTGGTGAAGATATTGTAATCGATGAAGATATTGCTTTAGAATGGGCGCGAATTCCACATTTTTACTATAATTATTACGTTTATCAATATGCGACGGGTTATTCTGCCGCCACCTCTTTAGCAGCTCAAATTTTATCCGAAGGGAAGCCAGCAGTTGAACGGTATAAAAACTTCCTAAAAGCAGGTAGCAGTGATTATCCAATCGAAGTATTAAAGCAGGCCGGTGTCGATATGACGAAGAAAGACCCAATCCTCGATGCCCTCGATGTATTTGAAGAGAAGTTAGACGAATTTGAAAAATTAATTAAAAAATAACTCAAATAAAGCTGCTAGAAGAGTACCTAGCAGCTTTTATTATAAAAAGGGGTTGAGAAAATAGTGAAAGCTTACGTATATGAATTCGGTGACCATAAGTTAAAAGAGATGCCCGAACCATCTCCGAAGGCTAATGAAGTTGTCGTAGCTTTAAAGGTAGCAGGATTAAATCGACGAGATTTATATATCGCAAACCGTCTCGGACCGGACCATGAAGCTTTAATTCTAGGTTCAGATGGAGCAGGAGTCGTCGAAGCAATCGGGGACTCAGTAACGGAAGTAAAAGTAGGAGATGAAGTGATCATTAACCCATCATTACGTTGGTTTGAAAAAAGTGCCGCTCCACCGGAAGGCTTTGAAATATTAGGAATGCCTGATCACGGTACCTTTGCCGAAAAAATTGTAATTGATGAAGCGCAAGTTGAACCAAAACCGTCCTACTTATCTTGGGAAGAAGCAGGAGTGTTAGCCTTAGCCGCATTAACTGGATATCGAGCTGTCGTAACAAAAGCTAATGTAAAAAAAGGTGACACTGTATTTATTCCAGGTGCGGGAAGCGGTGTCGCCACATATATGATTCAGTTTGCCCATTCCCTTGGAGCAAAAGTAATTACAACTTCTCGCGATAAAAATAAACGAGAGGAAGCGAAAAAAATCGGTGCCAATCTCGCCCTCGATACAGCGAGTAATTGGGAAGAGGAATTAAAAGATGAAACCATCGATATCGTCATTGATAGTATTGGTGCGGCAACCTTCAACCGGTCTCTTAACGTCTTGAAACAAGGGGGAATGTTTGTCTTATTCGGTGCAACTGCGGGTGATGAAGTACAATTTAATTTACGTGAATTTTTCTATGGTCAATTTTCCCTTCTTGGTACGACGATGGGAAGTCGAGAAGAGTTGCGGGAAATGTTATCTTTTATTGAAAGGAATAAAATTAAACCAGTAGTTGGTCATACGTATCCTTTCGACGAAATTGATGAGGCCTTTAAATTACTCGAAGTAAACGATCAATTCGGTAAAATTGCTGTTAAAATTTAAGTAGGAAGAGGCTAGATAAAACAAACGGATGGACTGAATTTCTCTAGGGTGTAGGAATCCAGTCTATCCTTAATTTTATTTAGAAACTTTTCTTGGTATTATTTATTGGCACCATACTTTTTACAATTAAACACTTAACACAACTTGAACTTTCTTTTCTTATGTTTTTGAAAAATTTGCCAACACCTCTTTGAGATAGAAAGCTTTTATTGAAAGCGGACCTAACCTCTTCTAGACAGGGTAAGTTTTAAGAGTTTTGTTTATTGGCTTATCTAGCCGTAGTATCCACTGAGTAAGTTACGAAGGTTTTGCTTATTTACTTACTCAGTAGAAGGCTCTACTAGGTAAGTGTAAGCACATATTGCTACTAACATACTCAGTAGAGGTCTTCAGTGTGTAAGTTACGAAGGATTTGCTTATCCAGTTACTCAGTGGAAGGCTCCACTAGGTAAGTATAAGCCCATATTGCTACTAACTTACTCGGTAGAAGTCGCCACTGAGTAAGTTACAAAGCTTTTACATATTCACTTACTCAATAGAAGGTCCCAATAGGTAAGTGTAAACGATTATCATTGCTAACTTACTCAGTAGAAGCTTCTACTAGGTAAGTAAAATTATTTTTCGAAAAAACTTACCGAACTACACAAGACGGCACAAGCTTTAATGTAATTTTTTTAAATGCACCAACTGACATCAGTTGCGTAAAAAAGCACTTTTTCTAAAGTAGGCATAAAAAATAAAGAAACGGTGCTCATTCTAATTGAACACCGTCGTTTTACTGGTTAGATTTATGCCAGCTTACTTTTCTTATTGTTTTCCCTTCGCTTTAAACAAAATAGCGCCAACAACCCCAAAAATAATCGCTGCAGAAATCCCAGCACTCGTAATTTCAAAAATTCCAGTCATTACTCCAATTAAACCGTGCCGATCCGCTTCGATTAAGGCACCTTGCACAAGAGAGTTTCCGAAACTTGTAATCGGAACGGTTGCTCCTGCGCCAGCAAAATGAACGAGAGGCTCGTATAAATCTAACCCTCCTAAAATTGCTCCGATGACGACGAGGGTCGTTAAGGTGTGGGCAGGAGTTAACTTTAATACATCGAACATTAATTGACCAATGACACAGATAAGCCCTCCGACAACAAAAGCCCAGAAGAAAATCATGTAATTGTGCTACTCCTTTCAATTGCTACTGCATGCGCGATACACGGAATTGATTCATTTTGTTGTACGGTTAAAGGTGAATGAAGGGAGCCAGTTGCTACGACTAACATTTTATTATATTTTCCCTTTTTCAATTGTTCGAGAAAATAGCCATAGGTAGCGACAGCTGATGAAGCGGTTCCGCTTGCGCCCGCGTGTATTTTTTGGTCCTCAGCATAAATAGATAAACCACAATCGACAATCTGTCCTTCATCGAATTCGTAACCTTTCTCTTCTAATAAATCATAAGTTGCTGCTAGGCCGATTTCTCCAAGGTCGCCAGTTAAAATAATATCGTAATAATCCGTCGTTAATTGGAAATCTGTTAAATGTTGAATAGTCGTATCGACTGCGGCAGGGGCCATTGCACCACCCATATTAAAAGGATCAGTCATTCCCATATCCACTACTTTACCAATCGTTGCTTTTGTTACGATAGGACCATTACCAGTACGACTAACGACGGCACAACCAGCCCCAGTTACAGTCCATTGAGCTGTAGGGGGCTTTTGACCACCGTACTCACTAGGGTAACGAAATTGTCGTTCAGTTGCTGCATTATGACTAGCCGTTCCAGTTAAAACATGTTCTGCTCCTCCACTATTAATAATAAAAGCCGCAAGAGCAAGTCCTTCCATCGAAGTGGCACAAGCACTGAACAAACCGAAGTACGGTAATTCTAAGGTTTTGGCTGTAAAGGTCGTCGGTGTAATTTGATTAATTAAATCCCCACCGAAGAAAAAATTAATCTCATCTTCTGTGTAGCCACTTTTTTGAATCGCAATTTGACACGCCTCTTCAAACAGCATCCGTTGTGCTTTTTCGAAAGATTTTTCATTTAACCATATATCGTCGAAAATTTTATCGAAGTATGAGCGAATTTTTCCTCGTCCTTCAAACGGCCCTCCAACAACACCAGTTGAAAGAATGACAGGTTGCTGATTAAAAATCCATGAACTTTGCCCAATTTGCATTAAGGTCACCTACTTCTACATTCCGATAAATTTGCTAAATAATGTCTTTATAATTCCGATTACAAAGGATATAAATACACCATATACAATTACTGGTCCAGCTAGCTTTAACATATTCGTCCCAACACCTAAAATAAATCCTTCGGTACGATGTTCGATGGCAGAAGATATTACAGCGTTCGCAAAGCCTGTAACGGGAACGGCAGTACCCGCACCAGCAAATTGACCGAGGGGATCATATAGTCCAAATCCGGTTAAAAACATCGTTATAATAATTAACGTCGCAACTGTCGGATTTCCAGCGGTCTGTTCTGTAAAGTCAAAAAAATAAATATAAAACATCGTAATTGCTTGTCCGATTGTACAAATAATTCCTCCGACAAAAAACGCTTTTATACAGTTTTTTAAAATCGGTCGTTTGATTTCTTTCTCTTGTTGTAGTTGTTGATATCGCTTTGCTTCTTGTGATAATTGTTCTTTATCACTCATATAAATCCCTCACTTTTACGTTTGTTCCTTTGACAACTTTATAATTGCATCCAAACGTTTTTTTATTTCATCTTTTTTAACGTTATTATTTAAAATATCTTCTTCAAGTCGCTTAAGTTCGATAAAAATTTTATAATCTGTTGATAATGTAATTTCCATATCGGAAAAATTTTCCCGAATATCTCGATGCAGTCCCTTTTCTACATTTTCTAAAAAAAAGCGATCATGATGGTTTAAATCAACAGCTACAACTAGTATGCCGTCGTGATTGACAGCTCGGACACCTGCTACTTCTTCATAATGGCTTAAAAACTCCTTCGCCTGATCTGCAGGCTGTTGGTCTGTTACACCACGAACAGATAATTTCGTTAGCTCTAAATCATCTTTCGGCTCTGGTTGCCATGTGGCATCCTTATTCATACAACCGACAAGTAATAACGCAATAGAACAAGCTACAATTATAGTTCTCTTCACTTTATTCACCTAACTTTTTTTCGTTGTAAAAGTAAATATTGTCACTATATATAGTGCTGTTAGCTGTAAAAATTTATGCGATGAATAATAAACCTCTTTTTACCATGTGTCCGGAAGAGATGAGATTATTCTTTCATAAATAAGGACCTTTCATTATAATGAGGATAAACAGTAACTAAAAAAGCGGGGGAAAACTAGTGAAGACTTTTAAGTTAAAGGGACTACAAATTATGCCGGATGAAGAAGATGTTGTAGAACCGAAGGAAATTGTGTTACACGACGGTTTAGTGATCAATCGGGAAGATGATTTAGGTTGGTTAATCGAAGCATATATTGATCGGACTTACTGGGATTATTTCACACAATTAGAGCCATTAGATGAATTAATGATTCAAATAAAAATTACACGTGAAGAAAATGATCCAGCTTTTTTCGTCACGAAGATTGTGGGAATTAATGAAATAGGAAATGATAAAATGAACGTTCTATTTCAAGGGAAAATTGTCGACCATAGTAAACGTAGAATTGAAAAAATGTTAGAGATGATTATTGAGGAAGGGTATCAAGGTAGATCCTTATTAGAGAAGTTTAAGGAGTTAATTTAACGAGAAGGGGAGAATATTATATGAAAGTACAGAAGCACCCCGCTAATTTTTTTCACCATTTATCCCCAGCTCGTATGTTGTTATTATTTTATTTTATCGCCTTACTTGCCTCGACATTTATATTGTCCCTTCCCTTTGCTTATAAAACAGGGGAGTTGGAACCGTTTATCGATCGGTTATTTATGGCAGTAAGTGCATTAAGTGTAACAGGTTTATCGACTTTCTCTATTTCAGATACGTTTAGTTTTACTGGCTTAATTTTTTTGACGATTATTCTACATCTCGGATTGCTCGGGGTTATGTCGATTAGTACGATGATTTTAATTCTTTTTGGTCGAAGAATCGGTATTTCGGAACGACGGCTTATTATGCAAGACCAAAACTTGTATAATTACGGTGGAATGGTCCAACTTATTAAACAAATTGTGATTATCGTTTTTTCTGTTGAGTTAATCATGATTGTTGTTTTAGGTACGTATTTCTTGTCATATTTTCCTACAGCAAAGGAGGCTTTTTTTCAAGCATACTTTCATACGATTAGCTCGTTATCGAACGGGGGTTTTGCCCTTGAAAACGATTCGTTAATACCATATGCTCATGATTATATACTCCAGTTAATGACGATGTTCTTAATTATCGTCGGAGCAATCGGTTTTCCAGTCTTAGTTGAGTTAAAGACATTTATTACAATGCCTAAAGTTAAGAGGAGAACTTTTCGTTTTAGTTTATATACGAAGCTAACGACGACTACTTTTTTTATGCTTTTAGTTGCTGGTGCCCTTTTATTATATCTCTTCGATATGGAACAATTTTTTAAAGGGAAAGCTTGGCATGAAGTATTGTTTTTAACGTTATTTCAATCGACAACAACGCGTAGTGCCGGGCTTTCGACGATGGACGTTAGTTTACTTAGCGATGCGAATCAGCTAGTAATGTCTATTTTAATGTTTATTGGGGCTTCTCCTAGCAGTGCAGGAGGAGGAATTCGTACAACAACCTTTGCTCTTGTAATTATTTTTATCATTACGTATGCTCGGGGAGGAAAGCGGGTTAAAGTATTTCATCGGGAAGTTTATGAAGATGATTTAATGAAAGCAGTGACAGTCACTTTACTAGCGACGATGATGTTTGTGTTCGGTGTTCTACTCGTTACATTTGTTGAGCCGTTTCCTTTACAGGCTGTTATTTTTGAAGTGGCTTCTGCCTTCGGTACAGTCGGCTTATCTCAAGGGATTACACCTTATTTAACAACCTTTAGTAAAATTATATTAATGATTTTTATGTTTATCGGCCGGATTGGTCTTGTTACCTTTTTATTAACCTTTCGTGATGAGACGACGCCGACGACGATTCGATATCCGAAGGAAAGAATTATGATCGGATAAAAGATTGGACAATTCGGTTACAATTATATTGTTTTACTTTATTATTTAGAGGAAAGTTGATATGATATGAATAACATAAATACATATTTATTTACTTTTTAAGAGAGGTGCCTATTATGTGGATTACAGTAATCGGAATTGTTTTACTTGGCCTACTAGTACTAAACTTAGGATATACAATTTTTGATCATGAATAAACAAGAAGGGTTAAACATCAATGAATCAAATGTTTAACCCTTTTTTGTTCGATTTATTTAACGTGTCAATTGCATTTCTGAGAAAGGATAAATAATTAATTCCGAGCGTCCGATAATATGTTTTCGCTCGATTAAACCTAACGCATTACGACTATCTTTACTATTCGCTCTATTATCCCCCATGACAAAATAATGGTCATCGGGTAAGGTAATGGGTCCAACATCGCCAGTATACTTTGCTTCCCTTTCCCCAACGAAGGTAGACGGTTGTTGAACCCCATCGACGTAAAGGATGTTATCGCGAATTTCGATCGTTTCATTAGGTAATCCGATAATGCGTTTTACGTAATTGCTTTCCGGCTTTTGGATAATGACGATATCACCACGGGCTGGTTCAGAAATTAAATAAATGAATTTATTAAAGACAACCCTTTCACCATCTTCCAATGTCGGTAACATACTCTCTCCTTTGACGACCGATGTTGCAAAGACGAAAGCTCGTAATAAAAGTGCTAAAACTAGTGCAATTAACGCGGCTTTTATCCACTCACTAATTACGTGAGAATCGTTATTTTGTTTAGCCAATTGAAACATCCTTTCAGAAATGAATTTGTACAAAAGATTATACTTCGAATTGAAATATTTTTAATTATATCATTACTTTAAGAATAAAAAAATGACCGATATCAAAAGAAAATAAACTTTCTATTTTGTTTATAAATTTAGGAGGATACAAGAATGGAAGTTGAGCAAGTAGGGGCAGAATGCGAACAAATCATATATACATTACGGAAAGAATTAATCGCATGTGGGCAAAAACATGGATTGAACCATGAAAAAACAATTAAGATAAGTAAGCAATTAGATAAAATGGTAACAATTTGTATTGAACGAAAATTAAAAAGCTCAATACCAAAAATAAATCGATGAAAAAGCTTTAACAATCGTGTTTCTTTTAAATTTAATTATTTTCTGTCAACTAGGTTCCCCTTTTTAACGTATAAAGTAAGGCTAAAAAGTTAATAGTGAATAAAAAGGGGATGTGAAAGGAAATGGAGTTTTTAACATTAAATAAGTGGGAACAATTACTGGAACAGGTCATATCTGTCCATGCACAACAGCTTGTTTTTTCTTTTATATTAATTTTTATTACGTTTATTGTGCTGCGACCGATTGTTACTTGGTTAGTTGTACGTCGTCATATCGTTTTTTTAACGTATATAATTGTTAGCTTGTTTTTAATTGTCTTTGTTTTAAGTTTACGCATGCAAAATGAAGAAACTGAATTAATCCTCCGTTTTATCGAAGGGATTAGTTTATTCGGCTTCAGTTTAGTTATTTTTTATAGTTTTCATTATATTAAACAAAAAATATCTTACCGTCTTCGTCGACGGCCACCGAATCGAATTTAGTAAAATCGTTTTGTCGGAGGCCAAGTTCTTTGTCCTAAAGATGAAGGAGTATAATAGGGGGAGCGTTTTTGCTCTCTTTTTTCTTTTGGCTCCTTCCAGTCGATATATTGGTAAATTATTTTTTTCGCCTGATTTAAACTCATTTTTGCTTTAGGGTTTCGATAGGAATCGTCTAAGTCACCTAAATGTTCTAGGGTCTCAAAGTCTTCCTTTGTAGGTGGTATGTGGAAGTAATAATCTCCCACTTTTATTAATAAAGTTGAGTATTGGTTACTATATTTAGGATTACGGATGAAATGTAGTCCAATTTTTTTTGCTCGGTTTTCATTGAGCAATTTTTTTATTGCTTGTTCTTTTATTTTATATAAATGTTGGGGTTTTAAAGCTGTTTTTGCATGACGATTTACAGTGAAAATCGCTTGAGCTAATAGATCAGTACTTGTCTGTTCCTTCAAGTTTGATCTCTCCTCATCTTTTATTTATGTGAACTTACTACAAATTTACTAAAATTATGTAACTATTATTATAATACATCATCCTAATAAATAAAGTAAACCTTCTCCGATATAAGGAAAATTCAAAACAATCAAATTAATCTGTTACCTAATGATGAAACAGTTTAAAATTAAGTCATGCTAAGTGTCACAAAATCATTAATATGATACACTAAAAGTGAAAGCGCTTTATTTGCGGAGCATATTTTAAGTTGTCATCATATAGGGGCAAAGAACATATAATAAAATGGATTATTTACGTTATCGATACTAATTAACTTGTCTAATTAAGTGTAAACATACGAAATTATATGACACATTTGTTAAAAATGACACAGTGTTGTTGGAAAAATTTTAAGAAGTTTAAATTTTTTCTGTGAAAATATGTTAAAATAACATATGTGAGTAATTGATGTGAAGCAAAAACGATTTTTTACAAACTGATTTTAATGTCAGAAGTAAAAAATTGCAAAGGAGACTATTCGATGAGTACGACAAGACAAGAAAAAACGTTGGCAGAAATTACAGTAGAAGAACTAATGATACCTTCAGAAAAAGTCGCACATGTACAGACTAACAATCCTTTAGAACATGCATTACTCGTATTGACCGGCTCGGGGTACTTCGCAGTCCCAGTATTAGATAATGAAAATAAGTTAGCCGGCTCGATTAGTAAAACAGTTATATTAGACCAAATTTTAGGTATTGAAGGATATGAAGTAGAGAAGCTATCGCATCTTCAAGTAGCAGATGTGATGGATAAAGATATCGCCCAAATTGAAAAAGATAAATTATTTATCGATGGTTTAAAAACATTGATCGATGCTCCCTTTGTTTGTGTTACCGATGGCGATGGTAAGTTTGCTGGAATTTTAACTCGCCGAGCAATTTTAAAAACAGTCCAACGCGAATATTATCAAAATCAATTCGGTCTATAATATAATCGGACTCATAATTTAGAAGAGTCGTTCAACTAGTTGATAGGAGATTAACGATGAGACGAGAGTTTGCAGTAATAGGATTAGGTAGATTTGGTGGAAGTATTTGTGAAGAATTAAGTCGTGAAGGTATGCGGGTATTAGCAATCGATATAAACGAACAACGAATTAATGAGTTTAAAAATATCGCATCTCACGCAGTTATTGCCGATGCAACGGATGAACAAGCATTGATCGCTTTAGGTATTAAAAATATCGATCATGTTATCGTAGCAATTGGCGACAATATTCAAGCAAGCATTTTAACGACTGTTATTTTATCTGAATTAGGAATTAAACAAATTACAGTAAAAGCACAAAACGATTACCATGAGAAGATTTTAAATAAAATCGGTGCAGATTTAGTCGTTCATCCTGAGCGGGATATGGGAAGACGAATTGCCCATAGCTTAATGTCAAGTAACATTGTCGATTATTTAGAACTGTCGGAAGAACATAGTATGGTTGAAGTAAAAGCTGGCCGAAAGATGATTGACAAAAATTTAATCGAATTAAATATTCGAGCGAACTATGGTTGTAATATTGTCGCTATTCGGCGAAAAGGAAATATGATTATTTCTCCCGATGCCAAAATGAACATTAAGGCAGAAGATATACTAGTCATTCTCGGTGCTGATGAAGATATTAACCGTCTAGAAAAGGATTTGATAATTGATTAATGTCTTTATTTTAAAGTAAGCAAGCTACTTGTGAATGATGTGCACCCTTTAAGTTAGAGATAATTTAAAGGGTGCATTTTTATATCGATCAATCATTAATTTTCGGTAAGAATCGATTATTAATTAGAATTGCTTTGCAACATCTATGTAGTAAATTAAATAAAAGAAAGCTATAAGATACTTAGAAGCTCGGCCTTCTATGTCAGCGCAAAAGGATTTACATTTCTAAGGAAAATAAAACGGAAGTGAGGAGCTTAATTTCCTCACTTCCGTTTATTTTAACAAGGTAACTTATTATGAAGTGTGAAACGACTTGCTTATTACACTTCCATAATGATCGGCAAAATCATCGGCCTTCTTTTTGTTTTTTCATAAAGTAGTGGTGCGATTGTATCGATAATTTCATTTTTAATTTCAGCCCATTTCGTCGTACGACGCTCCATCATTTTGTTGAGCAGTTTTGCGACGATTTTCTCTGCTTCGTTTATTAAATCTTCAGATTCACGCATATAGACGAAACCGCGAGAAATGATGTCTGGACCTGAAGCAATTTTAAATTTATCCATATCGATACTTACAACGACGATAACTAAGCCTTCTTCGGATAAAATACGACGATCGCGTAGGACGATATTTCCTATATCGCCAATCCCGCTACCATCGACATAAACGGAACCCGAAGGTACTCTACCGGCTACACTTGCATGGTTTTTACCTAAGGCAAGTACGTCACCATTATCAAGTACAAATGTATTCTTTTCATCCATACCACAGTCGATTGCAAGCTTCGTATGTTGCTTCAGCATACGATACTCACCGTGTACTGGGACGAAATATTTCGGCTTCATTAGATGGATCATTAATTTCTGTTCTTCTTGGCTACCATGTCCTGATGTATGGATATTGCTTAACGGACCGTGGATTACCTCGGCTCCTGCACGCATGAGTAAGTTGATAATTCGACTTACACTGACGTTGTTACCAGGAATTGGCGAGGAAGAAAACACGACTGTATCTCCAGGTGTAATTTGAATTTGCCGGTGAGTTCCATTAGCCATTCGGGCGAGGGCAGACATCGGTTCCCCTTGTGAACCCGTACATAAAATGGTTACTTCATTCGCTGGCATTCGGTTAATTTGATGCACTTCGATAAACGTATCGTTCGGTGCAACGATGTAACCGAGCTCACGGCCGATTTCGATTGCCGCCTCCATACTGCGACCAACGACGGCAATTTTTCGTTTATATTTTACCGCAGCGTCGACTACTTGTTGTAATCGATAAATATTCGAAGCAAACGTAGCGAAAATCAAACGTTCATTTACACGACTAAAGATATCGTCTATATTTTCCTTTACGACTTGCTCCGACATGGTAAAGCCAGGAACTTCACTATTTGTACTGTCGGAAAGTAAACAGAGCACACCTTCTCTACCAATCTCAGCCATTTTAGCTAAGTTTGCGTGCTCGCCGACAGGAGTAAAGTCAAATTTAAAGTCTCCAGTTTGAACGATATTTCCTGGAGGAGTTTTAATAACGACACCGAAAGAGTCCGGAATACTATGGGTGACATGGAAAAAGCTTACGGAAGTTTTACGGAATTTAATCACACTATCTTCGTTAATAATGTTTAATTTGGCATTTCTTAATAAATTGTGTTCTTCGAGTTTATTTTTAATTAATCCAATTGCAAGCTTGCCAGCGTATATTGGCACGTTGATCTCACGTAATAAATAGGGAATACCACCGATATGATCTTCGTGACCATGGGTGATAATTAATCCTTTAACTTTATCTCTATTTTGCACTAAGTACGTAAAATCAGGAATGACATAGTCGATTCCTAACAATTCATCCTCAGGAAACTTAATCCCAGCATCGACGATAATAATCTCGTCCTGGAATTGTACACAGTACATATTTTTCCCGATTTCATCAAGACCACCTAGTGCAAAAACTGCTGTTTGATCGTTTTTTACAAATTTCATTTTATACGCTCTCTATTTTAAAGTCTTCAGATTTTTTCTCATACGCTAAATGGGCTTCACTTAATAATTGGATATACTCGATATTTAAATTTCTTGGTGCTAATTTTTGACGCACTTCCCGTTCAGATTCTGCTTCAACGTAAAGAGTTTTCGTACTTTCACGTGAAGGAGTATCAAACGTTTCTTGATATAATACTTTATAAATCATTGTATCTCTCCTAATTGTTACTTTTCCTTCCGTTAATTTTTCCTTCACACCTAAATTTTCCGTCCGTTCACTTCAGTGTCTCCGTTTAGTCGTTTCACACATAATCAATACAGAACAAAAAAGCTTTTCCTTCGCTTGAAATAATCGTTCCGTAAAATATTTTCAGCTTAAAGAAAAGCAAAATATGAGATGCCGATCTATTTCAATCATTTATCATTATAATATGATTTCCCAATTTATGAAATGAATAACACCTTTTTTATGAAAAAATGTTTCGACAAGTATCTGAAAAAAAGAAGATAAACATAAGGTTTTGTAATAAAAAGACGAAAGAGGCTTGAAAAAATTATTCAAGCGCAACAGCATTCTCTGGTGCATGGAATGGATTTGCCTCATTAATATGATCATAAAACATAATTCCATTTAAGTGGTCGATTTCATGCTGAATGACAATAGCCGGATATCCTTTTAGTCGTAAATTCATTTCGTTTCCATCAAGGTCATAGGCCCGGACGCGTACACGATGATAACGTACGACATAGCCTTCAATTACTTCATCGACAGACAAACATCCTTCACCATTAACTAAGTATGCTTGTTCTACGGAATGGCTAATAATTTTTGGATTGACGAGTTGGTAGTCATGTAAAGTGCCATCATGTTCAAAATAAATAGAAATAAGTCGTTTATTTACACCGAGTTGTGGCGCGGCTAAACCAACACCACTGCGTAAATCATATTTTTCGGCAATTTCTTCATCTTGACTATTCTTTAAATAGTCGGTCATTTTTTGTAACAGATTTCTTTCCTCATCAGTAAGAGGAAAATTAACTTCTTTTGATTTTTTTCGTAGAGCTGGATGACCATCACGAACGATGTCTTTTGTTAACAACATGCTTACTTCGAACTCCTATCTAATTAATCGTATTATTTTCAAAAGATCGTTTCCTATACTATTAATAATCTTATCATACAATACGAAAATCGTTCATATAATATGCAAACGGAAAAAGTCGAATATATAGTAAAGCATTCGTACAAATAATAAAGGTGGTGGTCGGGATTCGCTATTCAATCCTGCTAATCTTATTATGCAGTTCTTTATTGCTATTTGGTTGTAGTGAACAAAGGCTAGAGAAGAAAATTGACAAGCAGTTAGATCGCGCCTTTGAAGTTGAGCAAGATTTTCTTATATATCAGGAAGAAATCTTATCCTTGGAGGAGAAAGATACGAAACTTTATGAAGAAATTCTTAAACTTGATCACAAAGCCGAGGAAGAACTTTCGGTTTTAGTGGATGAAGCAATTAGCTATATCCATGAACGACATGACTATTTGCAAAAAGAACGAAACGTAATGAAAGATTCCAAGGAGCAATTTATTAAAATTGAATCTTTAATCAAAAAAATGTCAAATGGAGAAAAACGTCAAACCGTTGAAGAACTTTTTGAAACAATGCAAGAACGTTACGATACGTATGACGGAATTTATGAAACATACGTAACTTCTCTTCAACAAACGGAAAAACTGTATGAACAAATGGAAAAAGGGCGGGACGGAGAACGGTTAATGGAAACGATTGAGGAAGTAAACGAAACTTACGAACGATTATTTGAACAAAATGAAAAATTCAATGAGTTAACCAAACAATATAACTATTTAAAAAAGGAATTTAAAGAGTCACTAAATTAAAAAGGTTATAGTTACATAAAAACGATTGTGTTTATCCAAAATAGATAGGCACAATCGTTTTTTTAATGTTGTTTTTATCGTTGTTTTAATGGGTATAAATTAAATAGGCGCTGGATTAGGAAGTTGTGTAATAGAACAGAATGAATTTAACGAACTGTACTAATACAGATTTAATTAACACTGATACAGATATGAATCCGAGCATATATATTAATGGGGTAGCTAACAATATAGGCTAAATATATTGACGTTTCGATGACAGTTGGTATACACTAGGAGTAAGTTCGGTTGTACCAATAAAAATGAGCTATAACTATATAACAGATTTGTTAAGTAGTTCTTTTGTCTATGATAAAAGGAAAGGGAGAGTGAAAAAGTTGAAACATATACTTGAAGAGATAGAAAATAAATTCGAAATGTTTCAAGTGTTGAATAAAGATGGGGAAATCGTCAATGAAGAGTATGTACCCGATTTATCTGACGATGAATTAAAAGAATTAATGCGCCGTATGGTGTATACCCGCGTTCTAGACCAACGTTCCATCGCCTTGAATCGTCAGGGGCGTCTAGGCTTCTATGCACCGACAGCTGGTCAGGAAGCGTCGCAAATTGCTAGTCACTTTGCGCTTGAAAAGGAAGACTATTTACTACCGGGTTACCGTGATGTCCCACAAATGATTTGGCACGGTTTACCATTATATCAAGCATTTTTATTCTCACGTGGTCATTATCACGGAAATGTGATGCCTGAAGGAGTAAACACATTACATCCACAAATTATTATCGGAGCTCAATACATTCAAGCGGTCGGAGTAGCCATGGGAATGAAATTACGTGGCAAAAAATCCGTCGCAGTAACTTATACCGGAGATGGTGGTACGTCAGAAGGTGACTTCTATGAAGGTATTAACTTCGCTGGCGTATACAATGTTCCGGCTATTTTCTTCGTACAAAATAATGGATTTGCAATTTCAGTTCCAAGAGAAATGCAAACAAAAGCAAAGACATTAGCACAAAAAGCTGTAGCCGCAGGAATTGAAGGAATTCAAGTTGACGGAATGGATCCATTAGCAGTTTATGCTGTTACGAAGCATGCTCGTGAACGTGCATTAAACGATGAAGGACCGATGTTAATTGAGACTATTACGTATCGTTACGGTCCTCATACGATGGCTGGGGATGACCCACGTCGCTACCGTACTGAGGATTTAGATAATGAATGGGAAAAGCGTGATCCGCTCATTCGCTTCCGTACGTATTTAACGAATAAGGGTCTCTGGACGCCAGAAGAGGAAGAAGAAGTAATTGAACAGGCAAAAGATGATATTCGTGAAGCGATTAAACAAGCAGATAATTATCCGAAACAGAAAGTTACAGAATTAATTGAGTTTATGTTTGAAGAGTTACCCGTGAATTTAAAAGAACAACTAGAAGAATACCGAAGAAAGGAGTCGAACTAATATGTCAAAACAAATGACGATGATCGAAGCAATTACCGATGCAATGCGTTTAGAATTAGCGCGAGATGAAAATGTACTTATTTTCGGTGAAGACGTCGGAAAAAACGGAGGAGTGTTCCGTGCAACAGACGGTTTACAAAAAGAATTCGGTGAGTCGAGAGTGTTCGATACTCCTTTAGCTGAATCGGCAATTGGGGGATTATCAATCGGATTAGCGTTACAAGGTTTTCGCCCCGTACCAGAAATTCAATTTTTTGGTTTTTTATTTGAGGTAATGGATTCAATCAGTGGTCAAATGTCAAGGATGCGTTATCGAAGCGGTGGACAAAACGCAGCACCAATTACTGTTCGGTCGCCGTTTGGTGGAGGGGTACAGACGCCAGAAATGCATGCGGATTCGCTAGAAGGGTTAATGGCGCAGACACCTGGCCTGAAAGTAGTTATACCTTCTACACCGTATGATGCAAAAGGTTTATTAATTTCCGCTATTCGCGATAATGATCCAGTAATTTTCTTAGAACATATGAAGTTATATCGTTCTTTCCGTGAAGAAGTACCGACAGAAGATTATACGATTGAAATCGGAAAAGCTGACGTTAAGCGTGAAGGTTCTGATGTTACTATTATTGCTTACGGTGCAATGGTTCATAGTAGTTTAAGAGCAGCGGAAGAATTAGAAAAGCAAAACGTTTCAGCTGAAGTAATCGACTTACGGACAGTATCACCAATTGACATTGAAACAATCCTTGAATCGGTGAAAAAGACGAACCGTGCAGTCGTTGTTCAGGAGGCACAGCGTCAAGCGGGAATAGCAGCAAATGTTGTTGCTGAAATTCAAGAGCGAGCAATTTTACATTTAGAGGCTCCAGTCCTACGCGTCACAGCGCCAGATACTGTTTATCCGTTTGCTGAAGTAGAAGATGAATGGATTCCAGATTACAAAGACATTATCGAAAAAGTAGAACAAGTGATTCATTTTTAACTAAGAGAGGAGTGAAGGACGTTGGCATACGTTTTTAAATTGCCGGATATCGGTGAAGGTATCCACGAAGGTGAAATTTTAAAATGGTTTGTCCAAGCCGGAGATGAGATAAAAGAAGATGATCCATTATGTGAAGTGCAAAATGATAAAGCAGTCGTAGAAATTCCATCTCCAGTAGAAGGTACAGTTTTAGAAATTCATGTAGAAGAAGGCGAAGTTGCAATCGTTGGAGATCCATTAATTAGTATAGATGCAGAAGGATATGAAAGTGACGACGCGACAGCTGAAACTGAAGAGGAAGAAGACGCACCAAAAGTAGAAACGGAAAAAGAAGTAGATACTTCTGAACCAGCGACTAAATCCGATGACAAAATCGTCATTGCAATGCCTTCAGTTCGTAAGTATGCCCGAGATCAAGGGGTAAATATTCGTGAAGTAACCGGAACGGGTAAAAATGGACGAATTTTACGAGAAGACATCGACCGTTTCCTCGCTGGAGAAGATAAAGTGGAAGATACAGTTCCAGAAGAGACGAAAGAAGATGTAAAAGAAGCACCAATCGTTGCTGGCACAGAAGCTTACCCAGAAACTCGCGAGAAGATCCGTGGTATTCGAAAAGTAATTTCTGAAGCGATGGTAAGATCGAAAACCCGTGCACCTCACGTAACATTAATGGATGAGGTAGACGTTACCGAGTTAGTAGCTCATCGCAATCGCTTTAAAGAAGTAGCAGCAGAGCAAGGTATTAAATTGACGTACTTACCGTATGTCGTAAAAGCATTAATCTCCGCTTCGAAAAAATATCCAATTTTAAATGCGGCGGTTGATGATGAGACAGAAGAGATTGTGTATAAGCATTATTACAACATCGGAATTGCAGCAGATACTGAACAAGGTTTACTCGTTCCGGTTGTAAAAGATGCAGATCGGATGTCGATTTTTGAAATTTCCGCAAAGATAAATGAGTTGGCAGATAAGGCACGTAATGGTAAACTAACAGCTGAGGAGATGAAAGGTGCTTCGAATACAATTACGAATATTGGATCAGCTGGTGGACAGTGGTTTACTCCGGTATTGAATTATCCGGAAGCGGTCATTTTAGGAATTGGTCGCATCGCTGAAAAACCAGTAGTTCGTAATGGCGAAGTAGTCGTTGCACCGGTGTTAGCACTATCCTTAAGCTTCGACCATCGAATTGTCGATGGAGCGACAGCACAGCTAGCACTAAATCAAATTAAACGTTTATTACATGATCCACAACTAATTATGATGGAGGCGTAGAGCATGGTAGTAGGAGACTTTCCAGTTGAAGTAGACACCCTAGTCGTTGGTGCAGGTCCAGGAGGTTATGTTGCGGCAATTCGCGCAGCCCAATTAGGACAAAAAGTTACTATTGTTGACAAAGATGCTTTAGGAGGTACGTGCTTAAACGTCGGTTGTATTCCTTCGAAAGCGTTAATCCAAGCAGGCCATTTAGCTAACCAAGCTAAAGGTAACGAAGAAATGGGAATTACTACAGAAAAGGTAAACATCGACTTTGAAAAAGTTCAAGCATGGAAAGACGGCATTGTCAATCGTCTTACATCAGGAGTTGAAAGCCTACTAAAAGGAAACAAAGTCGACATTGTTAAGGGAGAAGTATACTTCGTTGACCAAAACAGTGTTCGTATAATAGATGAAAATAATTCCCAAACATATAAGTTTAATAACTGTATTATTGCGACGGGGTCTACACCGATTGAGATTCCAAGTTTTCCATTCTCCGATCGTGTACTTGACTCAACAGGAGCATTAGCGTTAAAAGAATTACCTGAAAGCATCGTCGTAATCGGTGGAGGTTATATTGGAACTGAATTAGGTAGCGCCTATGCAAACCTTGGTACAAAAGTAACCATTATCGAAGGTGAAAAAGAAATTTTAAGTACTTTCGATAAATCGATGACTAACGTAGTAAAGCGTCGTCTAAAACAAAAGGACGTCGACATCGTCACTGATGCAATGGCTAAAGGAGTAGAGGAGTCCGATGACGGTGTTAAGGTTACGTATGAAGCTGGCGGAAAAGAAGAAACAATCCAAGCAGATTACGTCCTTGTAACAGTCGGTCGACGCCCAAACACTTCTGATATTGGTCTAGAACAAGCAGGTGTTGAAGTAGACGAGCGTGGCTTAGTCAAGATTGATAAGCAATGCCGTACAAGCGTACCGAACATTTATGCAATCGGTGATATCGTCGAAGGATTACCATTAGCACATAAAGCTTCCTACGAAGGAAAAGTTGCCGCTGAAGCGATTAGTGGCCATAAGTCCGAAATCGACTATATCGGTATGCCTTCGGTTGTATTTTCAGACCCTGAAATGGCATCCGTCGGTTATACAGAAAAAGAAGCAAAAGAAGCCGGAATCGATGTAAAAGTTGCAAAGTTCCCATTCGCAGCAAACGGCCGTGCGTTATCAATGAATGAGACAGATGGAGCATTGACGTTAGTTACACGTAAAGAAGATGGACTCGTCATCGGTGGTCAGATTGTTGGCGCCAATGCTAGCGATATGATTGCAGAAATTGGCTTAGCAATCGAAGCAGGAATGACCGCAGAAGACATCGCCTTAACAGTCCATGCTCACCCAACGTTAGGCGAAATTACAATGGAAGCAGCAGAGGTAGCATTAGGAACTCCAATTCATATTTTATAAAATATTAAATGACCTTTAATATAAAAGACGGGGCTTGGATATAGCCTAGAAAAAGTAACGGTGCTCAGTTTAACTGAGCACCGTTACTTTATTTTTATGCTTACTGAAGGATATAAGAAGAGTCCGCAGAGTATAGAAAAATTGTGTTACACCATACGTCATACTAGCTTGGCGAGTAATTTTTAAAAATACTTTAACTTTTTAGTATGGACATTTGCTAGGTAAGTCTATGTATAAAAGCATTTCATCTTACTCATTGGAACGCTCTACTAAGTAAGTTTATAAGAAAAACGTGTTTATCTTACCCACTGGAGCGCTCTACTGAGTAATTTTATAAGGAAAACAGGCTTAACTTACTACTGGAGCACTCTATCGTGTAAGTTCACAAGAAAAGGTACTTTATCTTATATACGGAAAGTCTCTGAACGAAGTAAGTTAATGAAAAATAACACTGTGACTACCCGACTAGCTAATTTAATAAACAATATTATATCTTTTCAGTAGCGGGAAAATATTAGATAACTTTCCCCAACGTCGAGGATTGTTAGCGAATTTTTTCATACTTAAGAAAATAAAGATCAATTGACACTAATGACATTAAGTTTAAAGCAATATGTTACAAAAAGCTCCAAGTGAAATGGGACGGAACGTTTTTCGACAATATCGACTATAAGATTATCCTATTTATTTTTTTATTGAAAAAAAGAATTAATTTGTCCGGATTAATATGATATACTTTACCAAAAAGACAGCGCTTACAAAGTCCTGTTTCTTTTTAATAAAGGGGGTTATTTTATTGAAACGGATTTTTTACATCTTCTTTATATACACGATTGTTTTCGCTATCGTGTTAATTTTGGGGACAATGTTATTAGTAAAATTCATTAGTAATTTATCCCTACTTACATTCAGTTTACTAGGATTAGCGATCGGATTAACTTTAGTTTTAAGTTTCCTGTTAGCTCGCGTTGTAAAGGGACCGATTAATGAATTTACTTATGTGACAACACGTATTACAGAATCGTTAGACTTGTCAAATTATGCGTCCTATCGCTCTAACAATGAATTAGGGGCTTTATCTCATGGTATGAACAGGATGATCAAAGGACTAAAAAGAATTTTAGTAGATATTCGCGACACATCGGAACTATTTACACATGAATCGAAAAAGTTCGAAAAGCAGACGAGTTTATTAGCTGACACTAGTGCTGAGTTAGCAAAAAGTATCGAATCATTATCTAACGGAATTATTAATCAAGCTGATCGTGCAGAAAGCTCATCAAAAACTGTTGAAACAATGACACTTGTCATTCATGAAGTAAATGAATCTATTCATCGGATGGAAGATATAATTAAAACAGCTTCAGAGCGTATCATCTATGGACAAAATGCCGTTAATGAAGTGAATATGACAATCGAAAATAACGTGAAAAATACAAAAGAATTGGAAAGGACGATTACTTCTTTAACCGAAGAATCAACACAAGCGAATGATATTATTAAGTTAATCGGTGATATCGCCGATCAAACGAACTTATTAGCACTTAACGCTGCGATTGAAGCAGCTCGTTCTGGTGAACATGGTCATGGTTTTTCTATCGTTGCTGATGAAATTAGAAAGTTAGCAGAGGAGACGGCTCAATCCGTCGAGCAAGTTCAATCGATGTTAAATAATATTCAGGAACATGTGATTGAATCTATTAATCATTCAAAAGATATGACCCAACTTTCAAAAACACAAGAACAAATCGCAACCAATCTCGATGAGTCCTTCTATAACATCGCTTCTTCAATGAAAGAAGTAACAACAGAGATGGAGCATTTGAAACAGTCGAATTTTAAATTAACAACGGGTAGTGAAGAGGTTTTACAAGAGATTGAGGAAATTACTAGTATTACCCAAGAAGTAGCTAGTAGCGGTGAAGATGCTTCTGCACGTATTCAAGAGCAAGCAGCTACTGCAAATGAAATCGCTAACGGTAACGAAAAAATAACTGAATTAGCACGATTATTATATGATATGTCTGACCGATGGGAAGGGTTGGACAGCTAACAAAAAACAGGCCGTCATGTAACGGCCTAATTTACTTTACATATATTTAATTGATATAAATAAAGAGGTTAGCAATTTAAATTTCGGATTTCTATCAACATAGTAATCTCACTTTACAATAAGGAAATTATAATCCGTATAGCAATTTCGCTTTTTCTCTGTTAAAATAAAAATGATATTAATTTTTATTATGTTAAAGAAGGTGTATCATGGTGAAAATTGGAATACCTAAAGAAATACTAAACAACGAAAATCGAATCGCATTAACACCTGTTGGAGTACATACATTAACGTCTGCCGGACATGAAGTTTTCGTACAGTCTTGCGCCGGAAAAGGGGCAGGGTTTTCTGATGAGGAATATGAAGAAGCGGGAGCCCAAATCGTAGAAACGGCAGAAGAAGTTTGGGATAATGAAATGATTATAAAAGTAAAAGAACCATTAGAAGAAGAATATAACTTTATTAAAAAGGAACAAATAATTTTTACGTATTTTCATCTAGCATCACAACCAAAATTAACGGAGATATTAATTGAAAAAGAAGCGGTAGCTATTGCGTATGAGACAGTGCAATTGGAAGATCGTTCCTTGCCACTACTTACACCGATGAGTGAAGTGGCTGGGTATATGGCGACGCAAATAGGTGCACAATTTTTAGAGAAGACCAAAGGTGGAAAAGGTATTTTATTATCTGGTATTACCGGGGTAAAGCCGGGTAATGTTACGATTATTGGTGGTGGTGTTGTCGGTACAAATGCAGCAAAACGGGCTGTTGGACTCGGAGCAAATGTGACGATTTTTGATTTAAACCCTGTTCGGCTTAAAGAATTAACTGAATACTTCGGTAACTCTGTCAATGTACTTATGTCTAACTCCCTTGACATTGCAGAGGCAATCGCAGAGGCGGATTTAGCGATTGGTTCCGTTTTAATTCCAGGTGCAAAAGCTCCAGTTCTTGTAACAGAAGAAATGGTAAAAACAATGGAAGAAGGTTCTGTCATCATCGATGTTGCCATTGATCAGGGAGGTAACTTTGAAACAAGCGACCGCGTAACCTCTCATGACGATCCGATCTTTGTGAAACATGGTATCCTTCATTATGCTGTACCTAATATGCCTGGAGCTGTACCTCGGACAGCGACGATGGGTTTGACAAATGCGACTGTGCCTTATGCGTTGCAAATTGCGAATAAAGGATACATAGAAGCAGCGAAGGATAATGTAGCAATTGCAAAAGGAATTAACGTAGTAAAAGGAAAAGTGACGAACGAAGGTGTAGCCCAAGCATTAGGCTACGATTATGTGAATGTTGAGACAATGTTATAATGATATATGAAAGTGAAAAACACTAAGTAGTAAAGGAGAGATTATTCGTGAAAATTTCATATCATGGTCATTCTGCAGTTAAAGTTCAAACTGACCGTCATAACATTTTAATCGATCCGTTTATTACAGGGAATCCTCTGTCTGATTTAGATCCGAACACTGTGGAAGCTGATGTCATTTTATTAACCCACGGACATAACGATCACGTCGGTGATACAGAAGCAATCGCCAAACGAACAGGCGCACAAATCGTTGCATTAAACGAGCTAGCTGTCTATCTAGGACAAAAGGGTTTCAACGCCCACGGCATGAATATCGGCGGTGCTTATGACTTTGACTTTGGCCGAGTAAAATATACACAAGCCTTCCATAGTTCTTCTTATGAAGAGGAGGATGGGACTTTTATTTATACCGGAATGCCTGGAGGTATTTTATTAACGATTGAGGGTAAAACAATTTACCATATGGGAGATACGGCCTTATTTTCTGATTTAAAATTAATCGGTGAGATGAACGATATCGATCTTGCTTTTGTTCCAATTGGCGACAACTTTACGATGGGGCCGGAAGATGCGCTCGTTGCTGCAGAATGGATCAAAGCGAAAAAAGTCGTCCCAGTTCATTACAATACGTTCCCGGTGATCGAACAAGATCCGGAAGAATTTGCAAAGAAAGTTTCACCTGGAGAAGGAATCGCCCTGAAAGTTGGGGAATCCATCACGTTGTAAAAATCGACTCCTAAGAGAAGTAGTTACTACTATTCTCTTAGGAGTTTTTTATTCAAAAATCTATCAATATTTATATAAATAATATCGCTTATTCATTAATTATAGAGAGTGTAAAATATTTTGTGTAAATAGAAATGTGCACTGAATGATGTTCATAGA
>CALGOZ010000048.1 GCA_937960785.1 uncultured Pseudogracilibacillus sp.
AAGCGACGGAGAGTATTCCACGTTGGGCTGCAGAAAATGGCCACAAAGTATTGAACTTTGAACAATTAGGAAGTGCTTCTTGGACGATTACATTAGAAAAAAATTAGTGAAAGCTCATTAGCCTAAAAAGCAATTGTAACAATCGATAAAAAATAGCTTATATGAGCTTTAATAAGTGAATCCCTAAAGTGAATTACTGAAACTTTAGGAATCGTTAACTTTTTATATTGAATATAGCTGGCTATTTTACATGTTCTTTCAAGATTTGATCAGCTTTATTTATTTCTTTAAATTTACTTTCAATTAGCTTTACAATTTTTGGGGGTAAATCTTTCCCAGCAACGGTATCAGGATGATATTTTCTACTTAATTGCCGATATTGTTTTCTAATTTCTTTAGCTGTTGCATCTCGATCTAAGCCTAAAACTTCATAATATTTATCTAAATTGTCCATATCTTTGTAGTTCGTACTTCCTCTTTTATATTCTCTACCTTCATAATGCGCTTTTAAGTTTTCATAAAGTTGTGTATGGATATTAAATTCTTTAATTAAGTGATGAATCCCTTTTTCTAAACGATCGACATCATGTGTGTCTGGATCATTCGCATAATAAATTCCAAGGAAACTATCTAATAAAAACTCACCAAGTAATTCAAAAACTTCACCTTCAACTTGATTAAGGTTTGCGAATTCAGTAATCATCGTATAAAACTCTTCGGAAGTTTTTAACTCTTTATTAAACAAGGATTTCAAGTTACGCATTTCTTCTCCTGTTGGATTTACATATTGTTTAAGTTGGTTTTCTACAATTCTGAGTTCGTCTTTTGTTACAATACCATCCAGC
Organism: uncultured Pseudogracilibacillus sp.; assembly: GCA_937960785.1. Taxonomy (GTDB): domain Bacteria; phylum Bacillota; class Bacilli; order Bacillales; family Amphibacillaceae; genus Pseudogracilibacillus. Next base: position 846 of record CALGOZ010000048.1, read on the forward strand.
TTTGAAAATTTAGCCAATACAGCAGTAGCATACATTGCGAAAATTTAGTGGTATTTATTTCCCTGATACGTAGAGCCTTTATAGTAAATAAAAGCTTTTTCACAATTGTAACAACCCCAATTTCCTTCGTCATTTCGAATTGTAACGTTATAATTACAGTTGGGACAAACGATTTGAATTAATGAGTTGTTATAGGAATGATGCGCGTGCTTTTCAACGTTGTCTCGTCTTGAGAATCTTTTAATTAAAGAATATAAACCATATAACATTAAAAGTAGTGCAATTATCTCCATAAATGTCTCCTTTCTATCACCGCATCGATTAAATAAAATGTTAAACGTTTATTGAACCACTTTAAAAATTAAATATAAATATATCGTATATTCATTCGAAAAAATTATCAATATAAAATAACATAATTAGGCAAAAAACTAGGTAAAAGTTACTCTTAGTTAATAGAACTACTTTGCAGATGAGTTAATTTTAAATTGAAGTAAGCGCCAGTATAACTGCATAAAAAGTAGTGGAAAACAATGGATTTTTTGTTACGAAATACGTACATTTTACTTTTCTATTAATGGAAAATAGCTTTAAAGTACCATGCCATAAAGAAGGGTGATAAAATAATAAGTAGTGTTGCATTTACGTCTTACAATCTGGAGGAGTTAATATGGCAACGAATCGTCCAACTTTAGATGTAAGTAAATTGGGATTGTACCATGTCGTCCAACCAATCGTTGATATATTAACAGAACGTATAATTGGTTATGAAATGTTACTACGTTGTGAAAAATATAAAAATCCAAAAGAATTGTTCCACTATGCGAAAATTTGCAATAAATGCGTCGAACTCGATTTAACATCGATTAGGAAGGCTTTTTCTTTTATTAATGCTCACGCTTACTTACTCCGGGATAAATATATATTTATTAATGTATTGCCTACGACCGTGACAAGTCCGCTATATTTTAAAACGTTACATAATTTAATTGACAAATTAAAAGTAAAGCGAGATCAGATTGTCTTTGAAATTACAGAAGATGCGAAAGAATCGAGTGTACAATCGATTTGTACCAATATAACTCGGTTAAAAAAGAACGGATTTCGCGTTGCAATTGATGATTTTGGAAAAGGTGATTCAACGATTCAGTATGTCCAACGTCTGCGACCACATATCGTTAAATTAGATCGGTATTATTCCCAAGATTTAGCTCAATCTTATGAACGGAAAACTTTAATCGATAATATGTTGTTTTTACTACAAGGTAAAACTAAGTTTATTGTTGAAGGGATTGAGACAGACGAAGATTTACAAGCTGCCAAAAACTTAGGTGTTCGCTATTGTCAAGGGTTTTATTTAGGAAAACCTAATCGTTTTGAGCATTATATGTCTAGAAGTTGATAATTACAATAGAGTAAATAATAAAAAAAGAGAGAAGTTCTCTATTGAAAATAAATCAATATTGAGTAAATATCAATTTATAGGAAAACTTATCCAAGTATATAGGATAAGTTTTATTTTTTCTATAGAATAAGAAATCATTTATCTAAGCAATTAAATTGACTATTCTCTTTGAGGAATGTAAGGTTGTAGATGGTTGAGCCGGCTTAAATATTTTTTTAAGCATAAACCTCTAATTAGAGATATATTAATTCGTGCAAAAGGAAAGGAGTGTATTTCAGTAATGTTGTCAATTATTTTACAAGTTTTATTAGGTTTAGGATTCATTATGTTCGGGTATCAGAAGTTTGTATCCGAAGAGATGAAACAAGGCTTTGAATACTTTGGATATAGCGAAGGCTTCCGAATATTTACGGGACTTTTTGAAGTGATGTCAGGATTACTAATGCTAATCGGTATTTGGGTTAAAGTTTTAGCGACTTTAGCAGGAATTATGATTGTTGTTACGATGATAGGGGCAATCTTAACTCATGTAAAAATTAAAGATGAGTTAAAGAATATGACGATGCCAATTGTTCTACTTATATTAGGTGGAGTCGTAACAGGACTAAATTGGACTTATCTTTTTTAATGTATTGAACAAACTATAACCAATTATATAAAAAGGAGAATTGGTATGTCTAAAGTAAATTTAGCAATTGTTTTTTATACAAAAGGTGGTACTAATTTAAAGCTATCTCAAATGGCAAAAGAAGCGGCAGAGGAAGCAGGTGCCAATGTAAAATTATTTAAGGTTGAAGAACTAGCTTCTCAATCTGTTATCGATAGTGATGAACAATGGAAAAAAACTATTGAAGCTACAAAGGATATTCCAGTAGTTACATCTGAAGATATCGAATGGGCGGATGCAATTATATTTAGTACACCAACTCGCTTTGGCGTTATGCCATCGCAGATGAAACAATTCCTTGATACTCAAGGGGGCTTATGGGCGAGTGGAAAGACTGTTAATAAGGTCGTTAGTGCCATGGCCTCAGCACAAAATCCAAATGGTGGTCAAGAAGCGACAATTTTATCGCTTTATACTGCGATGATGCATTGGGGGGCAATCATCGTTCCGCCGGGTTATTCCGATCAATCTATTTTTACAGCTGGTGGTAACCCATACGGTGTAAGTGTAACAGTCGATCAGAATGGCGAGTTTGTTGATGATGTCGAAGCTGCAGTCAAACATCAAGCAAAACGTACAGTTCAAGTTGCTAAATGGGTAAAAGCAGGACACAATTAAATATAAGGACATAAATTTAAAACAAGATCCCATATATTAACGGTATTCAGTATTGCTGGATATCGTTTTTTCTTTGGAATTATTTTGTTAAGAGTGGTTTTTTTGCGTTATACTTTTATAAGGAAATCGAATTTATTTTGTATAGAAGGAGCAAAAAAATGGGGACAATTTATTGTATTGGACGGAATTTTGTTAAACATATTGAAGAATTAGGTAATGTTGTTCCGGAAGAGCCAGTTGTATTTACTAAAACAAAACATTCTATCGTTCAGGCGAAAGGACAAGAGATTGAATTACCGAAGGATCGTGGTGAAGTGCATTATGAAGCTGAACTAGTTTTGAAAATGGGAAGAGACTACAATTCTTCGTTAGAAGTTGATGAACTTATTTCTGAAATGACAGTCGGATTAGATCTTACACTTCGCGATGTACAAAGTAAATTAAAAGAAAAAGGCCATCCCTGGTTACTTGCGAAGAACTTCCCTAATGCAGCGATTGTTGGCGAATTTATCCCCTTCCCGGGTATTGATGTTTGCAGAAATTATGATTTTTCTTTACAAATAGATGGAAAGATAGTTCAAAAAGGGAATATTAGGAAGATGATTTTTCCAATTCATTCACTACTTACTTATATTGGTACTAACCTCGGATTAAAAAAAGGTGATTTAATTTTTACTGGAACTCCAGAAGGTGTCGGTCCTTTAAAGTCTGGTCAAGAGTTAAATTTACATTGGAAAGATCAGTCATTAGGTAGGATAAAAATTTCATAATTACATTTTGAAACTTACTAAATAGTACCTTTATCCTTCACCTTTAGTTTTTAAGAAGGATTAAAGCGCCTTAATCCTATGCAACTTAACGGTTAAAACCCCGTCAAAAAACTGTCACAATTTAGTCAAAATTATTGACAACCTTCCTTATTAATGGTAAAAAGGTTATAGGGATTATATGTAATAGGGATGTATAGTTCATACTACCTTTAGAGAAGGTGACGAGGATGGCTCATGAAGTAAAAAGCGACGTAGGTTTTACTAATACGTCGCAATATAAGGATGCCTTCACTCATATTTTGCAAAATATAGATAAAGGCGTCGTATTTACCAATGAACAAAATAAAATTATTTATATTAATGATAAATTTTCTGAAATTACTGGCTATACCTTAAGTGAAATAAAGGGAAAGACGCCTAAATTCCTTCAATCAGGAATCCAGAATGAATCCTTTTATGATGAAATGAGAAATGAAGTATTGAAAAACGGAAAGTGGAAGGGTAAGCTTTGGAACCGTACGAAGGATGGTGAAATTTACTTACAACAATTATCAATTTATACCTTAAAAAATAAAAAAGGTAAAATTGAAAACTTCATCGGCTTTGTTGAAAAGTTGTCGGGTCAACACTCGATTAGTCATGTCGATCAATTGGATGATGAATATTATGATTCTTTAACAAATTTACCCAATCGTGTATTACTGAGTAAGCGATTACACTCCAGTTTGAAGTTGATGAAAAAGAAGGAATCTTATATAACGCTTATATTTTTTCAAATTAAAAACTTTCATGAAATTAATGCAAAATACGGCCTTCTCTTCGGAAATATTTTATTAAAGCGAATTGCAAACCGATTAGAAAGAAAAATTCCATCTAATAGTATGTTATCGCGTTGGGAAGGTACGATCTTTGCGTTAGTAATCGAAAGTCATATTAATAAAAAAGATGTTGAACAAATGATTGAACATCTATCAGAAGTGTTAACTGCACCGTATGTGATTAATGGAATTTCATTAGAGATTGCAGTTAATTTCGGAGTGACGATACATAGTAAAGCAGACGGTGATCTGCCTGTCTCTACTTTGCTTGGAAATGCAAAGCAAGCCCTCACTCGGGCTAAAAGTACAAGCGAACTTTTTTGTTTTTATGATGATTCGATGGATGAGCAGGGAAGTTTTGTTATAACAGAATCTGAAATAATGCGAGCAATTGATGAGCGAGAATTTGAATTATATTATCAACCTCTTTTGGCTGCGGAAACGAATGAATTAGTAGGGTTTGAGGCTTTGGTTCGTTGGAATCATTCAACGGAAGGTCTAATTTCGCCGGGTGATTTTATTCCGTTAGCGGAAAAAACAGGTTTAATTAATGATATTGGTAAGTTTGTTTTTGAAGAAGCTTGTCGCCAACAAGTTGAGTGGACTGAAAAAGGTTACGATGACTTAATTATTAGCGTCAATCTCTCAATGAACCAGTTTAAAGACGACTTTCTCGTTCATTTTATTACAGAAACAATTCTGAAAACAGGAGCAGATCCAAAGCGAATTAATATTGAACTTACAGAAAGTTCTTTTAGTGAAGATGTTGAAAATACGATTATAAAACTAAAACAGCTAAGTGAACTAGGTTTAACAATTGCGATGGATGACTTCGGGACAGGCTATTCTTCGCTCGGTTATTTAATAGACTTTCCAATAAATATTATTAAAATAGATCGTTCCTTTATTAAAGTACTTGATAGTAATGCAAAAATTGAAGCAATTGTAAAGGCGATTAACTCAATGGCTGACAATTTAAATATCGAGGTTGTTGCTGAAGGTGTTGAAACCGATCAACAATATGAGCTTGTCAAAAAATTAAACTGTAATATTGTGCAAGGATTCCTTTTCGATCGTCCTAGAAGTGCGAAAGATATCGAACAAACCTGGTTACTCAAAGATAATGATAAAAGTGAGTTATAAAAACATTTAATAGAATAAGCTAATACTATACGAAAGACAGTGTCCAGTACTAACAAAAACTGAACACTGTCTTTTTTGATATAAAACATAGGTTTACCCTATTAAAATTAAAAATTATAACTTTCACAAAATTGTAAAATGAGTGAAAAAGTCATCAAATCAACTATTATAGTACAGTTAAAGGCTATGATTTATAGAGTTTTCATAAAAACGGTTGTAATTTAAAAGGAATCTGTTATATAATAGTGTTCAACAAAATATTTACAGAAAATGATAGGAGGAATAGGGAATGCCTGAGTACGTTACGGTAGGTAAAATAAAAGTAGCAAAAATTATTTATGATTTTTTTAGTGAAAAGGTTGTTCCAGAAGCAGAATTAGATGTCGGTAAGTTTTGGCAAGATTTCGAACAAATTGTCCTCGACTTTACACCAAGAAATAGAGAGCTTTTAGAAACTCGTGAAAAGTTACAAGAACAAATCGATCAGTGGCATAAAGAAAATAAAGACTTCGATTCTGATAAATATAAAGCCTTCTTAGAAGAGATTGGGTATTTAGAAGAAGAGGTAGAAGATTTTGAGATTACGACTACTAATGTAGATGATGAAATTGCTAATGTTGCAGGTCCTCAGCTCGTCGTTCCGATTAATAATGCACGTTATGCAATTAATGCGGCGAATGCTCGTTGGGGTTCACTGTATGATGCGTTTTATGGAACAGATATTATTCCAGAAGACGATGGAGCAGAGAAAGGGACTACTTATAACCCAGTACGTGGAAACAAAGTTATTGCAAAAAGTCGCGAGTTTCTCGATAGTGCAGTTCCATTAGTATCAGGCAGTCATCATGATTCAACGAAGTATGCGGTTGAAGATGGTAAACTCATCGTTACATTAAAAGATGGAAAAGAAGTCGGCCTAAAAGATGCGGAAAAGTTCGTCGGCTATCAAGGTGATGAAGCTTCCCCAAGTTCAATTCTACTCAAAAATAATGGACTGCATATCGATATTCAGATCGATCCGAACGATCCGATTGGTAAGACTGATGCAGCTTCTGTAAAAGATATCGTCCTTGAGTCTGCAATTACAACAATAATGGACTGTGAAGACTCTGTTACAGCTGTAGACGCACAGGATAAGTTAGAAGTTTACGAGAATTGGCTCGGATTAATTCGAGGCGAATTAACTACAACTTTCAGAAAAGGCGATAAAACAATCGAACGAAAGTTTAACGAAGATCGCGTCTATAAAACACCTGAGGGTGATGAGCTAACCTTACCAGGACGTGTCTTAATGCTCGTTCGTAACGTTGGACATTTAATGGTTAACAACGCTGTTTTAAATGAAGATGGATCAGAAGCTTATGAAGGAATTCTCGATGCAGTCTTCACAAGTGTAATTGCTAAGCATAATTTACTTGGAAAGGGTAAATATATCAACTCGAAAAAAGGTTCAGTCTATATCGTTAAACCTAAGATGCACGGTTCAGAAGAAGTTAAGTTTACAAATGATTTATTCGCACGAGTCGAAGATATGCTAGAGTTAGAGCGTAACACGTTAAAAATTGGAATTATGGACGAAGAGCGTCGCACGAGCCTGAACTTGAAAAACTGTATCTATGCAGGAAAAGAGCGAGCGATCTTTATCAATACTGGATTCCTTGACCGTACAGGCGATGAAATCCATACGTCTATGGAGTTAGGACCAATGTTGCGAAAAGTAGATATGAGGCAAGCGCCATGGCTTGATGCTTATGAGAAGAACAACGTACTACAAGGATTAAAGACTGGATTTAAAAATCGTGCCCAAATCGGTAAAGGTATGTGGGCTATGCCAGATAAGATGAAGGATATGCTCGAGACAAAAATTGGTCATGTAAAAGCTGGAGCAAATACCGCTTGGGTACCTTCACCAACAGCAGCAACGATCCATGCGCTACACTACCATGAGGTAAACGTACAAGAGTTACAGGATGAACTGATTAAAGCAGGTTTAGATGAAGATTATCGTGACACAATTTTACAAATTCCAGTTCAAGAAAATGTCGATGAATGGACAGAAGAAGAAATTCAAGATGAATTAGATAACAACTGTCAGACGATGTTAGGATACGTGGTTCGCTGGGTAGAACAAGGGATTGGCTGCTCGAAAGTACCAGATATTCACGATGTTGGCTTAATGGAAGACCGAGCAACGTTGCGTATTTCGAGTCAGATGGTAGCGAACTGGCTACACCATGGTATCGTGACGAAAGAACAAGTAGAAGAGACCTTGCGTCGTATGGCTGAAGTTGTTGATAAGCAAAATGAAGGAGATCCATTATATAAAAACATGGCACCTAACTTCGATGACTCTGTTGCTTTCCAAGCTGCTCGTGACTTAGTTTTTGAAGGTACGGAGCAACCGAATGGTTATACAGAACCTATTTTACAGCGTCGTCGTTTAGAAGCAAAAAAGAAAATGGGATTAATTTAATTCTATTTAGTTTTTCTTAATGTGTACCCTTAATAGATATTTTTAAATAGTGTGCTGCTTTAAGCTGTACACAACGCCCCCCCAAAGATAGACTAAGTCACTTTAGGGGGGTATTTTTGTCCTTTTTTACTTGTTTAAAGTGTCTACTGCGCTTCATTTTTAAAAAAATCGTATAAGATTATAGTCTGTAACATCTACTGTGCTTGGATTTTGTAAAAACGTCCATGTGAAGCATAGTGGGAGCATCTACTGTGCTTGAAATTGGAAAAAACGTACGAGCGGTACATAGTGGAATACTTCATTCTGTTTGATTTTTAAAAAGGCTTACAAAGGAGTTGTAGTAGCTACTGATTCATTAAGTACTAAATAAAAAAACATCCCAAGTTAGTTGCTAGTTTAACCTTAGGATGTCGAACCTTACACGTGGAATTCTTTATATATTTCCCTTTTTTTCCGTTGTTCAAATTCATTTACTAAATAAATAATCGATAGCAATTCATATAAAAGAACAAGTTCTGTTGGTAGTTTTGTAATAACCGTATCATCCGGTAAATATCGTTCATTCCAGTACGTTTTCATAATTTCCCGTAGAGCTTGTTCGTTTTCTTCGGTTATCATTTCTTGATCTCCTGTCATATATTGGGCAATATGGGTGATTGTTTCAGTAATTGTTTGTTTGTGATCTTCAGTAAAAGCTGTATTAGCTAGTTCGATTTCATCTAAATTATTTATGTGATAGCGAATAATTCGGAGTTGTTCAAGTTCTTCCTTCACTTGTATTAGTTTCTGTTGCTTTTCATCTTCCAGTCGAAAATACTCAACATCACTAGTTTCATAATGAACGAGTTGTTCAGTTTTTACTAATAATTGATTTACTTTTCTACGATGTAAATCGATTTGTTTTTGTTTGCCTTCAACGAAAGTGTACAATGTGTAGCCTAATTGTTCATAAATAGCAGATAAGTTTTTCTGAATATCTTTCATAAAATTCGGTGGAAAGATAAGCAAGTTCACTAGCGTTGAAACTGTAATTCCAATCGTCGTTGTCCCAAGACGAATGAAAAAGGACATAAAGTAATCGTCGTAGACGACTTCGATCATCGCAACGGCTGTAATTGTCGCAACGAGCAAACCATCGTGTAATTTTAATCGGTAGCATGTGATGATCGTTAAAGTAGCAGCCAACGTATAAGTAAGTGGGGAACCTCCAAATAATGCTATAAATAGTACAGCATAAAAAGAGCCGATTGCTGAAGCAGGAAAGCGAACTAGTCCTTTTTTTATTGAATCGGATACGGTCGGTTCCAGCGATACTACGGCAGTAATCACAGCAAAAACCGGTGGCCAGCCTAGAGCCTGACATATAAGGGCTGTCAATAATACGGCGACAGCTGTTTTAACAATTCTGTTACCCGGAAATCGCATTTGAACGCTCCTATATCTCCTATATGATTTGAATTATCTCAAATTCATTTTAATGGAAAAGTACTTGACCTCTATATTATAAGACAATTCGTTTCATTACGTAACTAATTTATAAATGTCACGAAAAACAGTGAAAAACGAACTGTATTAACACAGAATTGTTAAAATTATGTGAAAAGGCTCGTTTTCTTCATTTTTTCTGAAAAAACTTTAAGAAAACACTTGCATTTTTATAAAAAGCATATATACTGTATTATAACAGATGAAAAATTACTTCGTCTGTTATATAAATGGAGGTGTTGGACATGAAAAAAATATTCGAATATGCTACTTGCCCTGAGTGTGGAAGAAGCATTTCTGAAACTAGTTATACGTTAGAATGTGACTATTGCTTGTCCAAAAGAGAAGAATAATCGTTTTTATATTTTAACGAAAGCGAAGCCTCTGTACTATAACAATGTGTGTAAGAGATTGTAGTTAGTTTTCTATTTTAATATTTTTATATAAATTGCTTATCTTTATATGTTTATATAACCAAGGAGGAAGTATCAGATGTTCAAAGAAAGAGTAGCAGCTTTACAAAAAGATTGGGAAGAGAATCCAAGATGGAAAGGAGTTAAACGCCCATACTCAGCAGAAGACGTTATTCGCTTACGTGGATCGATTGATATCGACTATACGTTTGCACAGCGTGGTTCTGAGAAGTTATGGAAGTTCCTAAACGAAGAAGATTATGTTAACGCTCTTGGAGCTCTTACAGGTAACCAAGCAGTACAGCAAGTAAAAGCTGGACTTAAAGCAATCTACTTAAGTGGTTGGCAAGTAGCAGCAGATGCGAATATGGCAGGAGAAATGTATCCGGACCAGAGTTTATATCCGGTCAATAGTGTGCCACAAGTAGTTCGTCGTATTAACAATGCATTACAGCGTGCAGACCAAATTGAATATTCAGAAGGAAATGTTACGCGCGACTACTTTATGCCAATTGTAGCAGACGCAGAAGCGGGATTCGGTGGGCACTTAAACGTTTTCGAACTTATGAAAGCGATGATTGAAGCGGGTGCTTCAGGGGTTCACTTTGAAGACCAGTTAGCTTCTGAGAAGAAGTGTGGACACTTAGGTGGAAAGGTATTAATCCCAACACAAACAGCAGTTAAGAACTTAATCGCTGCTCGTTTTGCAGCTGACGTTATGGGTACGCCAACAGTAATTATGGCACGTACAGACGCAAACGCAGCTGACTTAATTACAAGTGATGTAGATGAGTACGATAAGCCATTCTTTACAGGTGAACGTACAGTAGAAGGATTCTATCGTACTAAGGCTGGTCTTGACCAAGCGATTGCACGTGGCTTAGCGTACGCGCCATATGCTGACTTAATCTGGTGTGAAACGGCAGAGCCAGACTTAGATGAAGCTAGAGAATTCGCAGAAGCAATCCATGAGAAGTATCCAGATAAGATGTTAGCGTACAACTGTTCACCATCGTTCAACTGGAAGAAGCATATGTCAGTTGAAGAAATGGATACATTCCAGAAGGATCTTGCGAAAATGGGCTACAAGTTCCAGTTCGTAACATTAGCTGGATTCCATACATTAAACTACAGCATGT
>CALGOZ010000049.1 GCA_937960785.1 uncultured Pseudogracilibacillus sp.
TGTTTAATATTCTAGTAATTTGTATCACTCTTTACCTCTAAGTTAGGTTAATTTCTAACTTAGAGGTTTTTTTCATATATTAATAATATAAAATTCTAAATTATAACATTGTGTTGACCAAGTTACAACATTGTACTATAATTAGATGAAGCATATTTGTGCATATGCTTTTTAATTATGGTTGCAAACTCCGGAGGGAGGGAAATTTCATGCCAAATACGACTCGCATTCGTGATAATGAATCGTTAGAAGACGCACTACGTCGATTTAGGCGAAACGTATCTAGAAGTGGTACTTTATCAGAATATCGGAAACGTGAATATTATGTAAAACCTAGTGTACGCCGTAAGAAAAAATCAGAGGCGGCTAGATCACGTAAACGTCGCCGATAAAAATGAGGTTATGTAAATGGATCTTAATAAACAATTAGTTCAAGATATGAAAGAAGCAATGAAAGATAAGGACAAAACTCGCCTAAGTGTCATTCGTATGCTTCGAGCAGCATTACAGAACGAAGCGATTGCAAAAGGTGTCGATTCATTATCCGAAGAGGATGCAATGATGATCGTTTCCCGGCAAGTAAAACAGATGCAAGAATCGCTTGAAGAGTTTAAGGCTGCAAACCGTGACGATTTAATTGAAAAGACAGAAGCAGAATTAGCGGTTATCGAACAGTATATGCCGGAACAATTAACAGAAGCTGAACTTGAGGAAATTGTGAAAAAAGCAATCACCTCTACCGGAGCGAAGACGAAGCGAGAATTTGGAAAAGTGATGGGTACAGTAATGCCTCAAGTAAGAGGTAAGGCTGATGGATCCATCGTCCAGCAAATCGTTCAACGATTGTTAGATTAATGATTGACTATTTGAAACCTTCATTCGTTTAATTAGACGTTTAGTTAAGCGATGAAGGTTTTTTAGTTTTTAAATGGATGATTTTTTAAAATTCTTCATGATTAATTATATCAAATATGTTACGATAAAAATGTTACGAATAAATTGTAAGAAATGGCTTAGATGTAAAGGTGGTGAACGTCAAATGAAAAGAATTAGCCGAATTACTTCATTACTTATCGTTTTTTTAATAATTTTGTTTATATTCGGTTTGCAAATCCCAAGTAACGAAGCCTCAGGAGAAGGAAAACTTGTCTACATTATCCCAGTTGAAAAAGAGGTAGAAAGGGGATTAGAAGCCTTTTTAAAACGAACGATTGAAGAAGCAGAGGAAGCTGGTGCTAATCATATTATTTTTGAGATTGATACACCAGGGGGACGGGTTGATTCAGCGACACAAATTGCAAAATTACTACAGACAATTGAAATGCCAACGACAGCTTATATTGTCAATGAAGCGCTCTCAGCTGGTTCTTATATCGCTTTAAATTTAGATTCAATTTATATGCAGCCAAATGCGACGATGGGAGCAAGTGCTGTCATTACTACTGATGGTACGATGGCAGATGAAAAGGCCCAATCAGCTTGGATTGCAATGATGAAAAGTGCAGCAGAATCGAAGGGAAGGGATCCGATTTATGCCATTGCGATGGCCGACCCTACAGTCGATTTGCCAGAATACGGAGCACCGAAGGATAAATTGTTAACACTAACGCCAACCGAGGCTGAAGAAGTCGGCTATGCAGAAGGAATCGTACAAAATCGTACAGAGCTTCTCCATGCGCTCGATTTACAAGGGGCTGAGCTAGTTGAGCCGAAAACATCTTTTGCCGAAGAACTTGCTCGCTTTGTTACAAGTCCGATTGTGATTCCCATATTACTATCGATAGCAAGTATCGGGCTAATCGTTGAATTATACACACCTGGTTTTGGAATTGCCGGAACGATGGGACTTATTGCGCTCTTACTATTTTTCTATGGCCATATCATCGCTGGCTTAGCAGGTCTTGAGGCGATTAGCTTCTTAGTCATTGGTATTATTTTAGTAGTGTTAGAATTCTTTGTTCCCGGCGGTATTTTAGGGATAATCGGTGCAAGTGCCATCGTTGTGTCTTTATTCCTCGCAGGTTATGATTTATCTCATATGGCGATTAGCATTTTAGTCGCATTAATTCTGGGCATTGTTACTTTTATTATTTTATATCGCTCAGTCGATCGGGAAAAAGGTTTATTTAAGAAAATAATTTTACAAGACCGTACGACGACAGATGAAGGATACATCTCTGCTACGACGAGGTTTGATTTAATTGGTCAAATTGGTAGAAGCGTCACCCCTTTACGTCCTGCAGGTACAATCATTGTAAACAATGAACGTATTGACGCTGTATCAGAAGGAAATTATATTAATAACGATGTCGAAGTGGAAATTATCCACGTCGAAGGAATGCGAGTCGTCGTACAAGAAGTAAAGGATAAAAATAAGGAGGAAATGTAAATGGAATTTCAACAATTACTGCCAATTATTATTATTGCGATTGTATTAATCGCACTTATTGCACTCTTTACCTTTGTACCAGTAGCTCTTTGGATTAGCGCCCTTGCTGCCGGTGTACGTGTTGGATTGTTTACCTTAGTGGGAATGCGACTCCGTCGAGTTGTTCCGTCACGAGTGATTAATCCATTAATTAAAGCGTATAAGGCAGGTTTAGATGTGACAACAAATCAACTGGAAAGTCACTATTTGGCCGGGGGTAATGTCGATCGGGTCGTAAATGCTCTAATTGCGGCTCACCGAGCGAATATTAATTTATCTTTCGAACGGGGCGCTGCGATTGACCTTGCCGGACGAAATGTGCTTGAAGCAGTTCAAATGAGTGTTAACCCGAAAGTGATCGAAACACCCTTTATTGCGGGTATTGCGATGGACGGTATTGAAGTAAAAGCGATGGCACGAATTACTGTTCGTGCTAATATCGATCGCCTCGTTGGAGGTGCCGGGGAAGAGACGATTATTGCCCGTGTAGGTGAAGGTGTTGTAAGTACAATCGGTAGTTCCGAATCTCATAAGCAAGTTTTAGAAAATCCGGATACGATTTCTCATACCGTATTAGCAAAAGGATTAGACTCCGGTACAGCCTTTGAAATTTTATCGATTGATATCGCCGATGTAGATATTGGTAAGAACATTGGTGCGATTTTACAAACTGACCAAGCACAAGCAGATAAAAATATCGCTCAAGCTAAAGCGGAAGAGCGTCGTGCAATGGCAGTAGCGTTAGAACAAGAAATGACAGCAAAAGTTGAAGAAATGCGCGCTCGCGTAGTTGAGGCAGAAGCAGAGGTACCGTTAGCGTTAGCTGAAGCTTTACGCTCTGGTCATATGGGTGCAATGGATTATTTAAACTATAAAAATATTCAAGCCGATACCGAGATGCGTGATACAATAGGGAAGGTAACTGGAAAAGATGAAACCTCAGAAGACCCTGGAACAAAAAGTTAATGGACCATTTAACTAAAGGAGGTCCTTTAGGATGGATATATTGATCGATATTATTTTCGAAAACCCCTTTTTACTTTTTTTAATTATTGCTGGACTTATATCGGCATTTAATCGTTATTCAACGACTAAAGAAACTACTGAAAGTAAAGGACAAGAGCCAGAACAAAGAGGAAAAAAAAGTTCACCCTTAAAAGATTTTACCCGTAGGTTGGAGGAACTTGCAGAATCTACTGAAGAAATTGATCCGTTAAAACCGAACCGAGCCGAAATTGAGCAACAAGAAATTGAAACTATGTCAAAACAAGAACCAAACTATTCTTTTGAACGAGAACGAGAAGCACAACTACAAAGACTCCAAGAACAGTATCGCACAATCCGTGAAGAGGACGAAACAGTTAATAAGATGGAAACCAGTGCTTCAATTCGTAGTACAGAAGCTAAAGACAAAAAACCTTTACAACCTACAAGATCAAAAGGAATTGATTTACAATCTCGTTTAAATCAGGAAGGTTTAATCGAAAGTATCGTAATGGCGGAAATTTTAGGCCCGCCAAGAGCACGAAAAAGATATCACAATCGTTATTTAGATCGGTAGCTTATTATATAGATACATTAGGATATTTTTTCAAAGTAATAGAAGCTCAGATAAAACAATTTAAATAAAATAGAGGACTGGATTTCCTTTAAGGAAGATTCAGTCCTTTTTATTTTGCTGAAAAACTTTATTTATCCGCACTTGAGCGTCTTGCACACCTGAATTTTGATGAAACCTTATTTTCGTGTACGCTGGGGTTTCCCGCACACCTGAAATCATACATAATCTTAATTTCGTGTGCGCTAGAACGTCCATCGCACCTAAAATTTGGATAAAACACAATTTCGTGTGTGCTGGCGTCTCTCGCACACCTGAATTTTACGAAAAACCTATTTCCGTGTGCGCTGGATTTTTCTCTAGACCTACAATCGATGAAAATTTCTTTTTAAAAAGTGTTAGATTTTATGAACTACAATCCGAGCAGTGTTTAGTTTATACTGACACTCTTTTTTGCTAGTGTGCTTTTAACCTCTTTTATACTTAAAAAAAGTTCTTACTTATATTTCGAATCATATTTATAAATAGAGAGGGGAGATATGCATGAAAGGCTTTAAAGGATTGTGGCATATGTTAACGGACCTTTCCGATGATGAACAGTATCCGCTTATTATGATTTATCGGAATCGTAAAATTACAATCGAACAAGTAGAGCGATTAATCACCTTTTCTCCAAAGGAAATTGTACTTCTTCATGAACGGGGGAAAATCGCAATTACCGGAAAGGATTTATTTATTTCTTTCATGTATAACGATGAAATAACGCTTGTAGGAATGATTGAAGAGATTCTTTTTTTATCGGATAAAGGAGGCGCAAATGAATAGTACAAAGCTTAGAAAATGGTTAGGAGATGTTACTTGTATCATCGAAGGGGAATCGGTGGAAAAATTTTTATACGAATGTGCACAAGCGTCGATTCCTCTTCGTGAAGTAAAACTTCTATCTAAAACGAAAATAGAAGCTAACTTTTACGTTCGCGATATGAAAAAAGTACGTAAAATTGCCTCGGATCTACACATGAGGCTTGAGCTAGATGAAGAGACTGGCTTGTTCGTTTATTTACGGTTACAATTTCAAGAAACTTATAAAATAGTAGCTTTCGTTTTATCTTTCATTTTATTATTTATATTGTCCCACACGACTTGGAATGTACATATGAAACATATTCCGTACCATTTAGAAAAAGAAATAACTGCACAGTTACAGCAGTTAAACATTTATCCCGGCTCTTTCCAATTTAAAGCTCCACCGGTCGAACAGATTGAACAGATTTTAATGGAAAATGTGCCACAATTGTTATACATAAGTGTGAAGAAACGTGGTACAATTTATACAATTGAAGCTTTGGAAAAAATTGACGAAGATATGACTGAAAATACAAGTCCAAGTCATTTAATAGCTGAAAAAAACGGAATTATTAAAAAGATGTTAATTGAACGAGGCCAAGCAGTCGTAAATGTCAATGACTTTGTTCAAAAAGGGGACTTGCTCGTATCTGGTGAATTAATTATTCAAGATGAAATTGAAGGAGAAGAGGAAGAAAAAGAAGAAGGAGTTTATGTCCGATCGATTGGTGATATTTATGCAAATACATGGTATGAAGTGAAGGTTTCGGCAGATATGTCCCAGCGCTCGTATCATGTTGCCGGTAATTACGTGACACATTACGAACTACATATTGGCTCATTGCGCATACCGGTAAAATTTTGGCCGAGACTAAAGGATAAGCAATTTACTACGGTGGAAGAAGTGTTTCCTTTACGTATCTTTAATGTTACCTTACCGATTAAACTCGTTGAAAAAAGGAACTTTGAACAAACGGAAAAGGAACGTAATCGAACAGAGGAAGAAACGAAAGAAATCGCAATCGAACATGCCTTAGAAGATTTACAACATAAACTTGGTAAAGAGACCGAAATCGTAAAATATTATGTTTTGCATGAAGTTGTGGACAATGGTAAAGTTAAACTTAGATTATATGTAAGTGCAATTGAAAATATTGCACGAGAACAACCGATTAAAAATGAACAATTACGTGATTAAAGGAGTACAATATGGCAGAAACATTACATGAAATTAATTTGCAATTAGAAGATGCAAATGTTACACGAGAATTGTTTGGTAATAACGATATTTTTTTAAGACGAATCGAAGAACAATTGGACGTCTCGATTATTACACGGGGTGAGCAAATTCAAGTCGTCGGTGAGAAGTACGAAATCGTAGAAATCGTCTTGCAACATTTGCTCGCAGTAATCGAAAAAGGATTACTCATTAATGAACGGGATGTCATCTATGCTGTAAAACTTGCTGAAAAAGGAAAAATCGATGCGCTTCCTACATTGTATGAAGATGAAATTATAAAAAATGCCCGTGGCCAAGCAATTCGTGTAAAAACTTTAGGCCAAAAAACGTATATCGATGCAATCGAACGAAACGACTTAGTCTTTGGTATAGGCCCAGCTGGAACGGGAAAAACCTACTTAGCAGTCGTAAAAGCAATTCAGGCATTAAAGCAAGGTCGAGTTCGTCGCATTATTTTAACACGACCGGCGGTTGAAGCGGGGGAGAGTTTAGGCTTTTTACCTGGAGATTTAAAAGAAAAGGTCGACCCATACTTACGTCCACTTTACGATGCCTTACACGATGTATTAGGACGAGAACAAGCGAGTCGTTTAATTGAAAAGGAAATTATCGAAATAGCTCCCCTTGCTTATATGCGCGGAAGAACGTTAGAAGAAGCCTTCGTTATATTAGATGAAGCCCAAAATACAACACCAGAACAGATGAAAATGTTTCTAACTCGCTTAGGCTTTGGCTCGAAAATGATTATTACAGGAGACGACACCCAAATCGATTTGCCCCGAGGGATAAAGTCAGGCTTAGATATCGCAATCCACCGGTTACAAAAGCTTGATGAAATATCTTTCGTTTATTTTGATAGTACCGATGTCGTACGCCATCCACTCGTGCAAAAAATAATTCATGCCTATGAAGCGGATGAACTAAAAAAAGAATAAAATAGGACGTACTGAATGGGGATGATTTTATGCGTCGATTTTTTAAAAATTTATCTGAACAACAATCGATCTGGTTCGTTATTGTAATTCCCGTCCTATTGCTAACGATATTTTTCTATTTAATATCATTAAATAACGTCTATGTAAAAACGTACGATATCGAACGATTTAACCGAGCAAAAGAAACAATTCGCTCACCAATTACTGTAGAAAATGAAGCGGAAACTGAACGAAAGATGCGGGAGACAGTTTTAGCAGTAGGGGACCGTTATACAACTTTAGAAGAGGTTACGGAACAACAATTAAAATATGTGGAGGAAATTTTTGCAGCAGTAAAAAAGGTAATCAAAAATAATGAAAAAGATAAAGAAACACAAACCTCTAATGAAGAGCTCCTTATAGAATTACGCGAATTATTGTCGTCAGATATAAGTGATAAACTAGACGATATGTTATTTTTAAAGTTGTTACAACTTTCCGATGAAGAACGCAAGTTAGCAAATGAACTATTTTTAAGCGGATTAAAACAAATATTGGATGAAGGTGTTAGAGTCGAGAACTTACAATCTGCAAGAGAGGAGCTAACCTCGAAAATAAAATTTTCATCTTTAGATGAAAATGTTAAAGATGCTTTGTACGATCTCGTTGAGTTTGCTGTAGTCGAAAATGCAATTTTCGATGTAGAAAAAACGATGGAAGCTAGAAAAGAAGCAGCAAATAACGTACAGCCTGTCGTTATTCGTAGTGGTGATATCATCGTCAGGGAAGGGCAAATTATAACGAATGAAATTTATGAAGAGTTAAAATTAGCTGGACTTTTGGATAATGAGCGGAAAATTTACCCAGCAATTGGACTAGCCATTTTAGTTATTATGCTTAGTAGTTTAATTGCTTATGAATTAAGTCGCTTATATCGCAAAAGACAACTTAATTTGAAAAAAGTATCCGCGATAATTTTAATAAGTATTATTATCGTTACGATGATGAAAATATTTAGTATCTTTGTGGAACAATTAAACCAATTATATCTACTCGTACCGATTGCAACAGGTGTTTTATTAATTAAATTACTCGTTTTTGAACGCTTAAGCATCGTTTTTGCGTTAATTTTCTCGATTTTGGGGAGTATTTTATTTAACGGGTATATCCCAGGCTCCTTAAATGTAGAAGCAGCTTTATACTTCTTAATTTTCCAGTTTACAGCAATCATGTCGTTATCGAATGTGAAAGACCGTACAGCTCTTTTAAAAACAGCGCTCATTACTGCTTTAGTAAATGTGTTAACATTAGCGGTATTTATATTTTTATCTTTTGAAAAGTTCCATCCCTTCGATACGTTGATCCATACATCGTTTGCGATTGGGGCTGCGATTTTCTCAACGATTTTAACAATCGGCTTGTTACCGTTTTTCGAAACGACGTTCGGTATTTTATCCGATGGGAAACTGCTAGCCTTAGCAAATCCAAATCATCCGCTTTTACGGAAGATTTTAACCGATGCGCCGGGTACCTATCATCATTCAGTCATGGTTGCGAATTTAAGTGAATCAGCTTGTGAGGCCATTGGAGCAAACGGTTTGCTAGCAAGAGTTGCATCCTACTATCACGATATAGGTAAAACAGAAAGACCACAATATTTTATTGAAAACCAAGTATCAATCCGGAATCCTCACGATTTTATTGAACCGGAACAAAGTGCAGATATCATTATCAGTCACGTAACTGACGGAGCAAAAATGTTAGAAAAGCATAAATTTCCTAAAGAAATTATCGATATTACGTTGCAACACCATGGAACTTCCCGGGTAGAATATTTTTATCATTTAGCTAAAGAAGATGATGAAGATGTGGATGAAGCGAATTTCCGCTATCCGGGTCCGAAACCACAGACGAAAGAAGCAGGAATCGTTTCGATTTGTGATGCGACTGAAGCGACTGTTCGGTCATTACAAGAACCATCGGCAGAAAAGATCGACGAAATTGTCGCTTCGATTATTCAAAACAAATTAAGAGACGGTCAATTAGACGATACGCCTCTTACGTTAAAGGAATTGAATATTATTCGCGATACGATATGCGATTCCTTAAAAGGAATATTCCATTCACGAATTCAATATCCATCGAAGGAGGAATAACGATTGCACATTGATATACAAGATGAAACAAATTTCGTAACAAAGCCTTTACAGGAGCTAGTTTATAAGGTATTACAGACGACGGCGAAAAAGGAACAAGTCCCTGAAGATTCGGAGCTTTCTGTCGTTTTCGTAACGAACGAAACGATTCAACGATTAAATAAGGATTACCGAAATAAAAACGAAGTAACCGATGTGTTATCGTTTCCTCTTTATAGTCAAGACGAAATTAAAAAATCAATTAAAGATACACCTATTGCTTTAGGAGATATCGTAATCTCTTATAATCAAGCTAAGGAACAAGCAGAAACCTACGGACATTCACTAGAGAGGGAGGTTTGTTTTTTAGCAGTACACGGCCTACTACATCTTCTCGGATATACCCATGATACAGAGGAAGAAGAGCGAGAGATGTTTTTACTACAAGAACAAGTATTAAAGGAGTTTCAGCTTGAAAGATCATAATAAACAGACAAAACATGGGATTGGTTTACAATTTGCTTTAAACGGACTTAAGGAAGCTTTTTTACAAGAAAAAAACTTCCGCATCCATATCACTGCTGCCTTTCTTGTACTATTGGTTTCCTTTTACTTACGTTTGACTGCTTTTGAATGGCTTTTCGTATTATTTGTCATTCAACTCGTTTTCATAACCGAACTAGTAAATAGCGTGATCGAACGGTTAATCGATTATGTAAAACCGGAGCTCCATCCAAAGGCGAAAATTATTAAAGATATGGCAGCGGCAATCGTTTTAATTAGTGTTATTTTTTCAGTCGTTACCGGTCTTATTATCTTTCTACCAAAGATTATAAAACTATTACAATTTTAGGTGGTTATTATGGAAACAAATTTTAAATCTGGCTTCGTTACTCTCGTTGGAAGACCAAATGTAGGAAAATCAACATTATTAAACGATTTAATCGGTGAGAAAGTGTCAATTGTTAGTGATAAAATTCAAACGACACGCAATCGAATTCATGGGATTTACACCGACGAAGAAGCGCAAATTATCTTCGTTGATACACCAGGTGTCCATAAACCGAGACACGAATTAGGTGATACGATGGTAACAACTTCGTTACAAACGTTACGGGATGTAGATGTTGTCTTATTTATCGTTGATGCAAAAGAAGGCTATGGTCCAGGAGATGAATTTATTATCGAAAAGTTAAAAGAAATTGACCTTCCGGTGTTTTTAGTAATTAATAAAATCGATCTCGTCCATCCCGATGAATTGTTACCATTAATCACTGAATATAATGATAAATTTTCCTTTGCAGAAACAGTTCCTGTATCGGCTCTAAATGGAAATAATGTAGAGACGTTGCGGAAAGTTATCACCGACTATTTGCCGGAGGGACCACAATATTATAGTAAGGAAGATAAGACAGACCGTAGCTTACAATTTCATATAAGCGAAATTATTCGCGAAAAAGTATTGTATTATACGGAAGAAGAAATACCGCATTCTGTCCATGTATTAATAGAACATATGGAAGAAAGTCGTGGCATAACCCATATTCATGCGACGATTATTACAGAACGACCTTCGCAAAAAGGAATTTTAATCGGAAAACGTGGCAATATGTTAAAGCAGATTGGTACGAGTGCACGAAAAGAGCTCGAAACTTATTTACAAACAAAGGTCAATTTACAACTTTGGGTAAAAATTGTTAAAGATTGGCGCAATCGTCGTAATTTGCTCGAGCAATACGGATTTGAAATTTTATAGACGCGATTGGTAAAAACTTTAACTTATGTTTCCGGTCATTCAGGAGAAAATAACAGTAAACATAAATAGAAAGGAATGTTTCTTGTGGATGACCGCATGTGGAACGTCTTTTTGCAAACAGGGAATATCGAAGCTTATTTATTAGTAAAACAATTAGAACAAGAAAAGCAAGAGGAAGAAAGTTTACAACAATCAGTATACGAACAAGAAGAATTGAATGATTGAGGTGACTTAATGTTACAAAAAACGACCGGAATCGTATTACGCACACAGGATTATCGGGAAACTCATAAACTTGTCACAATTTTCACAAAAGATTTCGGCAAGCTTACTGCAATTAGTCAAGGAGCTAACAAACCGCGTAGTCGTTTAAGCGCGGTTTCTCAATTGTTTACATACGCACAATTTCTCTTATATATTCCAAAAGGTTTAGCTACTTTGCGGCAAGGGGAAGTATTATCGACCTACCGTAATATTCGCCAAGATTTAACGCGTACTTCTTATGCGGCGTATATTATCGAATTAACAGATAAACTACTAGAAGAGCGTAAGGCTGAACCGATTTTATTTTATCAGCTAGAACAAACACTAAATTGGATTAATGAAGAAGACGATTATTTGATCCCAATTATGATGTATGAGATGAAGCTATTTCAATATGGAGGCTTTGCTCCGGTTGTCGACCGTTGTGTTAACTGTAATCATAAAGAACCATTATACAGCTTTTCGATTCAGGAAGGGGGCGCCCTTTGCAGGCGATGTAGCCCGATTGACCAATACGCAACAATCTTACAACCGGCTTTATTTAGAATATTAACGATCTTTCAACAAGTACCATTACAAAGAGTTGGAAACATTAACGTAAAGGAAGAAAACATTAATCTGTTAAGAAAATTATTCGATTCTTATTACGAAAGATATGGAGGCTATCGATTAAAAACGAAAAAATTCCTCAATAGTTTAAACGAATTAGATCTGTAATATAAGTAAAAATATATAATACCGATAGTTATAAGGGAAAATGTTGCATTATTGTAGGAAGTTTTGTAATATTTATGTAGCGATGAAAGAGGAGTAAAAAGAAGAAACATCAGCGAATCTAGGACGGTGGGAGCTAGATACTTCTTCTAATGGCACCTCTAGAGCGACGTACAATTTGATGAGGGGCTTACGAATATGTAAGCAAATAGGGTGGAACCGCGGATTTCACTAATAAAGAATCCGTCCCTATGTCTTTTATACTTTGTTTAAAAGGCGTAGGGATGGATTTTTTTGTCAAACATTTTAAATGAAAGAGGTTGAAAACGATGAATATGCAAGAGATGATTTTAACATTGCAAAATTATTGGGCAAAACAAAACTGTATATTACTTCAAGCCTATGATACAGAAAAAGGTGCCGGTACGATGTCGCCATATACATTATTACGCAGTTTAGGGCCTGAACCGTGGAATGTAGCCTACGTAGAGCCATCTCGCCGACCGGATGATGGCCGTTACGGTGAAAACCCAAACCGTTTGTATCAACATCATCAATATCAAGTAATTATGAAACCATCACCAGATAATATTCAAGATCTATATTTACAGTCGTTAGTTGAGTTAGGAATCGATCCCTTAGAACACGACATTCGTTTTGTCGAGGATAACTGGGAAAATCCAACCCTCGGTGCAGCTGGTCTCGGTTGGGAAGTGTGGCTTGACGGAATGGAAATTACTCAATTTACCTACTTCCAACAAATTGGAGGCTTAGAAGCTAATCCAGTATCCGTAGAAATTACGTACGGTTTAGAGCGACTTGCTTCTTATATTCAAGATAAGGAGAATGTTTTCGATTTAGAATGGGTTGACGGAGTAACCTATCGTGATATATTCCATCAACCAGAATTTGAACATTCAACCTACGCTTTCGATGAGTCTGATTCAGATATGTTGTTTGAATTATTTAACTCCTATGAAAAGGAAGCGAAACGTTTAATTGATAAAGGATTAATTTTTCCTGCCTATGATTACGTTTTAAAATGTTCCCATACATTTAATCTACTCGATGCCCGAGGAGTTATTTCGGTAACAGAACGGACAGGTTATATTGGACGAGTGCGTTCATTAGCCCGTTTAATTGCAACAAGTTATGTAGAAAAACGTGAGGAATTAGGCTTTCCATTGTTGAAGAAAGGAGAACAAGTAAAATGAGTCAAGTTCATGAAGTATTGTTCGAGATTGGATTAGAAGAGTTACCAGCTCGTTTTATCGATAATGCCGAAAAACAATTGTTGGAAAAAACGACAAATTGGTTAACTGAGGAACGTATCCGATTTGAAGAAGCAGTCACGTATGCGACGCCACGACGTTTAGCAATTCGTATAAAGGGTATAGATAAAGAACAAAAAACAATAATCGAAAAGGTTCGAGGACCTAAAATTGATATTGCCAAAGATGAAGAAGGAAATTGGACAAAAGCAGCAATCGGCTTTACAAAAAGTCAAGGGAAAACTGTCGATGATATAATTATAGAAGAAGTTAAAGGAGTTTCGTACACGTTTATCGAAAAAAGAATTGAAGGAAAGCAAACGTTCGAAGTATTAAAAGAATTTCCCACGATTATCGAGTCGATTCATTTTCCACAAACGATGCGTTGGGGATCCTTTGAATATCGTTTTGCTCGACCGATTCGTTGGTTAGTTGCTTTAATGGATGAAGAAGTAATTCCGTTTCAAATTGAAAATATGAAATCCGATAACGTAACCTATGGTCACCGTTTTTTAGGTAAAGAAGTAACATTACAACATCCATCGGAATATGAGGAAAAATTAAAAGAACAATACGTTATTGCTTCACCAGAAAAGCGTGAAGCGATGATTAAAGAACAAATCGAACAACTAGAAAAAGAACAAGGATTTTATATTGACGTAAATAAAGGTCTTTTAAATGAAGTACGTAATTTAGTTGAATATCCAACGGCTTTTTTCGGTTCCTATGATGAAGCTTATTTATCTTTACCAGAAGAAGTTTTAATTACATCAATGCGAGAGCATCAACGCTATTTTCCGGTGTTTAAAGATGCAGAAAAAAAAGAGTTATTACCTAACTTTATTAGTGTACGAAATGGTGATCATAACGCAATTGAAAATGTCGTTCAAGGAAATGAAAAAGTATTGCGCGCGCGTTTAGCTGACGGTCGCTTTTTCTATGATGAGGATCGTGCTAATTCCATCGACTTTTATATGGATAAGTTAAAATCTGTTATTTTCCAAGAAGAATTAGGAACGGTTTATGAGAAAGTTGAACGAGTCGAACGTCTTGCGACAGAACTTAGTAAAGCACTAAAACTTTCCACTGAGGAACAAACGTTAATTAAACGAGCAGCTTATATTAGTAAATTTGATCTTGTAACGAGTATGGTAAATGAATTCCCGGAATTACAAGGAGTAATCGGTGAGAAGTACGCGCTACACTTTAATGAGAAAGAAGAAGTCGCAAAAGCCGTAAAAGAACATTATAAACCATTGCACGCAAAAGATACTCTACCGAGCTCCATTGTAAGTACAATTGTAAGTGTAGCTGATAAACTAGATACGATTGTCGGAACCATTTCAATCGGTTTAATTCCAACGGGTTCTCAAGACCCTTACGGTTTACGACGTCAAGCAATCGGCGTCTTACGAATGTTATTAGAGAATCGCTGGCAAGTAACTTTTGAATCGTTCATCGATTTAGCAAAAGCACAGTTCACAAAAGTAGAACACGAAGTAGAGCTTATGAACTTCTTTAAAGATCGTGCGGTCTATATTTTCTCTGAAGAAGGTATAGAAAAAGATGTAATTGATGCTGTATTACATGATGAAATCGGAGTACTAGCCTACAAATTAGATAAAGCTAAACTCTTATCCGAAAAACGGGCCGATGACTCTTTTAAATTAACGCAAGAATCTTTCGTCCGGGTATTAAATTTAGCTACTAAGGAAGAAACGATGCAAGCAGTAGATGAAGCCCATTTCGAAACACCATCTGAAAAGACACTTTTCAAAGCCTTACTCGAGGTAGAAGAGGACTTCGTGACTTATGAGCAGAACCTCGATGCAAAGAGAGGATTCGATGCCTTAATCACATTGGCTGAGCCAATTCATGAGTTTTTCGAACATAATATGGTGATGGATCCGAACGAAACATTAAAACAAAATCGATTAGCCCTTATTAACCGTATTGCCAGATTAATGAAACGATATGCTGATTTAACATTAATCGAATGGAGACAACATCAATAGTATTTTTACTTAAAAATTATTAGTTCAATCCGCTCACTTCATTATAGGTGGTGAAATCGTGGAACTTTCAGAGCGTCAACGGAAAATCATCGAAATCGTAAAAGAACATGGACCAATAACGAGTGAAAAAATAGCTGATACTTTACAACTATCTCGAGCGACTTTACGCCCTGATTTAGCAATTTTAACGATGGCGGGCTTTTTAGATGCCCGCCCACGCGTTGGATATTTTTATACCGGGAAATCAGGGCTCGAGTTGCTTAGTGAAAAGCTAAAACAGTATAAAGTTAAAGACTTTCAATCCCAGCCAATTGTCGTAAAGGAGGATGCGAGTGTACATGAAGCGATTACGACTATGTTTTTAGGGGATGTCGGCACACTTTTTGTTGTCGATGAAAATCACTTGCTAACCGGTGTTGTTTCTCGAAAAGATTTATTACGAGCAAGTATTGGTAATCAAGATTTAAATGAAATTGCGGTACATATAATTATGACGAGAATGCCTAATATTACAGTTTGTAGACCGGATGACTTGTTGATCGATAGTGCCAAACTATTAATCGAAAAAGAAATCGACGGTATTCCGGTCGTTAAAGAAGTCGACGAGGGTTTCCAAGTCATCGGCCGTATTACGAAAACAAATATTACAAGAGCTTTTGTTCAATTAACTTTACCAGAAGAGGAGTAAGGAGGGGACGACCTTGGGACGTCCATCGATTATGATTGTTTCTGATTCCGTAGGGGAAACAGCTGAATTCGTTATTCGGGCCGGTTTAAGTCAATTTACACCAAAAAATGTTCAAATCCATCGTATTCCATATGTCGATGACACCGACACGATCGATGAAACGTTAGCAATGGCGGAAGAATCGAATTCGATGATTGGTTTTACCCTAGTTAATCCTAGGCTAAGACTATATTTAAAAAAAGAAGCAAAAAAGCGCCGTATAGAAGCGGTTGATATAATGGGTCCTGTAATGGAAGCGATGGAACGAACTTTTGAACAGAAGCCTAAATTAGAGCCTGGGCTACTTTATAAGTTAGACAAAGATTATTTTAAACGGATTGAAGCAATCGAATTTGCTGTACGATATGATGACGGGCGTGATCCTAGAGGGATCTTAGCTGCCGATATCGTCCTTATTGGGATATCACGAACTTCAAAAACACCATTGTCTCAATATTTAGCCCATAAACAATTCCGTGTAGCTAACGTGCCTTTAGTACCAGAGGTCGACCCGCCTGAGGAATTATTTCAAATAAATCCAAAAAAATGCATCGGTTTAAAAGCAAGTCCAACTCATTTAAACGAAATACGCAAAGAACGTCTAAGTGCTCTAGGTTTAGATGATGATGCCATTTATGCCACGACAAAACGGATTGAAGAAGAACTACAATTTTTCGACAAAATTGTAAATAAAATTGGTTGTAAAGTAATCGACGTATCGAACCGAGCAATTGAAGAAACAGCTAACTTAATTATTCAGAGGCAACAAGAAGAAATGTCGTAATTCCTCGCTCGCAGTCGAATTATTAGCATTTTTGTATTTGTACGTATATAATAGTAAGATGTATCACCGTGTCAAGTTTTCAAAGTTTCATAGATTTTAAAAACAATCGTAAATCCAAATTAAATTAACCAATTATGGTGATAGAAATGAGTCGGAAAATTCCAGAAGAGATCGTTAATGAAGTGCGAGCACAAAATGATATTGTCGAAGTTATAAGCGAATACGTACAGTTGACACGGAGAGGCCGTAATTACTTTGGCTTATGTCCCTTCCACGAAGAAAAAACACCTTCGTTTTCTGTAGAACAGGAAAAACAACTATTTCATTGCTTTGGATGTGGTAAGGGTGGCAATGTCTTTACTTTTATTCAAGAGATCGAGCAAATAAACTATGTCGACGCAATACAACTATTAGCAAAACGGGTCGACCTTGAGCTACCCTCGATTGGAACGGATCGACCAAGTTATTCTAAAGAAGCAGAGCAAGTTTTTGTAGCATATGATTGGTTAGTAAAATTTTATCACCATTTACTAAAGTATTCGGAACATGGGAAAGAAGCACTAAAATATTTACAAAAAAGAGGTATAACCGAGGAAACAATCGATCGTTTTCAACTCGGTTTTTCTCCACATGATAGTGATTTAACGGTTCAATTTCTACAACAAAAACAATTTCCCTTGCCCTTTTTAGTAAAACATCGTCTTTTAAATACGACTGATCAAGAACGTCATGTCGACCCCTTTAGAGGAAGGATTGTTTTTCCGATTGAAAATCTCCACGGTAAATCGGTTGCTTTTGGAGGGCGTGCTTTAGGAGACGAACAACCTAAATATTTAAACAGTCCTGAACATCAATTATTCCACAAAGCACAAATATTATACAATTTCGGCAATGCAAGAGCCCATATTCGTAAATTAAACGAAGTAATTGTGTTCGAAGGCTATCTCGACGTATTAGCAGCCCATCAAGCGAAAATTCCAAACGTCGTCGCAACATTAGGAACGGCTCTTTCGGAAAAACAAGCTCAATTATTAAAACAAACTGCTAAAACCGTCATTCTTTGTTACGACGGTGACGAAGCAGGTTTAACTGCAAGTTTTGAAGCAGGACAACTATTAAATAAACAAAAAGTCGATGTTCGAATCGCGCGATTACCAGATGGGCTAGATCCAGACGATTATTTACGGAAGTACGGTAGCGAAAGCTTTCGACGCGAGATTATCGAAGTAAGTGATCCGTATATTACTTTTTTCATGCATTATAAAAAACGGGCGTACAATATGTCAGTAGACCATGAACGAATCCGTTATATCGAAGACATGGCAAAACAATTAGCAAGGCTCGACAGTTTGATTGAACGGGAATTTTATGCGAAAGAATTGGCAAAAGAATTCGAAGTGTCTGAGCAAGTCATCATTCAAGATATCGAGCAGTATCGTGAAAAAATTAGCAACGATAAGAAGGATAACAGAACCTATAATCGTAATACTAATATACATATCGACAATTCTACAAAACCGTTTGTTCCTGCTTATTTACAAGCAGAAAAAAGATTAATCGCCCATATGATATCTTACCCTCATTTAATCGAACGAGTACAAACGGAAATTGGCATCCATTTCAACGAACCGATTCATCAAGTAATTGTGACGCATTTATATGGCCTATACGAAGAGTCAAATAGTATAGATGTCAGTGAATTAGTCGATAAAGTAAACGATGAACAAATAAAAAATGTCATTACAAATTTAGCGATGCTCGATACGAATGAAGAGCTTAATGAAATGGAGATTAACGATTATATACGAAGGATTAAGTCTGAATCTACGGATAAAGCTCGGTTAAGGGAGCTAAAACAAAAACAAAAATTAGAGAAAAACCCAATTTTAGCAGCTGAAATTGGAATGAAAATAATCGAATTAAAGAAACAAATGAAAAGCTTGTAACTTTGTTGAATTGAAGGAGGATCCGTCTATGTCTGAGAACAAAACTTCAGAAGCAATTGAAAGTGAAATGACGCTAGAACAGGTTAAAGAAGAATTAATTGAAGCAGGTAAGAAGGAAGGTGTCATCGACTATGAAGAAGTCGCTGAACGTCTTTCTACTTTCGAAATGGAACCTGAGGAAATCGATGAATTTTATGAACAACTTGAAGGTCAAGGTATTGAAGTTGTCGGGGACGATGAAGAAGATAGTGACGATGTTGCAGATGCGGATAATTTACGTGATTTAAGCGTACCTTTAGGTGTTAAAATAAATGATCCTGTCCGTATGTATTTAAAGGAAATCGGGCGAGTTGACTTACTAACAGCTGAAGAAGAAGTAGAGTTAGCTAAACGAATTAAAGCTGGTGATAAAGAAGCGAAACGAGAATTAGCTGAAGCAAACTTACGACTCGTTGTAAGTATCGCTAAACGATACGTCGGTAGAGGGATGTTATTCCTTGACTTAATTCAAGAAGGTAATATGGGCTTAATTAAAGCGGTTGAAAAATTCGACCATGAAAAAGGTTTTAAATTCAGTACGTATGCAACATGGTGGATTCGCCAAGCAATTACCCGAGCAATTGCTGACCAAGCAAGAACGATTCGAATCCCGGTCCATATGGTCGAGACGATTAACAAATTAATTCGTATTCAGCGTCAATTGCTTCAAGACCTCGGTCGTGAACCAACGCCAGAAGAAATAGCAAAAGAAATGGATTTAACTCCAGATAAAGTGCGCGAAATTCAAAAAATCGCCCAAGAGCCCGTATCATTAGAAACACCAATCGGTGAAGAGGATGATTCCCACCTAGGAGACTTTATTGAAGACCAAGAGGCGGTATCACCATCAGACCATGCTGCCTATGAATTATTAAAAGAACAATTAGAAGATGTATTAGATACATTAACCGATCGAGAAGAGAACGTCCTACGCTTACGTTTCGGTCTCGATGATGGAAGAACACGAACGTTAGAAGAAGTCGGAAAAGTTTTCGGTGTAACCCGTGAGCGAATTCGACAAATCGAAGCAAAAGCATTACGTAAGTTACGCCATCCAAGCCGTAGTAAACGATTAAAGGATTTTTTAGAATAAATTAAATGTGAAAAAATTAGTAATCCTCTAGAAAAAATACTGTAAAAAATGATAATTACTTTAAACTATCGTAAATATAAAGTAAAATAGACATAGCCTTTTATAAAAACATAATCACATTAAATAGGGAGGAAACGAAGCATGAAGAGGAATCTTCTTCCATTTGCAATTATAGCTATTGTAGGAATCTTTGCAGCAATCATTGTCTTCTATATAGGCGTGGGTCAACGTGAAGATATCCAATTAGCAGAAGAAAATGGTGAGGAAGTCGTCGAGGATAATGGCGGAGAGGAAACAAGTGATGTAGAAGCAATCTATGCTAACTCTTGTGCCGCTTGTCATGGTGATGACTTATCTGGAGCAGTTGGACCAGACTTAACAGCAGTTGGTGGTTCGTTATCTGCTGAAGAAATTGAAGACATTATTCTTAACGGACTCGGCTCTATGCCGCCAGTATCAGTTAGCGAAGAAGAAGCTGCAGAGCTTGCTGAATGGCTAGTTGAAATGGAATAACAACAAAAGTATGGTAACAAAAGATAAGCTTTCTGATTTTCAGAAAGCTTTTCTAAATTTATACAAGATTTTAAAAATTTCGGAAGTGATCGAATGGAAATAAAATTATCCGAACGTCTCTACCGTATTGCTAAATTGTTACGACCTGGGACAATTTTCGCTGATATCGGTTCAGACCATGCATATTTGCCTTGTTATGTCTGTTTACAAGATAAAAACAGCTTAGCGATTGCTGGAGAGGTTGCCGAAGGTCCCTACAATCGAGCACGACAGACTGTTGAACAATATGAATTAACGGACCAAATTGACGTACGATTAGGAAACGGGCTAGAAGTAATTCGAAAGAGTGACTCAGTTTATGAAGTCGTGATTGCTGGGATGGGTGGCTCGTTAATTTCTACAATTTTAACTAAAGGAAAAGATCAGTTACGACAAGTCGAGCGCTTAATTATACAACCGAATAACAATGAAAGAAAAGTACGAGAAACGTTACGCAAATTAGGCTTTATTTTAACAGAAGAATATATACTTGAAGAAAATGGGATTATATACGAAATTTTCGTAGCTTGCAGAAAAGATGTAACGAATCAATCTGACCCTTATATCGAAGAAAATCTCAGTAAACAGTTATTATTTGGACCTTATTTAATGAAGGAAAAATCCTCAATTTTTATAAAAAAATGGACCAGTGAAAAACAGAAATTAAGGCAAACGATTGACCAAATGTCTAAAAGTTCTCAGAGTCATATAAGAGATAAAATAAATCGTTTTAAAAAGCGATTACAATGGATAGAGGAGGTACTTTCATGACACGAGTAACTCATCGGCAAATCTTTCATGCTTTAGAAAGATGGGCACCAAAGGAATTTGCTTATGATTGGGACAATGTCGGTTTACAAGTAGGTTCAGTGACAGATGAGACGACTGGTGTTCTCGTTACATTAGATGTTACGGAAGATATTGTGAAAGAAGCAATTGAGCATAAGGCAAATGTTATTATCGCTCATCATCCAATGTTATTTAAACCGATTAAACAAATTGACTTTAATACATTTCAAGGTGCTTTACTTAAACAACTAATTGAAAATGATATTACCGTATATGCAAGTCATACAAACCTTGATATTGCTCAAGGGGGCGTCAATGATTTACTAAGTGAAGCAATTGGTTTAGAAGACATTAAACCTCTCGTTCCAACGTATCACGAATCCCTCGTTAAATTAGCAGTTTTTACACCAATTAGCCATGTAAAGCATGTAGTCGATTCTTTAAGTGATGCTGGAGCCGGACATATTGGTAATTACAGTCATTGTACCTTTCAATCTGAAGGAACCGGTACCTTTAAACCTCTAGAAGGGGCCAATCCGTTTATAGGTAGTGAGAATAAATTAGAACGTGTCGAAGAAATTAAAATCGAAACGATTGTCGAAGAAAAAAACATCGCAACAGTCGTTGCCAAAATGAAAGAAGCACATCCATATGAAGAAGTAGCATATGATATTTATCCTCTTAAAAATCAAGGAGATGAATACGGTCTTGGGAGAATAGGAACTTTAAAGGAACCGATGACATTACAACAGTTTATGCACATCGTTAAAGAACGATATAACGTTTCACACCTTCGGTTTGTAGGAGATCGTTATCGCGAAGTTAAGCGAGTAGCTGTTTTAGGAGGAAGTGGTGAGCGTTATATCGATGTAGCGATTCGTGCCGGCGCTGATGTGTTTATTACGGGTGATGTCACTTTTCATCCCGCACAAGAGGCCGAGTTAAAAGGATTAGCAATCGTCGACCCGGGGCATCATATTGAACAAATTATGAAGGAAGCGACAAAACGTTATCTAGAGAAACAGTTTTCCAATGTAAAGGTTGTCGCCTCAAAAATATCTACAGAACCTTTTCAGTTTTTATAACTTTATGAAGGGAAGTTCTCATTATGAGTGAGCAACCATTTGCAGCATTAGGCCTAAAAGAAAATATTGTCGATGTTACGCAGAAACTATACTTCAAAGAGCCGACACCTATCCAAGAAAAAGCAATACCAGAAATTTTAGCCGGTAAAAATATTATTGGCCGTTCAAAAACCGGCTCCGGTAAAACCCATGCCTTTTTACTTCCTTTATTAAATAAGTTGGATGATACAAAAGACGAAGTGCAAATTGTGATAGCGGCTCCGACAAGAGAATTATCGATTCAATTGTTCGAAGAAATTAAAACGATTCGTAAATTAGCTAATAAGGAAGACTCCTGGCGGGCTCGACTTATTATCGGTGGACTCGATCGTGAACGGATGATCCGTCAATTAACTTCTAGACCACCTCATATTATCGTCGGTACACCAGGTCGTATTTTAGATATGGTCGATCAAGGTGCGGTATCAATTTACTCAGCCCAATCGTTTGTAATTGATGAAGCAGATTTAATGCTCGATTTAAAATTTATTGAAAAGATCGATGCCCTTTTTGTCCGCAGTCGAAAAGATGTACAAATATTAGTCTTTTCAGCAACTATTCCAAAACAATTGGAAAGTTTTATCCAAAAATATTTACAACAACCGGAAAAGATTGATATCGAAGAAAAAGGTGCAACCCCTGAAAAATTAGAGCACCGTTTTATCCAGCTGAAGCCTGGACGGGAAATCGAAGAAGAATTACTTTCAATTACACGTCTAATACAACCGTATGTGGCGATTGTATTTACTAATAGTAAAGAACAAACAGAAAAGATCGCCCGCATCTTAGTAAGTGAAGGTTATGAAGTTGGCAGATTACACGGAGATTTATCAAGTCGTGAGCGGATGCGTGTCGTAAAAGGTATTCACCAGTTACAATATGAGTATGTCGTTGCCACAGATCTTGCTTCCCGCGGTATTGACATTAAAGGGGCAAGTCATGTCATTAATGTCGAACTTCCTAAAGAGAAAGAATTTTACATTCATCGCGTCGGACGTACTGCTCGAGCTGGTGGCTATGGTACTGCAATTAGCTTTTTTACAAAGGAAGATGAACGTTTATTACGTCAATTAGAAAAAGAAAGAATTCCTTTATCTTTCTATGAAATAAAGCGAGGAAAATGGGTGAAAACGAGCCATTTCGATACGAAAAAAGCTCGACCAAAACGTAAAGACGACCTTGATCGGATCGCCTGGCAACGAGTACGTAAGCCAAAAAAGGTAAAACCAGGTTATCGAAAAAAGATGCAACAAGAAAAAGAACGAATAAAACGACAATTACAAAAGCAACGAGGAAGAAAATCAGGGCGGAGGAATTAACATGGTTAAACTAGGTTCACACGTGTCAATGAGCGGTAAAAAAATGTTACTCGGTTCAAGTGAAGAAGCAAAGTCTTACAATGCGACTACGTTTATGATTTATACGGGAGCGCCACAAAATACCCGAAGGCGTCCTATCGAGGAACTAAATATAGAAGCCGGTCGGGCTCATATGGAGGAAAACGGTATATCGGATATCGTCGTTCATGCTCCTTATATTATTAATATCGCAAACACGAAAAAGCAAGCAACCTTTGAATTAGGTGTAGAATTTTTACAAAAAGAAATTGTGCGGACTGAAGCAATTGGTGCCAAACAAATCGTTTTACATCCTGGTGCTCACGTTGGAGCAGGAGTCGATGCTGGAATTAAGCAAATTATAAAAGGTTTAGACGAAGTAATCGATCCGAAGCAGTCGGTCCAAATTGCCCTTGAGACAATGGCAGGAAAAGGTACAGAAATCGGTCGAAGCTTCGATGAACTTGCAAAAATTATCGACGGGGTGACCCATAACGAAAAGTTATCCGTCTGTTTAGACACATGTCATATTCATGATGCAGGTTATAACGTAAAAGATGGCTTCGACGATGTATTAGAGGAATTTGATAAAATTATTGGTGTCGACCGAATAAAAGTCGTCCACGTAAACGATAGTAAAAATGAACAAGGCGCTCAAAAAGACCGACATGAAAATATTGGTTTCGGTCATATCGGTTTCGACGCATTACATTACGTCGTCTTTCACGAGCAATTTGAAACCTTGCCGAAAATTTTAGAAACACCTTTTGTCGGTGAGGATAAGAAAAATCGAAAACCACCCTATAAACATGAAATTGAAATGCTTAAAGCTGGGAAGTTCGATGAGCAATTATTAGAAAAAATAATGGCTTAATATGTAGGAAATAACATCAATGACTTTCTGTTTTCTCCATAAACTAAGTTTACCGACCTATAAAAGGAGGTAAACAAAATGAAACGACATTACGATGGAGAGAACAACCCTTTCGACTTCCTAGATGAAGAAGACAATACTGAAACCCAAGAGCACGTTACGATTGACGAAGCAGGTGGGCGATCGTTTTTGGAAGAAACCTCTGCTGAATTTACCCACCCTATTGAAGCTGATGAGCGACAAAATAATGTCCAACATATATATGGTTGGATTGCTCTTGCCCTAAGTATCGTGTCCTTTTTCTTTATTCCTTTTTTATTTTCAATAGCAGGAATTATTGTTGGATTCGTCGCTCGCAATCGGGGTTCGGTCTTCTTAGGAATAAGTGCGATTGTTGTCGGTGCATTATCGTTTCTCTTTAACTTATTTTTATTACCGATGATGTAAATTCACTTTAAGGGTTGCCTTGTTGCAACCCTTTTTTATTTATATAAAAAGGCACTTTATACGTCTTTTTCGGCGAAATCGTTGTAAAAGACCCATTTAATATTTCGAAATCTTCTTGAACTTCTTCAATCTGTTTTTCATTTAAAATATTTCCGTTTACTCTTTCGACTAAAGTTAGCATCGTATCCCCCGGTTGAGCGACTACTTTGATATAATACAAGGTAGCTACTTCTTTACGATGAAATACTTCTGAAGAATCCATCGCAGGCTCGGTAACGATACTTGTTTTTTGCAAGTCGTTATATATACTTACAATAAATAATAGTATACATAGTAAAGAAACAATTCGTTTCATTTAAATCACCGACTTATTTGTCTTTTTAGGGAGGAGAAAAATGGCTACATTTGTTCAATATGATTGGTTTGTCTTTTTGCTCGTTGGTTTTGGCACGATGGCATTACTAAGTGAAGTGCTAACAAATTTACGAGGTATTTCTGCGATTATTGGTCTTTTTGTTATTACTGTTTATTTTTATTTTTACGTACCGAATACATCGACGTTTATTCTTATGTTTATTGTTTATTTTATCGGATTATTACTAATCGTAATCGATGGAAAATTAATTGGTGATGGGACGTTAGGAATTTTCGGTGTACTTACAATTTTTATTTCCGTAGCTGTGGCAGCACCGAACTTTATTGCTAGTCTTTATGCCATTATTGGGGTGATTGTCGGAGTTGGGCTTGCTTTTTTAAGTTTAAAACTTTTTCCTCGGCGTAATATGTGGGAAAAGCTCACTTTAAGAGACCGTTTAACTAAGGAGAAAGGATATTCCACCTTAAGTGAGGAATATGCTAAATTAAAAAATCAAAAAGGAGTAACTGTTACGGATTTAAGACCTTCAGGTACCGTTCGTATAAAGGGTAAAGATTACAGTGTTGTCTCAACCGGTGTATGGATTGAAAAGGGTACAAAGGTTGTAGTAACAGAAGTGGACGGGACGAAAATCGTCGTCCAACCGCTCGATGTATAATTGTGTAACATTAATGTAAAATAAGCAAAATAGCCTTTACTTGCCGAGGAGAATTTTGAATAATAAAGTTGAACGATAAAAACATGATGGGAATGATGAATATTTGGAAGCAACTATGAACGTACAATCAATCATCTTTGAGTTTATCGGTGGACTTGGAATTTTTCTTCTCGGAATAAAATATTTAGGGGATGGACTGCAAAAGGCTGCAGGTGATCGCTTACGCAGTATTTTAGATCGATTTACGAGCAATCCGTTACTTGGTGTATTTGCAGGTTTATTAGTAACGGTTTTAATTCAAAGTAGTTCAGGAACGACCGTTTTAACTGTTGCGCTAGTAAATGCTGGCTTTATGACCTTACGTCAAGCGATCGGTGTCATTATGGGAGCAAATATTGGAACGACCGTAACTGCTTTTATTATCGGCTTTAACGTTGGTGAATATAGTCTACCGATTTTAGCAATTGGTGCTTTTATGTTATTTTTCTTTAAAAATGAACGTTTCAATGTAATCGGACAAGCTCTATTCGGTTTTGGTTCTTTGTTCTTCGGATTACAACTAATGAGTAGTGGAATGGCACCACTTCGTTCATTAGAAGTGTTTCATGATCTAACCGTAAGTATGAGTGATAAACCTATTTTAGGTGTGATCATCGGTACTGTATTTACGATGATTGTGCAAAGTTCTAGCGCGACAATCGGTATTTTACAAGGTTTATATGCAGAAGGAGCAATTAGTTTACAAGCGGCTATACCGGTTTTATTTGGGGATAATATCGGTACAACGATTACAGCTGTATTGGCAGCATTTGGGGTTTCTGTTGCAGCAAAACGGGCTGCTTTTACTCACGTTATATTCAATGTCGTTGGAGCGACAATTTTCTTATTCTTTTTAACACCTTTTACAGCTTACGCATCCTACTTACAATCGACGTTTTTACTAGATCCAAAAATGACGATTGCTTTTGCCCATGGTACCTTTAACATCGTAAACACAATGATCCAACTACCTTTTGTCGGAGTATTAGCTTGGATTGTGACGAAATTAGTTCCGGGAGAAGATGTTACAGTAGAATACAAACCGAAACATTTAGACCCTCTATTTATTAAACAGTCTTCAACGGTAGCTATTTCACAAGCAAAAGCAGAAGTGCTCCGTATGGGAGAATATTGTGTGCAAGGCTTAGAAGAAACAAGTAAATTTATCGTGACAAAAGATCGTCGGAATGCGGAAATGGCAAGACAAATCGAAGGAGCCTTAAATAATTTAGATCGAGAAATTACGAATTATTTAATTAGTTTAGCAAGTGAGACCTTATCGGAAGCCGATAGTGCTAAACATACATCTCTACTTGATACTGTTCGTGATATTGAGCGAATTGGTGATCACTTTGAGAATATTGTCGAACTAACAGAATTTAAAATTTCAAACAAAATAACATTAACCGACCAAGCACATGAAGATTTACAAGAAATGTTCGATTTAACGATTTTAACGGTCGAGCAAGCGATGCGTTCCCTCGATCTTATGAGTCGTGAAGAAGCTTTAGTTGTCTTGCAAAAGGAAGAGCAAATTGACCGAATGGAACGTCAATTTAGACGGGACCATATCGTTCGTATGAATGAAGGATTATGCACGGGGTCTGCTGGCGTCGTATTCGTCGATATTATTAGTAATTTAGAGCGTATTGGTGACCATGCAGTAAATATTGCCGAAGAGGTGTTAGCAAGTTTTAAATGATAAATTTGTCGAAGCATGATATTGTAACGTGCTTCGATTTTTTGTATAATGAATAGTGGACCTAGGTTTAAAAGTAGTTCTTTTTACCTTGTCGTAAAAAATTATATAAAATCGTTGACACATTACAAATTTCATGATAAATTATAACTTGTGCTTGTTCAACAGGATAAAAAATGTAATTTATTCCACAGTAGCTCAGTGGTAGAGCAATGTGATATTTTTCACCGAAAAATATCACTATCTGCCCCGAGGACCGACCGGACCGCAGGGGCAATCGATTAGATGAACGCCGAGGACCGACCGGACCGCAGGGGTATCAAGTAGATGAACCCCGAGGAACTGATAAGAAGACACGGGTTCAATAAAACTACTACAAGCAAATTAATATAAATAAAGTAATTTTTAAATATTCCACAGTAGCTCAGTGGTAGAGCAATCGGCTGTTAACCGATCGG
>CALGOZ010000050.1 GCA_937960785.1 uncultured Pseudogracilibacillus sp.
AGTGGCATCTTTTTGTTTTATCTTACCCACTGGAGTCGTCCACTGTGTAGGTAGTAGTGCTTTTCTGTTTTATCTTACCCACTGGAGTTGTCCACTGTGTAGATAGTGGTACCTTTTTGCTTTATCTTACTCATTGGACTCATCTGCTGAGTAGGTTGTTGTGCCTTTTTATTAAATCTTACTCAATGTAGGCGTTGACTGCGTAAGTTGTTGTATTTTTCCAAATTACCTTACTCATCGGACGCAGCTCGCTATGTAAGTTATTGTATTCTGAGATTCAATTTACCCAACGAGCACATCCACTAGGAAAGAGTAGATTGATTCCTTCGTTAACTTACTCATTGCAAACAAAATCGATACTTATAAAACAAAAATCCTTTAAAGATCCACTTTGAGGATAGAAAAAGCTAGGGAAAGCTAAAGTTCCCTAGCTATTCGTCTTACTTTATTTCGAAAAGGGCCACCAGTTGTATCGGCCAAACAGCTTCACAAAGACTGGGGTAAACAACGGTAAAATAATCAATGCATATAAAGCTAAGCCAATAATAACTGTCGTTGCGATTTGTAAGAGCGATAATACACCTGACGGTAACATCGCTGCAAACGTACCACCTAAGATAAGAGTGGCAGAAATAATAACTGTTCCCATATTACGCATCGATTTCATCATTCCATCATAAATAAGTGAATCCCGATATTCATTAAATCGACTCATTAGGAAAATACTGTAGTCAACTCCGAGGGCAATTAACATTACGAAGGAAAAGAATGGGATAGCCCATGTCAGTCCTTCATAGCCTACAATCTTTGTAAAAATAATTTCTGACAAGCCGATTGCCGTAAAGTACGTTAATAGCAATGAAGCTAAGATATAAAGTGGCATCACAAGCGAACGCAACATAAAGACTAAAATTAAGAAAATCCCGATTAACATTAACGTCGCAGTCCGTTTGTAATCTTTTGCAGAAATAGTATCTAAATCATTGTTAATACTTGAAGTGCCACCGATTTTAAAGTCTTTCACATCGAGACGGGTCTTTTTAATTGCATGAGCCACTTGCTCCTCTACCTCATCGACTAATTGTAAAGCGTCTTTAGAATAAGGATGTAAACCTAAGACAGCCTCAAACTTCACAATCTTTCGGTCAGGTGATAAATATAGCTCAGCCGCATCCCAAAACTCTTTATCCTCTAATGCTTCTTTTGGAATAACGACAATTTCCTCCTGACTTGTAAAGTCCATCTCAGATAAAAAACGATTAATATCCTCTAATCCATCGTATAACTCGCTAAGACCATCTGCACCTTCAGCTAAGCCGTCTGCTAGTTCATCGAGGCCTTCTTGTAGCTCTCGGAAGGCGTCTTTTATTTCCTTTTGACCATCGATTATTTCACCAAGTCCCTCAGACATCTCAGGCATGGAGTTGGCAATCTGACTTTGGCCCTCTGTAGCCTCACCTAGGCCTTGTTGCAATTCACGAAGTCCATCGATTAATTCATCGAGGCCTGAGGCAATTTCGTCCTGGCCATTAATCAACTGGCTATAACCAACATTTAGCTCCTCTAAGGGTTGGATAATTTCCTTAAAGGATAAGTCTACATTTTCAAAGTCACCGAGGTCTTTAGCAGCTTCTTCTAAGCCTTTCCTCATTTCATTAATAATATGTTTAGCAGCTCCAGCAGCTTTTTGATACTCGGGTATTTTAGTAATCTCTGGGATTTTCATTCCTTCAGGCATATGTGAGTTGATCTCTTTTGTAGCACCATCGGTAATGGCAATCATACCATCGATACTTTGCTCAATCCCATCTAGAGCATGTAACATTCCTTCGATATCAAAGTCGATATCGACATCGGCTACGTCTTGCATTTTTTTCTCAGCTTGTTGAATACCAGCCGTAATTTGTTTATATCCATCTAATAATTCACGATGGCCTTGGATTGTTTCGTTCAAGCTAGAACGAATTTGCTCCAGTCCAGCAATAGCTTCATCGAGTCCCATTGCACCTTCCCGAAGCCCGTCTTCAATCTCTTGTATGGCGCTTTGAACTTCTAAAATACCATCGCGCACTTCCCCTGTACCATCTACTAATGCCTGTACTCCATCTTGGGCCTTTTTAAGCTCGGGAGCCTGTTCTTTCATCTCGTCTGAAGCTTCCGTTAAACCTTCCTGTAGCTCCTTAACTCCATCGAGCATTTCTTCGAGACCATCGGTTAATATATCTGTTTGCTTCTCTAGTAAAAAATCCTCGACAATATCCCCAGCTGGTCGCGACACACTTCGGACTTTAGCAATGCCATCGAGATCAGCCAGGTAACTAGTAATTGTTTCTAAACCTTGTACATCAGCTACCTCTTCAATAGCTTCGCTCAATTCCATTACGACGGTGATTGGCATAATTTCTCCTGGACCGAAAGCCTCCTCAATCCAATTGAAACCAATAACTGTATCATAATCGTCGCTTAATTCGGCTAAGTTGTCGTAAGTCTGCTCACCCTTATATAAAAGTAAAACCGGTACAGCAATAATTGCGACGATTAATAACGAAATTACCGGACGAGTCCAAGTGAAATGACCGAGGGCGCCCCAAAGTTTACTTTCCTTATGTTCCGCCTTTTTATGAAAGGGCCAAAACAGCTTTCTTCCTAATAAAACGAGGAAGAAAGGAACAATCGTCACTAGTGCAACGGTAACGACAAAGACACCAATTGCAACAGCAACAGCAGATTGATAAAGGGAGAATTGTGACAAACCAATCGTCGAAAAACCAATTAATACCGCTAATGCTGCGTAAAAAATAGTTTTTCCACTTGCTTTATACGTTTCAATGACTGCTTCAGGTATCGTTTCTCGTAGGTTCATCTCTTCTTTAAAGCGACTAATAATTAAAATACAGTAGTCCGTTCCGATTCCAAACATAATCGATACCATAAATACTTGTGTAAAGGTCGATAGAGGAAAAGCTGTCGTATCAGCTAAGATCGATACGATTCCCTCTGCAACCAAATAACTAATTCCAATAGTAAGAAGTGGGATAACTGGGGCAACGACTGAACGGAATACTCCGAATAAAATAATTAAAATTAAAATGACCGTTATATAAATCGTCTTCGTTAATCCTTCTTCAGAGTTGATGATAATATCCTCTTCAATTAAGGATTCGCCGGTCAAAGCGTGGGGAATATTTGTTGAATCGGCAATTCCAGTTATCTCTTCCCGTAAATCGAGAATCGACATTTTCTCGGTCGTTGCTTCGATTGGTACGATAATCGTCGTACCATCTTCAGACACCGTCGATTCAGCAATATCTTCATCTTCCGCGAAGTTTAAAACAGATTCGAGTCCAAGTTCCGTGTCTTTTTCTTCTAATTGCTTTATTATGGTTACAATTTCGGCTTGGTCATTCTCTGATAATCCTTCTTCTTTTCGAAAGACGAGAACTAAGTCGTGAATTCTTACATCAGAATCATTCATTTTTTCTAGCATTTGTTCTGCTTCAACAGATCGATATTCGTCCGGTACTGTAATTTGTCCTTTTTCCGCGACTAAACGCTGTAAATCCGGTGTAAAAACCGTTAACAAAATAGCTAGAGCAATCCAAGTCGCAATAATAAGCCATCTAAACTTTAGTACGTGTTTCATACTTCCGCTCCTTTATCGTCTTCCATTAAATCAGCCAACTTTTCAATCGATTCTAAGAACTTTTCAATATCTTCAATCGGAAAATGATTTAATTTATCTTTTAAATAGCGATGAATCGCAACTTCTGTTTCTTTCACTGCCTTTTTCCCATCTTCCGTTAAGAAAAGATAAACAATTCTCCGATCGCGTTTATTGCGCTTCCGGGTAATCATATTTCTCTCGACAAGACGATTTACAAGGGCAGTAATTGCACTTCTACCGACTCCCATTTCTTCGGCGATTTGACTTGAAGTTACTTTTTCTTTGTAAAAAATATATTGTAAAACGGTGAACTGATCCGTCGTAATATTTGCGTGAACATGCTGTTTCATCATATCGTTTGTACTACGATAAATTCGTCGAAAAGCTACCTCATATCGTCGAATGTAATCAGCTAAATTATCCATATAACCCTCCTGCATTTAGTTCACTAGTTGAATAATTTGACATATGAATAATTATAACGAACTAATGAAAAAAATTAAATATTTTAAAACGATAAATTTTTAACTATAGCACCTTGAAATATTCGGATAATATAATAAAGGGAAAAAGTGCTACTCAGAACTTTAACAAGTGTAACAGTAGTACAGTAAAATGGCTTTTAAATTAATTTTTCTCAACGACGTAAATTTTAATTTTCGGATGAATCGTCTTTTATCTTATGGAAGTGAAGCTTGTGATCGATTAGAAGTTTTACAATTTTCGTGTAGGTAATGATGAATTAGCTATTGAAACGATTCCTACTTGACTTCATAAAACTTACAAAAAATAAAAAGACCCCCTTAAGCTACAAAGAGAAAGTAGTAACTTAAGGAGGCGCTAGGTAAAGTGCTTTTATTTACCCGAAGTAGCAAGGGCAGGTACTGGCCACATCGATTTGTTTTCTGCCATATCCCAGAACATATATTCAAAGTAGCTTGTTTTTACAAAAATTTCTTCTAACTTCTTAAGTTCGTGCTCTGGTTTATCTTTTGCAATTTCATTAATTAAATCGATACAGTCTTCAGCGATTTTGGTGAACCCATCGGAGGAGTACATTTTTACCCAATTACCATAAAGCTCATGTTCAAGGGCTCCTGGCCATTTGGCTAATTCTTTTCCAATCCAATTGTAACTCCAAGCACAGGCGAGAACTGCGGCGATTGCATTTTCCACCCCGCCGAGTTGTGCTTGACTAATCATATAGCTCGTATAAGATGTCATCGTGCTCGATGGCTTTGTCGTTTCTAATTCTTCGTTAGAGATACCGAACTTAGCTGCATATTCACGATGCAGATCCATTTCAAAGTTCATCGTCCCATGAAGTAAATTTGCAAAAATCGTCATCGTCTTTAAGTCGTTCGCTTTCGTTGCACCGATTGCAAACACTCGAGAATACTCGATTAAGTAAACGTAATCTTGTTTCATATAATGGATGAATTTTTCCTTGTCTAGGGTCCCTTCACCAATCCCTTTTACAAAGGGGTGCTCCAAGTAACTTTGCCACACTGGTTCAATCGTCTGAAACAAACGATCTGAAAACTTCATTTTATCCTTAGCTCCTTTATTCTTTTTTTGAATAAAGAAATCAAAAAAACCATTCCCTAACGTAAGGAATGGTTAATCAACATAACGATAAAACGAAGAAAACATAATCGTTTTCGTTATATGCGCGCCATC
This sequence comes from uncultured Pseudogracilibacillus sp., assembly GCA_937960785.1. Taxonomy (GTDB): domain Bacteria; phylum Bacillota; class Bacilli; order Bacillales; family Amphibacillaceae; genus Pseudogracilibacillus. The sequence goes on from CALGOZ010000050.1 coordinate 5,345, forward strand.
ACTTCCCTACGCTAGTATTACCTAGATCAGGTTCTAAGGGTCAAGACATGTCTTTCTCAGCGAAACTTCGCTCCCCTAGTGATTTCTTTATTCAATTGTTATATATAGAATATATAAAGATTCTAGTATTTGTCAAGGGTACCTTTAAAAACCTCTATATTATTCATATTGTTGGGCAAGCTCAGGGTTTTCCAAAGATGTATCGCGATGGATTGCAACGACGTATGATTCTGGTTCTTTGACGTCCTTTTCTTTAATTCGGAAAATATAATATTCCTCCGTTGAATCGATCATTTCCGCCTGGCTATTATGCTGATAATGATAATACTCTTTTATATCTTCAATTGTTAGGTCTAATTTTGGATTGTCTATTTCTTCGACGGTGTAATCATCAAGTAACCATTCTTGATGCTCTTTTGTATAGGTGACAGTGAACTTTCGCGGATGCTCGAAATGCTCTCCATCAGCCAATTGAATAAAGGAAGCGGTAAATGCTTCTTCTTCTTGATCGACTAATTCAAAGCGAATATCCATATGTTGATTGGATAGATAGTCGGTCTGCATTGAGCCATAATATTCGTAAATTATTTTACGCATTAAAGGTTCGAGCTGCTCTTCAGCTAAAAGAGCGCGAAAGGCCCCTCGATACGGTTTTAAAAATTTTTCTTGCTCGGCTGTGTTTTTCTTTTCATCGATTAAATTTTCGTTAATAATGTCCTTATTTTCATCGAGTAGCGTTTCGTCATAGTATTGATCCAGTACGAGCTCTAATCGATCTAAACTTTCCCAAACAATTTTTCTAGCAATTGTATCGTTTAATCCGTATTCTAAATCATCTAAGTCAGGTAAAGCTTGGCATGCACCTAATAAAAAAGCGACGATTAAGATTATTGGAACGAATTTTTTCTGTCGCATACCGTACACTCCTCAAATAACGCTTGTCATAGTTAATGTAAACATTATTTTTAAAAAAGTAAAGCTATTAGAAGCGGAAGGAAAATATACAAAAGAATGATGATGCATATTTTTGTTCAATAGATTGAAGCAAACAGCTAGCACACCCGGATAAAGACGTTCCTTATTTCATGGCGGTAAGCTATCTGTCAGCTTTATCAAATTCGTCTCCATTACAAGCTTATACACAATAAGTTTTTCGTTTATGAAAGGTTTTAAAAAAGAGAAAGACTATATTTATTGCGGAACTCATAGTAAAATGATAAATAACTTCGACCTTTAAACAACCATAATGTAAGCGAATACAACAGAAAGGGTGGCACAATGCCAGTTTCTACATTTTCTTTTCCAAATAAAAGTTTCACAGGTTGGGGAGCGAAAAATAAATTAGTAGAGGTAGTAGATTTTTATAAAGCGGAAAATATATTATGTATTACAGATAATGTGTTAGTGGAATTAGGTATAGTCGAGGGGGCGCTTCAAGGAGTGCAAGAAGGCAGAAGACATATCGCTTTTTATACGGATTTTGAGATGGAGCCTTCGTTAAACTGTGCACAAAAGCTTGTCGACTATATGAAAGAGCATAACTTCGATCTTGTTTTAGAAATTGGCGGTGGTAGTACACTCGATTTAGCAAAACTAGCGGCAGTGTTAGCAGTACACGAAGGAGACGTGAAAGACTATCTAAATCTAACTGGTTCTAAGAAAATCAAAAAGCGCGGACTTCCGACTGTATTAATGCCTACGACAGCTGGAACCGGCTCAGAGGTTACAGATATTTCAGTTTTATCTTTACCGTCGACAAAAGATGTCATCACCCACGAATATTTACTTGCTGACGTAGCGATTGTCGATCCAGCTTTAACGGTATCAGTTCCTCCGAAAGTTACTGCAACTATAGGAGTCGATGCGTTAACTCATGCGATTGAAGCCTACGTGTCAGTACAAGCGAATGATTTAACAGATGCCTTAGCATTAAGGGCTGTTGAGTTAATTACAGCTTCCTTAGAGCAAGCTTTCGTAAATTGATTACGTTCGGCAAATTTATTACGGTCGCAAGGTCACAATTCATACATGGGTCGACCGAATAGGTAATACGAGTTTTACATTGTATGAAGAGTTGTATCAAGATGGTAAGTTATGTGCAAAAGGAAAGGCAATATATGTCAACTATGATTTGAAAAAGGAACAATCGCTTCCAATTCCTGACGATATTCGAAAAGAATTGAAAAAGCATATGCGGGAAAAAGTATAGAAGTCTGCTTATTTTTATAGGAATCTTTTTTCTTTTAGGAGATATAGTTTTAAAAAGGAGGGAAGTTTGTTGCAGAAAAAATTCATTCGTTTTTTATTAACGACTAGTGCTCTTATTCTTGCTTTTATTATGATTGCCTTTTCAAGTGTCTATGCTAGAGAAAATGAAGAAGTGACAATTTTATTTACTCATGACTTACATGATAATTTATATTCTTTTCCAGTAATGGTAGAGGGAGAAGCGGAATATGTTGGTGGGTATGCCCGACTATTTACAGCTATCGAAGAAGAAAGAAAAAAGCACGCTAATACCGTATTAGTCGATGCGGGTGATTATGCGATGGGGACGCTCTTTCAAACGGTTTTCGCAACAGAGTCCCCTACATTACGATTAATGGGGACTTTTGGTTATGATGCAGTAACTTTCGGTAATCATGAGTTTGATTTTCGGGCAGACGGATTAGCGGATAGTTTACTTGCAGCTAAAGAAAGTGATGACCGAATACCAGATATTGTGATGGCTAATATGACATTTCCGACATTAGACGATGGTTCGATGGATGAAGGCGTTAAGAAGTTAAAAGAAGCGACAGAAGCTTATGGAGTAAAGCCGTACAAAGTAATCGAACGAAACGGAATCTCGATTGGAATCTTTGGATTACTTGGGGAAGATGCAGCGTCGAATGCACCGATGTCTGGTGTTGAGTTCGAACCGATTATTGATACGGCGAAGGAAGTGGTGAAGCAGTTAAAAGACGAAGAAGAAGTCGACTTAATTATTGCCCTTTCTCACTCCGGCACCTCAGAAAGTAAAAAAACATCAGAAGATGAATTGCTTGCAGAAGCCGTGCCGGAGATCGATGTAATTGTCAGTGGACATTCCCACACCTTTTTAGAAAGCCCTATTGTTATTGGCAATACCGTAATCGGCTCAACCGGTGAATATGGAGAAAACTTAGGCGTACTAACATTAGAAAAAGGTAACGACCGCTGGGAGCTTGTCGACTACAAGTTAAAACGAATCGACAACTCGATTGAGGAAAATCGTACAATCATCAAACAAATAGAAGTTTTCAAGCATAATGTGCAAAAGGAATATCTCGATTATTTTGATTTAGAATTTAACGAAGTGCTCGGAAGAATCCCTTATCATATAACAGAATTTGAAACAATTTATGATCGTCACGAAGAAGATGCTTTAGGTAGTTTAATAGGGGATGCTTATTTATATACAGTACGTGAACACGATGAAGAGGGTGCAGAGCCAGTGACAGCTGCAATCGTTCCGGTGGGTACTATTCGTAGTTCCCTTTATGAAGGTGAGATCACTGTATCCGACGTTTTTAATGTCAGCTCTCTTGGAATCGGTAAAGATAAAATGTCCGGCTATCCCTTAGTTGAAGTATTTGTCACAGGTAAAGAGTTAAAAACAATCGCTGAAGTCGATGCCTCGGTCGCTCCGTTAATGCCAGCAGCACAATTGCACGTTGCTGGCTTGACGTATACGTTTAATCCCCATCGGCTCTTTTTTAATAAAGTAACCGATGTAAAAATTAGACACGATGATGGCTCGACGGAGGAAATCGTAGACGACAAGTTATATCGAGTCGTGGCAGGATTATATGCGGGCCAAATGTTGCCTGTTGTGAATGATCAATCGTTCGGACTTTTATCCGTTGAACCGAAGGACCGTGACGGTAATCCAATTACAGACTTTGAAGACCATATTTTATATATGAATGACGGCTCCGAAAGGGAAATAAAAGAATGGTACGCAATCGCAAATTACATCCGTTCTTTTCCGGAAGTTAATGGTCTGCCTCAAGTATCCGATGAGTATAAAGAGCCTCAAGGGAGAAAGGTCGTCGAAGCATCGCGAAGTATTCCAGCTTTATTAGAGAAACCAAATGGGATTGCTTACACTGTCTACGGATTGATTCTTGTTGGCCTTGTTGCGCTCCTGCTAGTGACTCGCTTCATTATACGGCGCGTCCGTCGACGTAGGGAACTAAAGCAAGCTTCTTAAAACTAAATCAACCTTCATTTTGCTAGCTCTATTTTTAGGGCTAGCTTTTTTTATGAATAAATTTTTAAAAATGTACCTTTGCTGTATACGAAAACAAGACAAATTAAATTCTATTTACAGTAATCCGCCTCACTGTAAATGAAATAAAAGTTCTGTATACAGTAGCCGGCCTTGCTGTAAACGGAATAAA
>CALGOZ010000051.1 GCA_937960785.1 uncultured Pseudogracilibacillus sp.
GGGGAACATATACGCTAGATGGAGAGGCGTATCCAATAACTCATATCGTTGCAGCTATTTTATTTTTAATTGCTTCTATAACCGATTGGTTAGATGGTTATATTGCCCGTAAATACAACTTGATTACGAATATGGGGAAATTTCTCGATCCTTTAGCAGATAAATTACTCGTATCAGCTGCTTTTATAATGCTTGTTGAATTAGATCTCGTTCAAGCTTGGATTGTTATTTTAATTATTAGTCGAGAGTTTGCTGTTACGGGTTTACGACTCGTGGCAGCGGGAGAAGGGATTGTCCTTGCAGCAAGTAGTATGGGAAAGTTAAAAACCGCCTCCCAATTAATTGCAATTGCGTTATTACTACTACATAATTTCCCTTTTGTCTATCTTTCTTTACCTGTCGATATAATAATGGTTTATGTCGCCTTAGTTTTAACGATTTGGTCCGGAATTGACTATTTTATTAAAAATTGGCACGTATTGAGGGATTCAAAATGAAGAAAGGATTACGTACCGAAATTATCGCTGTAGGTACCGAATTGTTACTTGGTCAAATAGCAAATACGAACGCCCAGTGGCTTTCACAACAGTTAGCAACTTACGGGATTAATACGTACTATCATACGGTTGTGGGCGATAATATTGAACGATTAACATCGATGTTCAAGCAAGCAAAGGGACGTTCGAATGTTGTCATTATTTCTGGTGGTTTAGGCCCGACCGAAGACGATATGTCTCGGGAAGCTTTTCAACGAATTAGTCAGTTAGAAATCGTTGAACATGAAGCTTCATTACGAAAAATTGAGCGGTTTTTTGCAAAGCAAGGAATCGAAATGACACCGAACAATCGCCGTCAAGCCCGAGTGTTTGAAAACTCAACAATCTTACAAAATAAATATGGAATGGCTCCTGGTAATATCGTCCATTATGATAATGTTGTTTGGATATTTCTCCCAGGGGTGCCTCGGGAAATGAAGCAAATCTTTACTGATGATTGTCTTCCGTACTTACGTAAATTAAATGGTGAACAAATCATTGAATCGCTAGTGTTACGTTTTATCGGAATAGGGGAATCAATTTTAGAACATCGTTTACAAGACTTAATCACAAACCAATCCAATCCTACAATTGCACCTTTATCAGACCGTGACGGTATTACAATTCGGCTTACGGCAAAAGCCTCTTCAAAAAAAGAAGCTGATACACTCTTACAAGAAATGAAAGCTCAAATATTGGAACGGGTAGGTTCGTATTTTTACGGAGAAAATGATACGACAATCGAAGAAGCAGTCGTTAAACAACTTTTAAAACGGAACCAATGCATCGCTGTTGCCGAAAGTTTAACAGGAGGATTGTTTCAAAGTAAACTCGTCGCAGTAGAAGGGGTATCTTGTGTTTTTTCAGGCGGGATTGTAAGTTACGCAGCAAGTGCAAAGACACAAGTTTTGCATGTTAAAAAAGAGACGATTGAAAGGTATGGTACAGTAAGTTCTGAATGTGCCGAGGAAATGGCAAAAAATATTAGCGAAATCATGGATAGTGATTTAGGTTTAAGCTTTACTGGAGTAGCCGGACCAGACGCAATCGAAGGCAAAGAAGTAGGAACCGTATTTATTAGTTTGTATGACCGTACAGAAGATACGTATGTAACGAAGGAGTTTCGCTTTAATGGGAACCGTGACGAAATACGTTACCGATCAATGTTAAAAGGTTTCGAAAAAATTTTAAATTATACGAAGTTTTCATTTTAAATAGGCTTTAAGAGTATAAATTTTAATTTTCGATTAAAAAATTGGATTAAAAATGAATTTTAAGGGAAAAACACGACTCAAAACATGAGAACATGCATTCGCTTATCGTTTGAGAAAAGCTCCCGTTCAGTGTATGATAAAGATAACGTTAGAGGAAGGAGTAATTAAATGAGCAGTAAACAGAAAGCTTTAGATGAAGCGTTACGAAAAATAGAAAAACAATTTGGTAAAGGTTCCATTATGAAACTTGGTGAAGAAGCAACTCAACGAATTGAAACAATTCCTAGTGGCTCTCTTGCCTTAGACGAAGCCTTAGGAATTGGAGGCTATCCACGGGGACGAGTTATCGAAATTTACGGTCCGGAATCCTCTGGAAAGACAACTGTTGCATTACATGCGATTGCTGAAGCCCAAAAGCTCGGTGGACAAGCAGCTTTTATCGATGCGGAGCATGCTCTTGATCCGAACTATGCAAAAGCCTTAGGTGTAAATATCGATGAACTATTATTATCTCAACCAGATACTGGGGAGCAAGCTTTAGAAATTGCCGAAGCACTGGTCCGTAGTGGTGCGATCGATATTATTGTCGTCGACTCAGTTGCTGCCCTCGTACCAAGTGCGGAAATTGAAGGAGAAATGGGCGACTCCCACGTTGGCCTTCAGGCTCGTTTAATGTCCCAAGCATTGAGGAAACTATCGGGAGCAATTAATAAGTCGAAGACGATTGCGATATTTATTAACCAAATTCGTGAAAAGGTTGGTGTCATGTTCGGTAATCCTGAGACCACCCCTGGTGGACGAGCACTAAAGTTCTATTCTTCCGTCCGTCTCGAAGTACGTCGTGCCGAAACCTTAAAACAAGGAACTGACATGATCGGTAATAAAACGCGTATAAAGGTAGTAAAAAACAAAGTTGCACCGCCGTTTAAGCAGGCAATGGTCGATATTATGTATGGTGAAGGAATTTCAAAAGAAGCAGAAGTGCTCGATATCGGTTCCGACTTAGATATCGTCGAAAAAAGTGGCGCTTGGTATTCCTATCAGGGTGAACGGTTAGGACAAGGTCGTGAAAATGCAAAGCAATTTTTAATCGAGCATCCACACGTATTTGAAGAAATTTATAGCGCAATTCGTAAACATTATAACTTAGACGGGCCAGAAGAAGGGCCAGAAGAAGGGCTAGAAGAAGAAGTAGAAGAAACAGAAGAAGTATAAGCTCTCCTCCAGTACTTCTCATAGCGGACTATTATATAAGAGATGGTACCTGAGTTTCTAATTAATTAAGGAAGCTCAGGTCGTTTTTTATAGACGATTAAATATGGGAATGATAAATACAACAAAGATAAAACAAATAATATCTAGAAAATAAAGCGACCTCTTAATTTTTAAGAAACTTGTTCATTTTATCTTGCTTGAAACTCCTCATTAGCTTACATTAAATCTTCCGAAGCACCGAATAATCTTATTAAAAACATATATTGCTTTCCATTGACACTGATTATTGTTACAATTAAAATTAAGATGTATAATTTTACTTTTAGATTATACATGAATAACTATTTAAAAAGCTATATGCCGACAATAAACAATTGTACAAATTTATAGCAATAGGAGGTGAAGAACGTGAATCAACCTTTACTCATCTCCATTTTGCTCGCCTTAGCCTTGATCGTCGGTATTGTTGTTGGGTATTTAGGCCGTAAAACAATAGCAGAAGCCAAAATTTCCAGTGCCGAAAATTTAGCTAAACAAATTGTCGATGAAGCGTATCGAAATGCGGACGCAGCTAAAAAAGAGGCACTGCTAGAAGCGAAGGAAGAAAGTCATGAATTTCGTAAACAAGTCGAGGACGAATTACGTGAACGACGTTTAGAAATTCAAAAACAAGAACAACGTTTAATGCAGAAGGATGAGCTTTTAGATAAGAAAAGCGTGACCTTAGATCAAAGGGAACTTTCTTTAGAAAAAAGAGAACAAGCCTTGGCGAAACAACAACAACAAATTGAAGAAATGGAAAGCAAAGTGGAAGCTCTCATAGCTGAACAACAACAGGAGCTTGAACGCATTTCTGGATATACAACGGATCAAGCTAAAGACGTTATTTTAAAGCGTGTCGAAGATGAATTAAGACAAGAAACAGCTTTAATGATTAAGGAGGCAGAAACACGTACGAAAGAAGAAGCAGATAAAAAAGCTAAACATATTCTATCGCTAGCTTTACAACGTTGTGCTGCTGATCATGTAGCTGAAACGACAGTATCGGTTATCGATTTACCGAACGATGAAATGAAAGGTAGAATTATCGGGCGTGAAGGACGAAATATTCGAACACTTGAGACGCTAACCGGTATTGACTTAATTATTGACGATACGCCTGAAGCCGTAATCTTGTCCGGATTTGATCCAGTAAGGCGTGAAATAGCGAGAATTGCCCTTGAAAAGTTAGTTCAGGATGGTCGGATCCATCCAGCCCGTATTGAAGAAATGGTCGATAAAGCTCGTCGTGAAGTTGATGAATACATTCGAGAAGTCGGGGAAGAGACTACTTTTGAAGTCGGCATTCATAACTTACATCCTGATTTAGTGAAAATTTTAGGTCGGTTAAAATATCGTACAAGCTATGGACAAAACGTGTTAAATCACTCAATTGAAGTAGCTCATTTAGCCGGACTCTTAGCCGCTGAATTAGGGGAAGATGTAACGTTAGCTAGAAGAGCGGGCTTACTCCATGATATTGGTAAAGCAATCGATCATGAAGTAGAAGGTAGTCACGTTGAAATTGGTAAAGAACTAGCTATCAAGTATAAGGAAAATCCAGTCGTCATCAATGCGATTGCTTCCCACCATGGTGATGAAGAACCGACGTCTGTTATTGCAGTTCTCGTTGCAGCAGCTGATGCGTTATCCGCTGCAAGACCAGGTGCTCGAAGTGAATCGTTAGAAAACTATATTCGACGTTTGGAAAAACTTGAAGAAATATCTAACTCCTTCGAAGGAGTAGATAAATCGTATGCAATTCAAGCCGGTCGTGAAGTACGAATTATGGTTAAACCCGATGCAATTGATGATACAAGTGCCATCCATATTGCACGGGATATTCGTAAACGGATCGAAGAAGAGCTTGAATACCCTGGTCATATAAAGGTGACCGTTATTCGAGAGACAAGAGCAATCGAATATGCAAAGTAACTAAGGAAAAAAAGCGGTATATTTACTACCGCTTTTTTTATCCAATTAAATAAAATAGTTGTAACCGTCTAAAGGAGAAATAAAAAGTAAGATGAAAATAATTTTTATCGGTGACGTCGTCGGCTCACCTGGAAGAAAAATGCTTGAAATCCATTTGCCACGGTTAAAAGAAAAATATCGCCCCCAATTAACGATTGTAAATGGTGAAAATGCTGCCGGTGGTAAAGGTATAACGGAAAAAATTTATAAACAACTACTCAATGCAGGAGTACAAGTGATTACGATGGGTAATCATACGTGGAATAAGAAGGAGATATTTGATTTTATTGACGATGCTCCATATTTAGTTCGTCCAGCAAATTTTCCTGTAAGTACACCAGGAAAAGGAATCGTTTATGTAAATGTAAACGGCCAGGAAGTTGCCGTTATTAATTTACAAGGACGCGTATTTTTAGATGAACTTGACAATCCGTTTACGATTGGTTCACACTTAATAAGTGAGGCACGGGAACGTACTAATACAATTATAGTCGACTTCCACGGTGAAGCAACTAGTGAAAAACAAGCTTTTGCTTGGCACGTTGACGGTAAAGTGACGGCCGTGCTTGGGACGCACACTCACGTACAAACTGCTGACGAACGAATTTTACCACAGGGTACTGGTTATATAACCGATGTAGGAATGACTGGCCCGTATAACGGAATAATTGGTGTAGAACGGGAGGCGGTAATCAATCGCTTTTTAACTAACTTGCCGACCCGTTTTGAAGTTGATCGTCGCGGTCCAAATCAACTGAACGGATGCTTCTTACAAGTGAATCCCCAAACCGGAACAGTTGAAAAAATAGAACGGATTATGATTACTGAAAATGAGTCAATTTTATAACAATTTAGTACAAACATGGGTTGAAAACGTTTTTATAGTAGAAAATAATTGTAATCTTTGCTAGTTTATGCATAATTAAGTAATAAGGTAACATTTATCGGAATATAGTAGCAATACGACTATATAAGATCATGAAGGAGGTACTAAGTAATGGATGTGTTAAAAGTTTCAGCAAAGTCAAATCCTAACTCAGTAGCTGGTGCGTTAGCAAATGTGTTGAGGGAGAATGGATCAGCGGAGCTACAAGCAATAGGAGCGGGAGCGTTAAACCAAGCAATTAAGGCAGTAGCAATTGCAAGAGGTTTTGTTGCGCCGAGTGGTGTTGATTTAATTTGTATTCCTGCTTTTACTGACATTTTAATTGATAACGAAGAGCGTACCGCGATTAAGTTAATCGTTGAGCCTCGTTAAAGTTTTCAAAAAATTATAAACAAACAATTTAATTAAAAAACTTTTGAAAGTGGCTAGGAGAAAGCTAGCCTTAAAAGAACAGATGGACTGAATTTCTCTATTGTGTAGAAACTCAGTCCATTTTATTTTATACATAATCTTTGCTTATATATTTAATGTTTTTAGGTGAAGCATTTTCTTAGTTTATTCGTTATGAACACAAATCTATCTTGAATTGACGAAAGTCTTACTAACACTTTAATTAGGTTTCTATGCTGGAAAATTGACCTCCCATCTTTTTTGCAGTCTAGTCTAAGCGACTTTTTAGTTGAATTAGCCACAAGGAACTCTATTGATTCATGAAAGAAACAATTTATAACGTGGGCTTACTTAGCAAACTGTTACGCTGAGTAAGCTATAGTGGTTTATGTAGTAAATACTCAGTAGGAGGGCTGTTTAAGTAAATTTAAACGAAAATCATGTCAAACTTATCCATAAGAAGGCTCTGCTGGGGTGATGAGGGATTTTTTAATTCATTTACCCGCTGGAGGATTCCACTGGGTAAGTTAAAGTACTTTTTTCTATTAACTTATCCGGCGAACATCTTGATTGGATAAGTTGATAGACGTTTGTACATATAAAGCATTACATCGAGTAAGAACAGAAGGTTTTGCCTATTTACTTGGCTAAGAGAGGGTTGCTACTAGGTAAACTTGAACCAAGACAACTACAAACTTATCTAGCCAAGTAAGTATATAGACGGCATACATAAATTAACAACGGCAATGTTTTTTACGTATACACTTACCGAGGTCATGAAGGTTAAACTCACTTTTTGAAAAGTTTTCATAAAAAGTAGTGTGATCAAAGAGTCAAGTAATTTTTCTAATGCATTAATTGAATAAAAAAATAGTTGCTCAAGCTTTTACTAGGTTTTTATTTTTATTTACTTCTTTTTAGAATAAAAGCTTAAAAAGGTTTAAAATTTTTTCACTTATACAATCATTGTTTATTATAGCTAAACATTATATACTTAGTTAGGTAGTATTTATAGAAAGGAGTTTCGGAATGAACGAAGAACAGCGTCTAGAAATGTCAAAAGTAAGAACAGGCGAGTCCGTGGACAAAAAATCCAGTCAGGACAAACCGTTATCGGAAAAAACGACCGAAGATTTTGCCCACTACTTCCAAACGACGTATCAGCCACCAGATATCCGTAAAGCTCGCAAACGATACCGCGAAGATATCGAAGTTCATTATGACTTCTCAATACCAGAACAGATGAAAACGTTCGGTGTTGGGAAGAAATTCCTTATCCGTACGTACGGTTGTCAAATGAACGAACACGATTCGGAAACGATGGCTGGTATTTTGATGGAGATGGGTTATGAAGCGACGACAGTAGATGAAGAAGCTGATTTAATTATTTTGAACACATGTGCAATCCGAGAAAATGCGGAAAATCGGGTTTTCGGTGAGATCGGTCACTTAAAAGCGTTAAAAGTTGAAAATCCAGAGTTAATTATTGCTGTTGCAGGCTGTATGTCGCAACAAGAAACGGTCGTAAATCGTATTTTAGAAAAGCATCAACAAGTCGATTTAATTTTTGGTACACATAATATTCATCGCTTACCTCAATTAATTCAAGAAGCGATGTTTAGTAAAGCGCAAGTCGTTGAAGTATGGTCTAAAGAAGGAGATATTTACGAAAATCTACCGAAAGCACGTCAAGGTCGTATTAAAGCTTGGGTTAATATCATGTATGGATGTGACAAATTCTGTACCTACTGTATCGTCCCAATGACTCGCGGTAAAGAAAGAAGTCGTCGCCCTGAAGATATTATCCAAGAAGTACGTCATTTAGCTGCTCAAGGATATAAGGAGATTACGTTACTCGGACAAAACGTAAACTCCTATGGGAAAGACTTTGAGGATATCGATTATTTATTCGGCGATCTATTGAACGATATGCACAAGATTGATATTCCACGAGTTCGTTTTATGACACCCCACCCGAGAGACTTTGACGATCGTGCGATAGAAGCTCTCGCAAAAGGTGGTAACTTACTCGACCATATTCATTTACCGGTTCAATCTGGTAGCAACGAAATATTACGTCGAATGAATCGTAAATATACACGTGAATCCTACTTGGAGTTAGTTCGCAAAATCCGCGAAGCAATACCTAATGTTACGTTAACGACGGATATCATTGTCGGGTTTCCAAATGAAACGGAAGAACAATTCGAAGAAACGATGTCATTAGTTGAGGAAGTAGGTTTTGAATCAGCTTATACGTTTATTTACTCTCCACGAGAAGGAACACCTGCTGCAGCGATGGAGGACAACGTATCAATGGAAGTGAAAAAAGAGCGTCTCCAACGCTTGAATGAACTTGTAAATAAACAAGCTGCTGAATCGATGAAACAATACGAAGGAAAAGTTGTCAAAGTTCTCGTCGAAGGTGAAAGTAAGCGAGACCCTAATGTATTAGCTGGTTATACGGAAAAAAATAAAGTAGTTAATTTCAAAGGACCAAAATCAGTTATTGGCCAAATCGTTGATGTAAAAATTACAGATGCAAAAACTTGGTCTTTAGATGGCGAAATTGTAACTAATACAGCTGAGGTGAAAGAAGATGGCAAAATACACTCGTAAAGAAGTGCTAGACGAAGCTAAAAAATTAGCTGCGATGTTAGCACAGACGGAGGAAATTGAACGTTTTAAACAATTAGAAGTAAAAATAAACAATAACGATAAGGTCCAAAAGCTAATTTCTCGAATCAAAGCTTTGCAAAAGCAAGCTGTCAATTTACAAGCTTACGATAAAAAAGAAGCATTAGCGAAAGTAGAGGAAAAAATCGACTCTATCCAAGACGAACTTGATGAAATACCAATTGTTGTAGAATTTAAAGAAATTCAACAAGTTGTAAACGACGTCTTACAACTCGTATCCGGAACGATTGCACGAGAGGTAACAAACCACGTGATCAAAGATACGGGTGGCGATTTACTTAAGGGTAAGTCCGGAAAACAACTGAAAGAAACAGAATAATTAATTCATCAAAACATAATAGAGACAAAGCTAATCTTAACTAAAAAGATGGATTGGGTTTTCAATACTTGAAAGCTCAATCCATTTTTTCTTTCGGTAGATTACCTATACATATGTCTTTATTTTAGTGATCTGCTTTTAACTGTAGTAGGCAGGGGATTCACTTTAGGTGTTCGCCTTGCATAAAATGACTATGACTAAAGAGGAGGTAGCGTAAACATGACATATCGGGAATATGATTTTCGTGAAATTATTACAAAAGCAGTTTGTGGCAAAGGCCGGAAGAAAACAACAGAAATAAATCGAGTCCTCCCAGCCCACAAGCCATCGAGTGTTTTAGGTTGTTGGATTATTAATCATTCCTATCATGCAACGAAAGCTGATGGTGAATACGTTGAAATCCAAGGTAGTTATGATATTAATCTCTGGTATGCTTATGATGACCACAGGCATACAGAAGTTGTTTTAGAAACTGTTCAATACCGGGATGAAATAATATTAGCTGAACGGGATGATGAAATTGTTGGTGAAGAATACGACTGTATTGCAAAGGTTGTAAAACAACCAAATTGCATCCAATGTCAAATTGCAGAAAGTGGCGAAGAAATCGAAGTGGAAGTAGAGAGGGAATTTATCGTAAAATTAATTGGCGAAACAAAAGTAAACGTAAAAGTTGAACCGATTCACTCTGTTCAATTAAAAACCGATTCCCAATATAAGGAGAAGAAACATCCGACTATATTAAAAAGAAAAGACGGATAACTCGACGAATCCTCCTTTACTATTATATTAATAGTAAGGGAGGATTTATTTTCTCCCTAATTGTGTAAAATTTATAGAAGGAGTGTAAACAATGGAGCAATTTTATGAGCATACTGTTAGAAGAGATACTATATTCGAAGGAAACATTATCTCACTACATGTCGATGATGTTAAGTTACCTGATGGTAATTACTCAAAGCGGGAAATTGTAACCCACCCTGGAGCTGTAGCCGTGATCGCCCTTAATGAAGATGGCAAACTAATTTTAGTAAAACAATTTCGAAAGCCATTAGAACGAACGATTATCGAAATCCCCGCTGGTAAAATAGAACCGAATGAAGCACCGGAAGTAACTGCACTACGTGAGCTGGAAGAAGAAACAGGTTATACGAGTTCATCACTTACGCCGGTGACAAGCTTTTATACTTCTCCTGGTTTTGCAGATGAAATTATTCATCTTTATTTTGCAAAAGATGTCCAACCTTTAGAAGAAAAGGTCGAAGGAGATGAAGATGAATTTTTAGAAGTTGTTGAATTATCTTTAGAAGAAGCGACACAATATGTACAAGAACAAAAAATATACGATGCAAAAACGGCCTATGCCCTATTGTACTTACAACTAATGGAGAGGGACGAATGTTAAAGACAATATTTGCAGATTTACACATTCATATCGGAAGGGATATGTACGGTCATCCCGTTAAAATAAGTGCTTCACCAAAATTAACGATTACGAATATTTTAGAAGAAAGCAGTCGATTTAAAGGAATCGATTTAATTGGTGTCGTTGATTGCCATGCGCCAAATGTATTGGAAGAAATTGAAATGTTAATCGATAAAGAACGGGCGAAGGAAATAGAAGGTGGCGGTATTCGTTTTGAAAAGGTAACATTAATTCTTGGCTCTGAGATTGAAATATATGATGACGATTCTTCTGGCCCTTTTCATGTCTTAGTATTTTTACCGACTTTAGAAGCGATGCATAAGTTTTCCACTTGGTTACGACCAAGAATGACAAATATTAATTTAAGTTCCCAGCGAATTTATTGCAGTGCAAAACAGTTACAAACAAAAACAAAACAACTAGGAGGACTTTTTATTCCAGCCCACGTCTTTACACCGTTTAAAAGTTTGTATGGTCGTGGGGTAAATTGTTCGTTAGTTGAAGTGTTAGATCCCTCGTTAATCGATGCAATTGAATTGGGATTAAGTTCTGACACTCAGATGGCCGATTCAATCGAGGAGTTACATCGATTTTCCTATGTGACCAATTCCGATAGTCACTCCTTGAAAAAAATCTCACGAGAATATCAAAAGTTGCGCGTCAAAGAAGCAAGTTTTAAGGAATTAGCCTGTGCCCTTAAAAATAAAAAAGGTCGTGAAATAGTTGAAAACTATGGGATGAATCCTTATTTAGGTAAATATTATGAAACGGTTTGTCAGAAGTGCTTTACGAAAGTGAACGAAGAAATAAAACGTTGTCCAACTTGCAGTTCAACGAAAATAATTCGCGGTGTGAAGAAAAGGATTGAACAATTAACAACTAATATTACATTTAAACCGAAACGGCCACCTTATATTTATCAAGTCCCGTTAGATTACATTCCCGGTCTCGGTCCGAAGACGTTAGACAAATTGCTTACCCATTTTGGAACAGAAATGAATATTATTCACGAAGTGTCAGAGGAGGAATTAAGCGAAGTCGTTTCGAAAAAAGTTGCCGATTGGATTATCCGTCTTCGAAAGGGAACAATCACCTTTGAAGCTGGTGGAGGAGGCAAATACGGTCGCTTAATAGAAAAATAAGTTGAATATTGGACAAGTTCATGCATGAAAATATTCCCTGTTACATATGTATAAGTACGACGTTGTAACGGAGGCTGTAATCGATGAAATATCAACAATTAATAATCGACCACGTACGGTCTAATATGACGATTTATATGTTTATGACGACACTACTTATTACGGGAATTGTCTTCGGGGCTATTATCGTTAACTCAATGAGTTTCGTACAAAAGCAAGATCTATTTTTTCATATCGAACAATTTTTTACGAAGTTAACAACGGACGAGCCAATCGTTCGTAAAGATATTTTGAAAAAAAGCTTTTTTAGTCATTTACAATATTTGCTCGTTATTTTACTATTGGGCCTTACCATTATTGGGATTCCTTTTATTTGGTTGTTCGTATTTTTAAAAGGATTAGCGATCGGTTTTTCCGTCGGGTTTATTGTTAATCAACTCGGTTTTAAAGGGCTTTTTATCGCAACGGTATCAATTGCGCCACAAAATATGATTATCATCCCTATTTATATTATTGCTGCTTCTTTAGCTCATTTGTTTTCATTACTGTTGTTTCATAAAATTTCTGGAAAAGTAGATCGGACGCCAATTCGTCAATCTTTTATCCAATATATCCTTGCTTATACGCTACTTTTGTTTATTGCTTTATCTGGCTCGGTCATTGAAACGTTCATCTCATACGAAGTGGTAAAAATGACGATTAATAGACTTATTTAGAATGATTTCAATCTAATAAAAGTAACAAAGTTTTGACAGTTGTTTCATGGAAACATATAATAAGAGATGAAGATGGGGGTATTTCCATGAAACAACGAATCGATCGTATTAAAAAAGAACTACATGCGAAAGGATATAAGTTAACACCTCAACGCGAAGCCACATTAACGGTTTTGCTAGAGCGAGAGGAAGACCATTTAAGTGCTGAAGAAGTCTTTTTACTTGTAAAGGAAAAGGCTCCAGAGATTGGTTTAGCAACTGTTTACAGAACGTTAGATTTGTTAACAGAACTAGAAGTCGTCGATAAAATTAGTTTTGGAGACGGTGTTTCTAGGTATGATTTACGTAAAGAAGGTGTCGATCATTTCCATCATCATTTAGTTTGTATGGAATGTGGTTCTGTTGAAGAAATTATTGAAGACTTACTCGTCGATGTGGAGAAGATTGTCGAGGAACGTTGGCACTTTCACGTTAAAGATCATCGTCTAACGTTTCATGGAATTTGTAAAAATTGTCAAGATGCCCTAGTACAACAAAAGGAAAAAATTAAAGTCGACAAATAAACGCTTTTCTTCTTTAAAGAAAAGTGTTTTTTTATGCGTAAAATAAATGTTGACAAATCGTTGAACAGACTGTTAAAAATAATCGGCCAATCTTAGAAAACTTATCACCAAGATTGACGAAAAAGACGCGCTAGATATATAGTAGAGGTACATTAACGTATATTTTACCGTACAAATGGCATACCTTTTAATAAAAACGATTGGAAGGAAGAGGAGTGCCTAATGCGACGGTATATATTCGATGGGTTAAAATTATTTTTCTTATTTATTTGTTGTACACTATTGTTCTATTTCGGTTTACGGGCATTACATGAGGAGTACGAACGATTTCACCGTTATGATGAGCCCGAAGGACAAACGGTAAAAGTATTTTTAGATCAACATAATGTGCTGGAATATATCGATCTATTGTTTCGATTAGGAGAATAACGATGTTAAAACAAGCTTTTCATGAATATTTAACTTACTTACAAATAGAACGGGGATTATCGGAAAATACTTTAACTGCTTATCGAAGGGATTTAACCCAATACAAACAGTTTATCAAACAACTATCCTTATCAAGTTGGGATGAGGTCGAACGCCATCATATCATTCAATTTCTCGCAACACTTAAAGGGGAGGATAAATCCCCTGCAACTATTTCACGAATGATTTCTGCAATTCGTTCTTTTCATCAATTTTTATTAAATGATCAATATGTTACAACGGATGTAAGTCTTCATATTGAAATGCCAAAACAAGGTCGCTCCCTTCCGGATGTCCTTTCGATTGAAGAGGTAAATCAACTTTTACATATTACCGGAGACGCTCCATTAGATATTCGCAATAAAGCGATGCTAGAACTATTATATGCTACAGGTTTACGAGTGACAGAACTAATTGAGTTAGAAATGAACGATATTCATTTGACAATGGGCTTTGTTCGCTGCATAGGTAAGGGATCAAAAGAACGAATCGTTCCAATTGGTTCTTTAGCAATCGAAGCAATGGAACATTATCTTGAGTACGCTCGACCAATTTTAGTAAAACGTAATCAAGGCGAGACGAAATTCTTCGTAAACCATCACGGCCGGCCTTTATCGCGCCAAGGTTTTTGGAAGTTACTTAAAAAGCTAGCGAAGGAACAAGGGCTTAAAAAGTCGATTACTCCTCATACTTTACGCCATTCTTTTGCAACTCATTTATTAGAAAATGGAGCGGATTTACGCGCAGTTCAAGAAATGTTAGGACATGCGGATATTTCGACGACTCAAATTTATACCCATGTATCGAAGTCCCGATTAACCGATACTTACCGTCAATTTCATCCAAGGGCAGAACGCACGTAAAGGAGAATATAGATGCAAACGTTTGAACGAATATTTCTTATCGTCCTTGATTCAGTAGGAATAGGTGCGCTTCCTGATGCAGTAAAATATGGAGATGAAGGAGCAAATACATTAGCTCATACTGCAGAACGATTGAATGGTTTACACTTACCACAATTAGAAAAACTAGGATTAGGTAATATCGCGCCAATAAAAGGGGTTAATAAAGTACAAAATAGTTTAGGTTTTTTCACTAAAATGGCCGAGGCTTCCGTCGGAAAAGATACGATGACTGGCCATTGGGAATTAATGGGTTTGAAAATCGATCAACCTTTCCGGACCTTCCCTAATGGCTTTCCAAGGGCATTAATCGAGACCTTAGAAGCTAAAATAAATCGAAAAGTAATCGGAAACAAAGTAGCTTCTGGTACGGAAATTATCGAAGAACTAGGCGAAGAACACCTTAAAACCGGAAACATCATTGTCTATACCTCTGCCGATTCCGTCTTGCAAATCGCCGCCCATGAAGAAGTTGTTCCGCTTGAAGAATTGTACTCTATTTGTGAGGTTGCTAGAAAATTAACATTAGAAGAACCGTATATGGTTGGCCGTGTGATTGCCCGTCCATTTATTGGTAAGTTAGGTTCCTTTGTTCGGACAGCTAACCGAAAAGACTATGCGGTAAAACCATTCGGAAAGACCGTGTTAAAGGAATTAGAAGAAGCAAATTTAGACGTTTTAGGTTTAGGTAAAATTAAAGATATTTTTGATGGTGAAGGTATAACTGAATCGATTCGAACCGAAGACAATGACGATGGAATGGTTCAACTTGATTCTGTTATAGAGCGCACCTTTCATGGACTAGCTTTTTTAAATTTAGTCGATTTTGATGCGAAGTATGGTCACCGGAGAAATCCTTTAGGATATGGTCGAGCACTCGAACGTTTCGATGCGCAACTTGCACTTATTTTACCGAAGTTAGGGAGAAAAGATTTACTTTTCATTACAGCTGACCACGGAAATGACCCGACCTACCATGGTACCGACCACACTCGGGAATATGTACCGTTAATTGCTTATAGCCCAAGGTTCACCCAGGGCAAACGGTTAGAGGAGCGAACTACTTTTGCCGATGTAGGAGCGACGATTGCCGAGAATTTCAATGTATCTGCAGCTAACGGTATCAGTTTTTTAAAAAAGCTTAAATAGAGAAAGTCGGTGATTAAGCGATGCGAATGTACGATATCATTGAGCGAAAACGTGATGGATATGAGCTTTCAAAAGAGGAAATCGACTTTGTTATTTCCAGCTATACAAAAGGTGAAATTCCTGACTATCAAGTAAGTGCGTTATTAATGGCAATTTATTTTCAGGGAATGTCTGAAGTAGAAAGTGCTCATTTAACAATGGCAATGGCCTATTCTGGTCACACACTTCATTTAGATTCGATTCCTGGTATTAAAGTCGACAAGCATTCGACTGGAGGAGTCGGAGATACGACGACGATTATTTTAATCCCGTTAGTTGCTTCTTTAGGTATACCGGTTCCGAAAATGAGTGGCCGGGGTCTAGGACACACTGGGGGAACCGTCGATAAATTAGAGGCGATTCCTGGTTTTAATGTTGAAATTACAAAGGATCAATTTATACAAATAGTAAAAGAAAATAATATGGCAGTAATTGGCCAACTTGAAAACTTAGCTCCCGCTGACAAATTGCTCTACAGTCTACGTGATGTAACGGCGACTGTTAATTCTATCCCGTTAATTGCAAGTTCGATTATGAGCAAAAAAATTGCTTCCGGAGCCGACAAAATTGTGCTTGATGTAAAAGTCGGTCAAGGTGCCTTTATGAAAACAATCGATGAAGCAACCGAACTAGCAAAAACAATGGTGAAAATAGGGAAAAGGGTAAATAAAGAGACGGTTGCTATTTTAACGAACATGGACCAACCTCTAGGGCAATCTATCGGAAATGCACTAGAAGTAAAGGAAGCGATTGAAACATTACAAGGAAAAGGTCCTGAAGACTTAACGAACCTCGTCATTGAGCTCGGTGCTTATATGGCTGTTTTAGCTAATAAAGCCGAATCTATAAAAGAAGCAAAATCTATGTTACGTGAAAATATAGAAAACGGAAAAGCAATTAACTATTTACGAAAATTTATTACCGCTCAAGGAGGCGACCCTCAAGTAGTCGACAACTTTAGTTTATTACCGACAGCGGAGGAACGAATTGTAATCAAGGCAAAGCAAGAAGGGTATATCGAAACCTTAGTCGCTCACGAATTAGGTAGGGCTGCAATGTTACTCGGTGCTGGACGGCAGACGAAAGACGATGTCATTGACTTAGCAGTAGGAATCGAACTACATAAAAAGGTAGGCGATTCAGTTTATAAAGGAGAACCGATCTGCACTATTCATACAAATAAAGTCGATAATGATGTAGCTTCATCTATTGTCGAAGAGAGTATCTTTATTTCAAAGGAGAAGCAAAAATCTCCATTAATTCTCGATGTTTTCGGAGAATAAATTATTATGAAATTAATAAAAATATAAATCCTTACATTCAATGAACAAACAAATCATTGGGTGTAAGGATTTTTTTATTTGAAAAACATTTAAAGCATAAATTACCAGTTATATTTTTTCGTTAGTTGGTAAAACTAAGTAACACATCTTTATGTTTGGAGGGAATCGAATGAAAAAATATACGATACAAGTTTGTTCAATTATGATTGTTTTTTATACATTGCTTGCTTTTAACAACGTAGTATTAGGAGAAGAATTAAGGAAAGAGGAAGAATTACAACTTACGAAAGGAGCTAAAGCCTCCCTTTTATTAGAACGAGACACGGGAGAGATTTTATATGAACAAAACGCTCATGAAAAGTTGCCACCAGCAAGTTTAACGAAGGTAATGACTCTACTTCTCGTTATGGAAGCGCTTGATGAAGGACAGATTAAAGAAGATGAAATTATAACTGTAAGTGAGCGTGCGGCTTCGATGGGCGGTTCACAAGTGTTTTTAGCTGCGGGTGAACAAATGGCGGTAAAAGATTTAATAAAAGCAGTTGCGATTGCTTCGGCAAATGATGCGAGTGTCGCTTTAGCCGAACGAATTGCTGGTAGCGAACAAGCCTTTGTGAAGCGAATGAACGAAAAGGTAGAAGAGTTAGGTTTAAAGAATACAAAATTTCAAAACTCTTCTGGGCTTCCCGCTGAAGACCATTATACGACAGCGTATGATATCGCAATGATGTCAAAAGAATTGTTACGTTATGAATCAATTACGGATTATACATCTATTTACGAAGATTATTTACGCAAAGGTGAAGAAAATGAGTTCTGGCTCGTAAATACGAATCGACTCGTCCGCTTTTACCCTTATGTCGATGGTTTAAAGACTGGTTATACAAAAGAAGCTAAGTTCTGTTTGGCGGCGACAGCAGAAAAGGACGATATGCGTGTCGTCTCGGTTGTAATGGGAGCCGAAACCTCAAAGGAACGTAATCGAATGACGATGGATTTGATTGATTATGCCTTTAGCCATTATGAAACAGAACGGATCTACAATCGAGGCGAAAATATTAGTCATTACATTCATCTGCAATCAGAAAAACATCATTATAAATTAAAAACGAGTGAATCAATTAGTTTACTTCGCAAAAAAGGGGAAGACAAACTTGATTACGAAACAGAAATTAAAATTGATAAAGATAAACCTCTTCCAATTGAAAAAGGAGAGCAGATTGGATCGATTATCGTCCGTACCCCTGATGAAAGGATTGTACAATCACCAATTTATACCGATGAGCGAATCGATTTAGCTTCGATTGGAACGCTTATGAAACGTACTTTAAAAATGATTGCGAAATATGAATGAAAAGTTCTAATTTTGTCTGATTGAAGGAATATCGAAAAGGAATAAAGAAAATGGACATACGACTTTAAAAAAGAGGAGGAATAGTATGGCTTTAAAAACAAACTTTTCCGTACGTGATAGGGTATTAGTCGTTCGTCCTAAGGGTGAGATCGACCACCATGAATCCCTCGCTTTACGTAGCGAATGGCAAAGACAAATGGAAGAAAACACTGTTCGCCACGTTCTTTTAAACTTAAGCGAAGTTGATTTCATGGACAGCTCAGGGATTGGAGTTATTTTAGGTCGATATAAAGAGGTAACCGCACAAGGAGGGGAGTTAGTCGTCTGTCAAATGACAGAACCGGTCGAACGATTGTTCCGCATGGCAGGACTGCACAAGGTTATTCGTGTGGAAAAAAACGAAGAAGTAGCGTTATTATCTTTGGGGGTGGCGTCATGAAAAATGAAATGGAATTAACCTTTCTTAGTGTAAGTGAGAATGAATCTTTCGCCCGATCTACTGTAGCTTCCTTTATCACACAGCTTGATCCGACTTTAGATGAATTGACCGAAATAAAAACCGTCGTCTCAGAGGCGGTAACTAACTCAATTATTCACGGTTATGAGGAGCAAAAGGACGGTCGAATAACGATTACATGCCGGATCTATGAAAGCAATGAGGTAGAAATATCGATTATTGATTATGGAGTAGGAATAGAAAATATCGAATTAGCAAAAGAACCTCTTTATACATCAAAGCCGGAACTAGAGCGTTCAGGAATGGGTTTTTCAATTATGGAAAGTTTTATGGATCAAGTGACGGTTACTTCAACTGTCGGTGTAGGAACGACGGTAACGATGCGGAAACAAATTCAAAAAGTAACCTCGACTTGCCACTAGGTGAAAATTATGGGAAATACTGAAGTAGATCGTAAAAAAGATGAACATTTGTCTTATGAAGAAGTAAGAAGACTCATTGCTGAAAGTCAAGCGGGAAATAAGGAAGCTAGAAATTATTTAGTGGAGCGAAACGTCCGACTTGTGTGGTCTGTTGTGCAACGTTTTATGAATCGTGGTTACGACCCTGACGATTTATTCCAAATCGGTAGTATCGGCTTAATTAAAGCAATCGACAAATTTGATTTGTCTTATGAGGTACGTTTTTCGACTTATGCTGTTCCGATGATTATTGGAGAAATCCAACGTTTTATTCGTGATGACGGAACGATTAAAGTAAGTCGGACGTTAAAAGAATTAGGGCATAAAGTTAGACGTAAAAAAGAAGAATTGACGAAACAATTAAAGCGAAGTCCGACGATTTCAGAAGTGGCAGCAAGTTTAGATGTTACGCCGGAAGAAGTCGTCCAAGCCCAAGAAGCAATTCGTTATCCACATTCGATTCATGAAACAGTTTATGAAAATGGTGGAGAACCGATTACTCTACTCGATCAAATTGCTGAAGAGGATATTGGTTGGTTTGATCGATTACTTTTAGAAGAGGCAATCAATCGACTAACCGAAAGGGAACAGCTTATTGTGTATCTACGTTATTTCAAAGACCAAACACAAACAGAAGTAGCTAAACGATTAAATATTTCTCAAGTTCAAGTATCCCGACTGGAGAAGAAGATATTACAACAAATGAAAGAACAAATGCAACGAAAATAGAAGAAACTTCGAAGGAATTCAAAGGGGAGCTTTGAATTCCTTTCGTCGTTTCTTATTTCTATTTATAAGTATTCGTTGTATAAATTTTGTTTTGTCAGTCAAACTAAAAAACAATAAGTAGAAAGGACAAAACGGATGAAAACTGAAGTATTGATACGAATGCGAAAAAAAATTAAATGTAAAGAGAAAGAGACGATTACCTTACAAGATATTGCACTGATAGAAGCGGATGAACAAGATAAAGAGCAATTACAACAAGTACCAATCCATACGATTTCTAAAAAAGACGGTGAATTTCTCGTCATCGAGGCCTTTATGTTATTAGCTATTTTACGACGGGTTGCTCCTATGTATCAGTTTGAATGTAAAGGTCCAGAGGAGACAATTATCGAAGTTGAACAAAGAAAACGAAAGCCTTCGTTAATTTTTCTTTTTATCGTATGGATTATTTTGTTCGTCGGCACTGCGATGACGATTATGAATTTTCATTATGATGTGAGTATGCCGGAAGTCCATGAAAAGTTGCATTATTTATTAACAGGTGAACATGAATCAAAACCTTATTACATTCAAATTCCCTATTCGCTTGGCCTAGGGGTCGGTATGATTTTGTTTTTAAATCATTGGTTTAAAAAACGAATTAATGAAGAACCAAGTCCACTTGAAATTGAGTTACATAAATACGAACAAGAAATCGACAATTATATTCGTCACTTTGAAAATGAGTTAAACGATGAAGAGCGTCATTTCTAACATCATTGAAATTATAATCGGCTTTTCAAGTGGCTTGTTAATTGGTGGAGCTTACGTAGCTTTACTTATTGTGCTCGGTGTTATTCCAAGAATTATCCAATTAGTTCGTTATCGGCGACTTGTCTCTTATATTATCATCGCTTTACTTTTAGGTGTTGCAACCGGAACGTTTTTTACCTTTGCGGAACAGCCGATGTACTTCGTCTCTTTCGTTCCGCTTTTATGGGGAACTTTTCACGGAGTTTTTAATGGAATGCTTGCAGCAGCCCTTGTTGAAGTATTGAACGTATTTCCTCTGTTGTCGAGACGTCTTCGCTTAGAAAGATATTTATTAGTATTGCTTACTGCTCTCGTTTGCGGTAAAGTATTCGGATCATTATTTCAATGGTTGTTCTTAGAATAATTACACTCGTTACGTCCTTCAATACTACATTACAAAGTAAGGAGAAGCTATATGTCTTATCTATTTGTCCAAAAACAAATTAGTAGAAATGAAGCATACATGAAAGAAGAAGTCGGTGCGAAAGTTTCTTATGATGTTGACTTCCGAGAAGTAGTCGTTCTTCATCGAAAAGTGCAACTTTACTATATTAACGGTCTTGTCGACGATGTCACTGTCGTACAATTGTTGAAAAAGATAGTTGAAATTAACGATGATGAAGTTGAAGAAGAAAAGTTAGCCAGCATTATTCAAAATCGACTCATTAATTTACAAGTGGATCCTCATACGAGTATGGAGAAAATTACTGATGAACTACTTAATGGTTTAATCGCCGTCTTTGTCGATGGTGAACGGGAAGCCTTCGTTGTCGATGTTCGTTACTATCCTGGCCGAGAGCCCGAAGAACCAGATACGGAACGAGTTATCCGAGGTTCAAGAGATGGTTTTACGGAAAATATTATAAATAACACAGCATTAATTCGGCGGCGAATTAAAGATAAAGGGTTACGAAATGAAATCGTTCGTGTCGGTACACGTTCTAAATCGGATATATGTATTAGTTACATTGATTCGGTTGCAAATGAAGAGTTCGTAAAAATTATTAAAGAAAAATTAGAAGAAATTCACATCGATCAAATTGTGATGGCTGATAAAGCTTTAATTGAACTTTTTTTTAATAAAAAATGGAGTCCCTTTCCAATCGTCCGTTTTACGGAACGTCCAGATGTAGCGGCGCATCACATTTTATCCGGTTATGTCATCTTAATTGTCGATACATCACCAAATGTGATTATGATTCCAACGACGTATTTCGATCACTTGGAACATGCAGAAGAATTTCGACAGACACCTTCTGTTGGAACGTTCATTCGTTGGATTCGAATAACTGCTGTTTTGGCATCGGTATTCTTACTTCCGATTTGGTATTTATTCATTAAAGAGCCAGATCTTTTACCAGAAGCCCTATCATTTATTGGACCTAAAGAGATGGGTAATGTTCCAATTGCTCTACAAATTATTTTAGCAGATGTTGGGGTAGAGTTTTTACGCATGGCAGCGATTCATACACCGACCCCCCTTGCTACTGCTTTAGGTTTAATTGCGGCTGTCTTAATCGGTGATATTGCTATTGATGTGGGCTTATTTAGTCCGGAAGTTATTTTATACGTCGCTGTAAGTACAGTTGGATTTTACGTTACACCTAGTTATGAGCTAAGTGTTGCGAACAAAATTATGAAAATGTTTATTTTACTCGCATCTATATTTTTTGGTGTGTATGGATTTTTAATAAGCTCTACCGTAAGTTTAATATATCTTGTACAAATGAACGCTTTACAAATTCCATATATGTGGCCATTTATTCCGTTTAATTTACCAGCTTTTTTCCGCTTCGTGTTTCGCTTGCCGATCTCGATTGATACTAAAAGGCCTCGGATTGTTCGACCGAAAGATTTAAATCGTCAATCATTATAATTATTTTATGTTATAGAACATGTTAGAGTGGATTACGGATTATAATGATGAATACTTTCGTTTTCTTTCATAATATGGTACATTGTTTCTATTGAATATACCTAAGTATCATTAGACAATAGTAGGAGAGAAATTTGATGTTACAACATCATCCGTTTATGGTAAATAACGAAGGTCACTTAGAAATTGATGGAGTTGACACCGTTCATTTGGCAACACAATTTGGAACACCATTATATGTATATGATGTTTCCCTTATAAGAAAAAATTGCCGAGCCTTTGTCGATACATTCCAATCATTAGGGGTAAAATCAAAAGTATCCTATGCAAGTAAAGCTTTTTCTTCAATTGCTATGTTACAAGTAATTGAAGAAGAAGGACTCGGTCTCGATGTCGTGTCAAAAGGTGAATTATACACTGCAATTAAGGCAAATTTTCCTCGGGAGAAAATACAGTTTCATGGCAATAATAAGAGTCGTGCAGAATTGGAAATGGCGCTTGAGTATGGTGTCGGAACGATTATAATAGACAACTTTTATGAAATTCAATTGTTAGAACAATTAGCCCGCGATAAGCGTAAGCGGGTAGACGTTCTGTTACGCTTAACACCAGGAATTGAGTCGGAAACTCACCGATATATTATGACTGGAAATGAAGACTCTAAATTTGGCTTTAATGTACAAAATGGACAAGCTGATGAAGCTTTTAAACGGGTGAAAGATAGTGAATATTTAAATTTACGTGGTATCCACAATCATATCGGTTCGCAAATATTTACCACAAAAAGTTTCGCTCTATCGATCGATATATTATTCAACGTAATAAAAAAATGGTACGAAATTGATCGATTTATACCTGAAGTTATTAATTTGGGTGGTGGCTTCGGTATTCGCTATACAAAAGAGGACGAACCACTCCCACTTAAAAAGTATGTTGAAGCAATCGTTGAACAAGTTAGTTTAAAAGCTAAAGAACTCGATTTTCCACTTCCAGAAATTTGGATTGAACCTGGTCGTTCAATCGTCGGTGATAGTGGAATTACGTTATATACAATTGGTTCGATGAAAGAAATCGAAGGAGTTCGTAAATACGTTGCTGTTGATGGGAGCATGGCCGATAATATTCGTCCGGCTTTATACGACGCAAAGTATGAAGGAATCATTGCAAATAAGGCATTAAAGCCTCCTGTCGAAACAGTATCAATCGCTGGAAAAGCATGTGAATCTGGCGATATGATTATTTGGGATTTACAAGTTCCAGAAGTTGAGCATGGTGATATACTTGCTGTTTTTTCAACGGGAGCCTACGGCTATGCAATGGCAAGTAATTACAATCGTCTACGCCGACCAGCTGTCGTCTTTGTTGAAAAAGGTCACGCTAAAGTCGTCGTAAAGCGTGAAAGCTTAGAAGATTTAATAAAAAATGATGTAACATATATTGATTCTGCACAAAAAATTGAGTAACGTTTTATATAGGACAAATAAAGGGGATGAAAATAGCGATGAAAAAAGGATATATTTTAATGGAAAATGGTAATAAAATTGAATTCGAATTGTATGAAAAAGAAGCTCCAGGAACAGTTGAAAACTTTACGAAATTAGCTCAAGATGGGTTTTATGATGGATTGACGTTTCACCGGGTAATTCCAGGTTTTGTTAGCCAAGGCGGTTGTCCAATCGGTAACGGTACCGGTGGGCCTGGTTATACGATTAAGTGTGAGACAGAAGGTAATCCACATAAGCATGTTGAAGGTGCTTTATCGATGGCCCATGCGGGGAAAGATACTGGCGGTTCGCAATTTTTCATCGTTCATGAACCACAACCACATTTAGATGGAGTTCATACTGTATTCGGTCAAGTTACTTCTGGTGTGGAACATGCAAAAAATATGTCAAATGGCGATGTGATAAAAGAAATCGTCGTTGAATAATTTATTTTTCTTTTTACTTATTCTGCTTTTGTCTTTTTACGTATTCGTTATCAATTCGTCCTTAATAGAAAAGCGTAACAATGAGTCCAGTTTTCACATATAATAAAAGAAATCTAAACTATAGAATAACGAAATAAAGAAGAGAACTCATTTAGTTCTTAAAATAACGATAAATGAGGAGTTTATGATGCTAATACGTTATAAAAAAAGCCAAGAAAAAATTGCGATGGGATTATTATCGTTTATGCCAGAAAATAACGATGTTAAATCGCTACAGCAATTGATTCGACAGTACGAATCCGATGATACTTGGCACCTTTATTTCTGGCGAGAAGATGAAGATATTATCGGTTTAATTGGCTTACGCATTGATAAAGACGAACGTGTAATTATCCAACATATATCGGTAAATCCATCGTTTCGAAATAGTGGTATAGGTCGAACAATGGTTGCTGAAATTCGCAAACTTTATGCTGATCAATATGAAGTTTGTGGTGATGATGCAACAGAGCCTTTTTTACGTAAGTGTAGTGCAGACGAAACAGATGCATTGTAAAGAAAACCAGCAAAACTGCTGGTTTTTTTCTATCATTAAAGACGTTTACAATTAAGTTAGGCAAAAATTAGAAAAGAAAGTATAATTGTAAGAGAAGCGCTATTTTTAGAAAGAGGTTAATCGATGGAACGACAATATAAGGTCAAATTAGATTCCTTTGAAGGTCCGCTCGACTTACTTTTACATTTAGTTAATCAGATGGAGATTGATTTATACGATATACCAGTTGCGGAAATTACTCATCAATACATCGAATTTATCCGTGCGATGGAACGGATCGAGTTAAATATTGCTAGTGAATATTTAGTAATGGCCGCGACACTATTAGAAATTAAAAGTGCCATGTTATTACCAAAAAAAGAAGTTGTATTAGATGACGATGAATACGAAGAGGATCCACGTGACCAACTAATCGCACAATTAATTGAATATCGTAAATATAAAGAAGCAGCCGAGCAGCTACAACAGAAAGAACTAGAAGAAAATGAAATATATACCCGTCCACCGATAACTTTTGACAATCTATTAGATGAGGCACCACAACTTCCCGGTGATGTATCGCTCTATGATATGTTAGATGCTGTCGATCGTATGTTGCAACGAAAGTCGTGGAATCGACCTTTAGAGACGACGATTCAACGGGAAGATTTATCGATTGAAGAGCGAATGGAAGAAATAATCGAATTAGTTGATAAGGCGGAGGATGCAATTGCCTTTGAACAACTTTTTCCTTATCCAAGTCGAAGTTATATCGTTACGACCTTGCTAGCAATATTACAGTTAATTAAAGCGAACAAAGTAAGTTGTATGCAATCTTCTCATTTTGAACCAATCTACGTATATAGAAAGGGTAGTTGAACGATATGGAAACTGTACAATTAGATACAGTAAAATTAAAAGGGATCATTGAAGGATTGTTATTTGCTTCTGGAGATGAAGGATTAACGATTAAGCAGATGAGCGAAATCATTCAAGTCGAACCGAAGCGAATCGAGCATATTCTCGAAGAATTATCCTTCGATTATGAACATGAACAACGCGGAGTAATGATTTTACGTTCTAATGAAGTATATCATTTAACGACGAAGCCCGAACATAACGAATATTATAAACGTTATATTCAAAATCCTCGTTCGTCAAGAATGTCCCAGGCAAGCTTAGAAACGTTAGCAATTATTGCCTATCAACAACCGATTACGAAAGCTGAAATAGAAGAAATTAGAGGTGTAAACAGCGATTATGCAATCCAAACTTTAATCGCCCGATCTTTAATTGAAAAGGTAGGACGAAAAGATACGGTCGGTCGGCCGAATTTATATGGTACAACGAAAGAGTTTTTAACTTATTTTGGCTTGACGTCCCTTGATGATTTACCTCCTTTACCGAAAGATATAACAAAAGACCAGGTTGTAGAAGAGGCAGATCTTTTCTTCGATGACCATATGAAGACAGAAGAGACTTAAATAATAAAGAAAAAAAGAGTCGTTTACTATAATAAAGTACGATATACATAACTAAATTTAGCTGGACTGAGTTTATTTGAGAGGGAATAACTCAGTCCTTTTTTATTTTCAGCCTCGTCTTTATTAGATAGATTTAACTCATTTTATAAACGAAACAAGCATACGATTAAAGTAAAGGAATTAATAGCATGCAAGAGGGGTTGCGAAAGGGATGCGAATTAAGGTAATTGTAATCGTTTTATTATTAATTGGCGCTCTTTTTTTTACTGAAAGAGTTGGCCATGCTTATTCGAGAGCAATTTCAGCTGAACAAGCAATTGTAATCGATGGTAATTCGGGCAGGGTCTTATTTGATAAGAATAGTGATGAGCAACGACCAATTGCAAGTATTACAAAAGTAATGACTGCTCTCTTGGCAATTGAATATGGTAATTTAAAAGAGAAAGTAATCGTATCGAAAGAAGCAACGGAAGTGATTGGTTCCTCTATTTATTTACAACCAGAGGAACAAATAACATTAGAGGATTTATTATATGGGTTAATGTTACGTTCTGGAAATGATGCTGCAATGGCAATTGCTGAACATATTGGAGGAAGTGTAGAAGGGTTCGTCTTTTTAATGAATGAAAAAGCGAAATACCTTGGTATGACAAATACGAACTTTATGAATCCCCACGGTCTCGATGAGGAGCACCACTACTCTTCTGCCTACGATATCGCTTTATTGATGAAACATGCGATTCAAAATGAAACATTTCAGAAGATATCTAGCACTTCTTCATACTTATCAGCTAATCGCGATTATAGATGGTTTAACAAAAATAAGCTACTAACCCACCTATATCCTCATTGCACAGGTGGTAAGACAGGTTTTACTAAAAGCGCGGGACGGACACTTGTAACAACCGCAGAAAAGGAAGGAATATCACTTATTGCTGTGACATTAAATGCAGGGGATGACTGGAATGATCATATAACATTATATGAACATTATTTTTCTAATTTAAAGCCGAAGACGCTCGAGAAAAAAGGGAATCGTTCAATCTCTTTACAAGGTGACGGGGAAAGGGAAGTTTGGATTGATGAATCGATTGTACTTCCATTCTTAGATGAGGAAATTTCTCAATTACAGAAACAAATTATCGTTAAAAAAACTCCTACAACAAATCGAATTGGTTATTTAACGATTGAACTTGATAATAAGCCCGTAATGACTGTTCCTTTATACGAAGCTAAACCGTTAATTGTTACATTTTTTGAGGAAGTAAGGGGTCTTATCCCGTACATAGTAGGTTATGATGTAAATGGTTAACTATATTTGGATTAGTATGGCGGTAATCGGTATTATTTATGCGATGTTTAACGGTACGATGGAAGATGTGAATGAAGCGCTTTTTAAAAGTGCTGATGAAGCGGTTCATTTATCGATTAGTTTAATTAGTGTACTTGTCTTTTGGTTAGGGATGATGAAGATTGCAGAAAAGGCTAACTTGTTAAAACGTTTAGCGCAACTATTTCGGCCAGTCGTTACCAAGCTATTTCCAGAATTACCGAAAAATCATCCGGCAATCGGTTATATTTTATCGAATATAACAGCAAATATCTTTGGCTTAGGCAGTGCTGCAACGCCAATCGGATTAAAAGCAATGGAGGAAATGAAGAAGTTAAGTAAATCGAAAACAGCATCCCGTTCGATGATTACTTTTTTAGCTTTAAATACATCGAGTTTAACGTTAGTTCCGACAACCGTCATTGCCATAAGAATGCAATATGGATCAACTACTCCAACAGCTATTGTTGGAACAACTATTGTCGCAACGATTACATCTACTGTTTTTGCGATTTTGTTTGATCGTTTATTTTATTATTTTGAAAGCCGAAAACGGAAATAAGCAGGAAAACGATATTACGGAGTGGGCAAAATGGGAATAATAACAGTTATAAGTATTTGGATTATTCCAGTAATGCTTTTGATTATACTACTTGTCGCCTTGTATCAACGGCTACCAGCTTATGAATTATTCGTCGAGGGCGGGAAGGAAGGAATTGAAATAGCTTTTTCTTTACTACCTTTTTTAGTTGGGATGATTGTAGCGATTACGATTTTACGTAGTTCGGGGGCCTTAGATGCCTTTGTTTCTTTACTTACACCAATTCTAGCTTTACTAAACATTCCGCCAGAAATTGTTCCACTAGCCTTATTACGACCAATTTCGGGTACCGCAGCCCTTAGCTTAACAGCTGAATTAACTAATACTTACGGTCCGGATTCTTTTATTGGTAGACTTGCAGCAACAATGCAAGGGAGTACCGATACGACCCTTTATATTTTGACTATTTATTTCGGAGCCGTCGGGGTGACGAAAATGCGTTATGCCCTTAAGGTAGGCTTGTTAGCTGATCTTGTTGGAATTATGATGGCAATCGTTATAACTTCAATCGTCTTTGGACCGTAACTGGTCCGCTTTTTTTTGACATTTTTGTGAAATACCACACATTTGTAAAGGAATTACCTTAATTTTCATCATATTTTCATAAAGAACCGTTATTTTATCAATAGTTACGTTTATTATATTAAAAAGTTTAAAAAAGATTTGACATTAAGTATAAATATTTTCGTTAACAGTTTTAAATATGGTATTATGAGCAAAGGAACTGTTCATCTATTATTAAACAAAAGGTGATTTCATGAAAGGTAAGCAAGAACGGTTACAAAAGATTATTGCTCAAAGTGGTTACACGTCGAGGCGAAAGGCCGAACGGTTAATTATAGAAGGTAAAGTAAAAGTAAATGGTAAAGTCGTTACGAAGCTTGGTACGAAAGCTTCACCAACTGATGAAATAACTGTAAACGGCATACCGATTGAAAGGGAGCCGAAAGTGTGCTATTTACTTTATAAACCACGCCAATACATTACGGCTGTCTCAGACGATAGAGGTCGAAAGACTGTAATCGACCTAATGCCGGAGGTTGAAGAACGTATTTATCCAATTGGACGATTAGATTATCATTCATCGGGTATATTGTTACTTACAAACGATGGGGATTTCGCCCATCAATTAATGCACCCTCGCTATGAAGTCCCTAAGACATACATCGTTAAGGTTAACGGCATTATGTCGCATGATACACAGAACAAATTGTTAGAAGGTGTGCAGGATGAGGGGGAGCTTTTAAAGGTCTCTCGTTATAAAGTAAAAGAAGTTGATCGTAAGAAGCGAACGATGATTTTAGAAGTCGTCCTTCATGAAGGGAGAAACCGTCATTTACGAAGGCTTTTTGCAGCCCTTGGACATCCGGTAGACAAATTGAAACGGGAAAAGTTTGCTTTTTTAACTTTAAATCGATTACAACCTGGTGAATATCGACCATTAACGAGAAAAGAGGTTCACGACTTACGGCAACTCGTCAGTCGAAAAAGACGAAAGTAATATACGAAAGATGTCGGAAGGATAAATATAGGGGTGATGTTCATGGCTCTTGAAGAAGCACGTAATAAAAAACGCAATAAAATGAAACGCCGCTTTTATTATCGTACAGCGGTATTACTCGTCTTAGTTGCAGCAGTCGTTTTTGCGCTAGTTGCAAATTTAAATCAAGATAAAGAAATTTATCGAGCTGGAGATCTTGCTCCGGATTTTGAATTAGAACAAATAAATCAATATAACGAATTAGAATCCATCCGTTTAAGCGATTTACGTGGCAAAGGTGTAATGCTTAACTTTTGGGGTACGTTTTGTCCACCTTGTGAAGAAGAGATGCCTTATATGGAGTCGTTGTATCCAGAATATAAGGATGACATCGAAATTGTCGCTGTTAACCTAGATAATAGTGAAGTAGTAATCCATCGTTTTATCGATAAACACAGTTTGACGTTTCCAGTTGTACATGATAAAAATAGCGACGTATTAGATTTATACAAAGTAAAACCATTACCAAGTACGTTTTTTATAAATCCTGAAGGAGAAATAGTTGAAAAAGTCGAAGGAGCATTAACGCTAGAAAGATTAGAAGAATATTTCAAAATGATTCAACCATAACCTACTAAAATGAGGGATTGCAATGAGTAAGCTTAAATGTGAATGTGGTCATTTTAATCCGGAAGGAACGATTCTTTGTGAAGCTTGTGGTAAGCCAATCGAGGAGAACCAACATTTAGACGGAAATGATAAAACAAAATTATTAAATATGCGCTATGAAGGTTCCGCGAGACGTTCATTAACGTATAACCGTACGATTGTCGATAAGATTTGGATCTTTTTCTCTTCCGTGCGAAATGGCGTTATTTTAATAGTAATCGCCTTAATTGCATCGGGAATTGGAACGATTTTCCCGCAAGCAATGTATATTCCTGCCGAAGCGGAAAATCGGGATCCAGCTGTGTTTTATGAGGATTGGTACGGTTTACCGGGGAAAATCTATTACCAATTAGGATTCCATGAGTTATATAGTTCCTGGTGGTATATGATTTTAATTGCGTTGATAGGAATATCGCTCGTTATTTGTAGTTTAGACCGTTTTATTCCCTTACGTCGAGCCTTAAAGGTTCAACGGCCAAAACGTCACTATCGTTTTTTATCCCGTCAACGTCTCTTTAGCGAAACGAAAGGGGCTACTGAGGAAGATGTTGACCAAGTTATTAAGCGATTAAAAAAACAACGATATAATATTTTTGAAGAAGACGGTCAATATTTAGCAGAGAAAAATCGCTTCTCCCGGTGGGGACCGTACGTCAACCATATCGGATTAATCATTATTTTAATTGCTGCGATGTTGCGGCTAACTCCGCTGCTCTTTTTAGATGACTACGTATGGGTTCGTGAAGGTGAACAAAAAGTAATTCCAAGTACCGACGGTCAATATTATATTGAAAACAAAAAGTTCCATATCGACTTTTACGATGAAAACGACGAGCGATTCAAAGATGCGATTGAACGAATGGGCGAGGCACCGGTTAAAAACTATCAAACAGATGCTGTAATATACGAAGTAACTTCCGAAACGTTACCAGGTCAAGAACCCGAATTAGAAGTTATTGCCGAAGAATCAATTCAGATGAATAAACCGTTAAAATTTAATGGTTATCGCTTATATCAATCGGGATATCAAGATAACGAATTTTCGACAATGACGTTTGCCATTTTATCTAATGATGAAGAAGAGGAATCTTTTGGTGAAATTACAATTGACTTAGTTTCTCCGGAAGACTACTATGAACTTGATAATGGCTTTAGAGTAGAAGTTACGCAATATTTCCCTGATTATGTATTAAAGGACGGTGAGCCGTCAACTCAGTCAAAGTTCCCGAAAAATCCGGCCTTTGTTTTCCATGTATTCCCACCTGATTCCGATGAAGGAGAAGTTAGTTTCGTAGGAATTGGTAGAAATATTGATGCAACAGGAGAAAACGAATATCGACTCGGGATTAGAGACTTTACAACCCATTATGTTAGTGGCTTAACCGTTCGTAAAGATTACACATTACCGATCTTTATTATTGGCGCAGCAATCTTTATGATTGGAGTCGTACAAGGAATGTACTGGCAACATCGACGTATTTGGGTTAACCGTGCAGATGGTGCTGTACTTTTAGCAGCGCATACGAATAAAAATTGGTTCGGTATTAAAAGGGACATTGAAAAAGCGATTGAAGGTACGAAAGTCCAAATGGTAGTCGATCAACAGGACGACGAGAAATAGGAGAGGTGTAAGTAAACATGAGTACAAGTATTACGACGTTTTATGTAATTGGAATAGTATTGTATTTAGTCGCAACATTGTTTTTCGCTAACACAGTACGTGATAAACGAAGTAAATCCGGAGCTGGAAAATCGGGAACATACGGCATTGTTATTACAATTCTCGGATTTATTTCACACTTAATTTACTTTATTTTACGATGGATTGCAGGTGGACATGCCCCCGTTAGTAATATGTTCGAGTTTGTTACGTTTCTCGGTATAAGCATTGTCCTAGCGTTTATTATTTTGTATTTTATTTACCGCGCGGATGTTTTAGGGCTTTTTGCGCTTCCTATTGCATTGATTATTTTAGCTTTTGCAAGTATGTTCCCGACAGAAATTTCTCCCCTTGTACCGTCGTTACAAAGTCACTGGTTATATATTCACGTTATTACGGTGTCACTTTCTCAAGGGATTTTAGCGATTAGTTTTGTTACGGGAATTATTTATTTAGTAAAGGCAGTCGATCAATCGGTTCGTAGTAAACGAACTTTCTGGCTCGAAGTAATCATGTTTTCGTTATTTCTCGTTGCCGGATTTGTCGCTTCAACGGTCTTGTTTAGTAAAGTAATGGATTATAGTGCCTCCTTTACGTATGTTGAAAATGAGCGAGAAGTTACAGTAGAGTACCATATGCCACCGATTGCCGGTCCGCAAAATGGTGAGGCAGTTGATGTAGATAAAATGGAACCACTCATTACTACACCAAATTGGATGCAAGGAAAGGACGCACCACGAAAGTTTAACACTGTAATTTGGTCGTTTATTTTCGGTTCGCTTTTTTATATTATCTCTCGTGTCTTGATGAGAAAGCGAGTCGCTGCCTGGATTCAACCTTATCTGAAAAATGCAAAACTCGACCTACTCGATGAAATTACGTACCGTGCGATCGCGATAGGATTTCCACTCTTTACCTTAGGTGGATTGATTTTCGCTGCTATTTGGGCACA
>CALGOZ010000052.1 GCA_937960785.1 uncultured Pseudogracilibacillus sp.
TAAGGCAGCGGATTTTGGTTCCGCCATTCCTAGGTTCGAATCCTAGTAGCCCAGTTTCTTTAATTAACTGTATACGACTGAACAAACAAGGTAAGTTTTTAAAAACTTACCTTGTTTGTTTATGTGACAAAAATTTCACCTTTTCATTACAAACTACATAAAACAACCCTTTACATATAAATCTTTGGTATAATAGGTATACAGTGTGTATAATTTAGAATGGATATGTACGTCAATTCATAATTACTCCTCAAACGATTAATAATAACAACTATAAGGGTGAAGTTGATGGAGATTACTTCTAGAATTCCTGGATTTTATAAAATGTCGTTAGAAGAGAAGAAACATCATATTATCGAACAGTATAAACTCAATGAAGAAGAAACAAATTTATTGCTCGGGGGAGAATCTTTACCAGAAGATATTGCTGATAAAATGATTGAAAACGTCATCGGTACGTTTTCCCTACCCCTTGGTCTAGGGTTAAACTTTTTAATTAACGATAAAGATTATGTAATCCCTATGGCAGTTGAGGAGCCATCGATTGTAGCTTCAGCAAGTTATATGGCGAAAATCGTCAGAGATGCCGGGGGCTTTAAGACTGAAGCGACAGAACGGGTAATGATCGGTCAAATACAGGTCGTAGGCTGTCCAGATTTTCAAGAGGCGAAAGAAGCCGTATTACAGGAAAAAGAGATGTTGATTGATGCTGCAAACGATGCGCACCCGAGTATGAAAGCACGAGGCGGTGGTGCACAGGATCTAGAAGTACGCATCATCAATGAAGGTGATTCACCATATACGCAGATGTTAGTCGTTCATTTGTTTGTCGATACACGTGATGCAATGGGAGCGAATATTATAAATACGATGGCTGAATCGATTGCTCCCGTTATCGAACATTTA
This sequence comes from uncultured Pseudogracilibacillus sp., assembly GCA_937960785.1. GTDB lineage: Bacteria > Bacillota > Bacilli > Bacillales > Amphibacillaceae > Pseudogracilibacillus. The sequence continues at coordinate 907 of CALGOZ010000052.1, forward strand.
ACGAAGGGGAAAGTATACTTACGAATCTTATCGAATTATGCCATTCATAGTTTGGCAAAAGCCACCTGTACAATACCAACGAATTTATTAGCTACAGATGAATTTACCGGTGAAGAAGTGCGCGATGGAATTATCCTCGCTTATGAGTTTGCAGCTTCAGATCCTTACAGAGCCGTAACCCATAATAAAGGTATTATGAATGGAATTGATCCGGTAATTATTGCGACGGGTAATGACTGGCGAGCTGTTGAAGCAGGAGCCCATGCTTATGCAGCACGGTATGGTCGTTATAGCTCAATGACAGTTTGGTCAAAAGATGATGAAGGAAACTTAGTAGGTGAACTAGAATTACCGATGTCTCTTGGGATTGTCGGTGGTGCAAGCCGTGTTCATCCGATGTCTAAGTTAGCGTACAAATTGTTACGTGTTGAATCAGCAAAAGAATTGGCGCAAGTAATTGTAGCAGTAGGTTTGGCGCAAAATATGGGGGCTTTAAGAGCACTTGCGACAGAAGGTATTCAAAAAGGCCATATGGCTTTACATTCTCGCTCTGTAGCAATGGCAGCAGGAGCTACGGGCGAATTAGTCGATATTATTTCGGAAAAGTTAATCGAAGCGGGGGAAATCCGCATCGGTTATGCAAAAAAATTAATGGAAGAGTATGGAAGATGATTATGCAAAAAACACCTATTACGGAAAAGGTTGCAACAGGTGCAGCCCAAAGCAAATTAATATTAGTTGGTGAACATGCAGTCGTTCATGGACAACCCGCAATAGCGTTACCCTTTCCTTTAATTGGAGCAGAGTCCGTTGTTGAACGGACACCCGGACATGTCTATTTAGATAGTTCACTTTATCGTGGCCCGATGGAGTTAGCACCTACTTCATTAGCAGGGATTGTAAATACGGTAAAACAAACTTTAAAACTATTACAAATACCTTATAAAGATTTGCTAATCCGTATACGTTCCTCTATCCCTCCTGGTAAAGGGCTTGGTTCTAGTGCTTCAGTTGCAATTGCAATTGTAAAATCGCTCTTTGCTTACTCAAATGAAAAATATACGAAAGAGATTTTATTGCAGTTGGCAAATATATCCGAAACCTTTGCTCACGGAGCGCCGAGTGGGATTGATCCATTAACAATTACGTCGAAGACACCAATTTGGTATAGGCGAGAGGAACCGATCGATTACATTTATCCAAAAGGTGAGTTCCATTTCGTAGTTGCAGATTCAGGTCGAATGGCAGATACGAAATCCGCAATCGATACAGTAAAACATTTAATAAAAACGACACCTCAAAAGGTACATGATGCGATGAACCGAATTGGAGATATAACGTTTCAAGCTCGAGAAGCATTAGAAAAGTCTAGCAAACAACTTCTCGGCACATTATTAGATGAAGCACAGAAGCAACTTGAAACAATCGGTGTAAGTGATATGAGCTTAAACCGTTTAATACATGTTGCAAAACAAGAAGGTGCATTAGGGGCCAAATTAACCGGTGGAGGTAACGGCGGTTGCATTATCGCCTTAGCAAAAGATGAAAAACATTCGCAACTTTTAAGTGAACGGTTACGAGAAAATGGTGCAGACGCAGTATGGAGCTACAATTTAAAAGGTTAGTTTTGAATATAAATTGTAAGGAAGAAATCGGTGAATAGCCGATTTCTTCCGCATTATGTTATCATTTAACAAAGGAGAAATAATATGCGCGCAACAGCAAGGGCGAATTCGAACATCGCTCTGATTAAATATTGGGGAAAACGTAACGAAGAAATTATTTTACCGACGAACAACAGTTTATCGGTTACGTTAGATGGCTTATACACTGAAACAACCGTTGAATTCGATGAACAATTGACTAAAGATCAGTTCACCTTAAATAATGAAGTGGTTACCGGCGTACCTTATGAACGAGTTACGAAATTTTTGAATCTATTTCGTACCTATACGGGTAAAGAAGATTTGTATGCAAAGATAGATTCAGTCAACCACGTACCTACAGCCGCAGGCTTTGCTTCGTCGGCTTCAGGCTTCGCTGCTTTGGCCGCAGCAACAGCAGAAGCATTACAATTAGACTTATCCGATACACAACTATCGAAATTTACACGTCAAGGATCGGGTTCCGCTTGCCGTTCTATATACGGTGGTTTTGTCGAATGGGAAAAAGGTGAAAAAGAAGACGGCTCAGATTCTTACGCTGTCCAAATCGCACCCCAGTCACATTGGGATTTACGGGTGGCTGCTGTCGTATTAACTGCTCAAGAAAAGGATGTTTCAAGTCGTGACGGAATGAAATTAACCGTCGATACTTCTGTTTTTTATGATGGATGGTTAAAAAGCATACCAAAAGACTTGCAAGAAATAAAAGCAGGAATTAATGCCCGAGATTTTGAAAAAGTCGGCTCAATAGCTGAGGCGAACTGTTTACGGATGCATGCGACGACTTTAGGTGCATACCCTCCTTTTACTTATTGGCAAGATTCTACATTAACCGTAATGCAACGTGTACAACAATTACGAAAAGAACAAGTTCCCGCATATTTCACAATTGATGCAGGACCGAACGTAAAAGTACTCTATTTGCCAGAGGACGAGGAGAAAGTATTACAAGCAATGCAAGAAATTGATGCAGTTACAGACGTTATTGTAAGTAAGGTAGGCGAAGGAATTACCTACCGATAGGAGTGTTTCAGTAAATGAAACGAAAACTAACGATCAAAACACCAGGAAAACTAATGGTCGCAGGAGAATTCGCTGTTTTAGAAAAAGGCTATCCTCTATTAGTAATGGCCATTGACCGTTACGTATATACGACGATAGAAGATGCAACGCATTATAAATTTACATCGGAAAATTTTAATTTACGTAATTTAACGTGGCATTTTAATGGTAAGCACGTTATTTTTGATGATTATAGTCCACGTCTAAAATTCGCCACAGCTGCATTAACGACTGCATTAAAGTTTTTACAAGAAAAGAAAGTAAATACAACTCCCTTTTCAATTACAGTTCGTAGCGAATTAGATGATGAAGAAACGGGCGCGAAGTACGGGTTAGGTTCAAGCGCAGCCGTTGTCACTTCAGTAATTACGGCAGTTTTGGAGAAGTTTTTACGCTATCCACCGGCGGAGAGTTTAATTTTTAAACTTGCTGCTATCGCTCATGTACGAACACAAGGGAGCGGTTCAGGAGCGGATATTGCGGCTTCAACTTACGGTGGAGTTTTATATTATAAATCCTTTCAAGCAAATTGGTTAATGCGTGAGTTACGGCGAAATCCCCAAGTATTACCCGTTATTCAAAAAAAGTGGCGCTACTTGCAAATCGAACGGATTTCCTTTCCTAAAGAAGTGAAACTTTGTATCGGATGGACAGGTAAGCCCGCCTCAACAAAAAATTTAGTTAGTGAAATAGGTAAGTTAAAGCGTACAAGACCTGAGGATTACAATCAATTTCTCACAGATAGTAAACAAGCAGTACATACGATTATGCAAGGGATTTCCCACGATAATGTCCAATTGTTTATGAAAGGGATCAAACAAAATCGCCATACGTTAAGGCGTTTAGGTGAAAAGGCGAACGTCCCAATCGAAACAGAAACTTTAGCAAAATTAAGTGAAATTGCGGAACAATATGACGGTGCCGGCAAGTTATCCGGTGCTGGAGGAGGAGATTGTGGCATCGCCTTTTTATATCGAGAAATAAAAGAAGAAGAGCTATTGATGAGGTGGAAAGAAGCTTCCATTCAACCTTTATCTCTCTCAATCGACCCGAAAGGAACTGTCGCCCTCAAAGGTACATAAATTGTATAAATATTCACTTTTTTGTCTAGTTGAGTCATCGGCCCTACTTCCGTTACAATAAGTTTCAGAGGAGGTAGGAAAATGAAAAAAGAAATCGCTTTAATTGGTGTGCCGATGGACTTAGGGCAGACCCGGCGTGGTGTAGATATGGGCCCGAGTGCGATTCGATACGCGGGGATTGTTGAGCGATTGGAAAAGTTAGATTACACTATTTATGATTTAGGAGATATCGACGTTCCTCAGCGAAGAGATGGAGTAAATAAAGAAGAGCTTCCATTACGTAATTTAGAAGAAATCGCTATCGCAAATGAGCGCCTAGCTAGAGTCATTGATGAACAAGTCGCTTTAAATAGATTTCCTCTCGTTTTAGGAGGAGACCATAGCATTGCAATCGGCACAATTGCAGGCATCAGCAATCATTATGAAAACCTAGGACTAATTTGGTATGACGCCCATGGAGATATAAATACAGCGGAAACAACACCTTCCGGAAATATCCACGGTATGCCTTTAGCCGTCAGTCTCGGTTTAGGCCATAAGCGCCTTACCTCGATATTAAAAGATAATCCAAAGGTAAAACCTGAAAATGTCGTCCTGATAGGTGTTCGTGACCTAGACGAGGGCGAAAAAGAATTACTAAAAAAACTCAATATTAAAGTGTATACGATGCATGAAATTGACCGTCTAGGTATGCCACGAGTAATGGAAGAAGTAATTTCATATATAAAGGCTCGAACCGACGGTGTTCATTTAAGTTTTGATTTAGATGGAATTGATCCTTCTGAAGCCCCTGGAGTGGGTACACCAGTAATCGGTGGCATCACATATAGAGAGAGTCATTTAGCCCTTGAAATGTTGTCGGAAGCGAATATAGTAACATCTGTAGAATTCGTCGAAGTAAATCCAATGTTAGATGAACGCAATAAAACGGCCGACTTAACCGTTGCTTTAGCTGGGTCCTTATTCGGTGAAAAATTAATTTAATATATGACTATTTCATAATATGATTGTTTAATATAAAGCTTAATAACCCATTATAGATTACGTTTTTCTAGTTAGAAGAACGTGATTTTTTATTTAGGTCGAAAATTTATATCATAATGGCCATTGTTGAAATTCGGTCTTCGTTTCAAGAAGGGTACACAATTAATGAGCTAGTTTTCCACTAATAAGAATCGAGTTCAATTATGTAAAATGGATTTAGCTCGTTTATTCCTATAGCTTTAGGAATTATGTTATAATACATAAACAAGTCCATTATACTGATAATACGAACGAACTAACGGCTAAAAATAGTAAAAAAATTCGTTGAAATACGTGATATAAAAGGAAGTGGCAGTGTGCTGAGTGGGAGCTTTGACATCGTTGACATCCTCCGAATCGTCGTAGATATCGCGATCGTTTGGTATGTGCTCTATAAATTAATTATGGTTATCCGTGGAACGAAGGCGATTCAACTGTTAAAGGGAATCGTCGTCGTTGTCATTGTTTGGGTAATCAGTATTATTTTTGAATTAAAGACGATCCAATGGTTGACCAACCAAGCAATTTTGTGGGGTTTTCTCGTCATCATTATTTTATTCCAACCTGAATTACGTCGAGCCCTCGAACAATTGGGAAGAGGAAGTATTTTTTCTAGAAGCACACTTTCAGAAGAAGAAGTAACGGAAAATATCGTAAAGGCGATTGTTGAATCTACGATTTACATGGCTAAGCGTCGAATTGGCGCCTTAATTACCATTGAATTAGAAACAGGAACAGCTGAATATGCGGAGACTGGTATACCAATTAATGCAACAATTACAAACCAGCTATTAACAAATATATTTACTCCAAACACACCATTACACGATGGGGCTGTTATTATTAAGCATGATCAAATTGTTGCCGCTGCTTGTTACCTACCTCTATCCGAAAGTGCAAGTATTTCTCGTGATTTAGGTACACGCCATCGGGCAGCTTTAGGAATTAGCGAAGTGACTGACGCCCTTACGATTGTTGTCTCGGAGGAAACGGGTGCGATATCCTATACGAAAAATGGCGAGCTATTTCGCGATATAACTGAAGAACAACTCGAATCGATTTTGAAGAGTAATTTAACCCAAAAAATTAAATCAGACACAAACCCACTCAACTGGAGGGGGCGCAAAAATGGATAAATTATTTCAAAGCAAATGGTTCATTCGAATCATTTCACTGCTGTTTGCAATTATATTGTATCTATTCGTCGCAGTAGAGACGAATGTACATCAAGATGACTCTAGAATACCCATTGGCCCGACCGATGATTTGCAAGTACTAGAAGACGTCCCGCTAGGTATTAAAATTGATGCAGACCAATATGTTGTTAGTGGAGTGCCGGAATATGTGACCGTAACTCTTGAAGGAAGAACGAGCATTTTAACACCGATTGTGCGCCAACTAAACTTTAACGTGTTTGTTGACTTACGGGATCTATCTGAAGGTGAACATGTTGTCGAAGTAGAATATGAAAATTTACCAGACAACGTCACAGCCTATATTGAACCTAAGACGATTGAGGTGACAATCGAAAGACGGACGACGAAGGAATTCCCTGTAGAGGTAGAAATTATTAACGAAGCCCAGTTGCCAACGGGTTATGAAATTGGAACACCGGAAGTAAATCCAGAAACGGTAACGCTCGTAAGTTCAGAAGAAGTAATTGAGCAAGTAGCGATGGTCAAAGTATTTATCGACGTTGCAGACTTACGTGAACCGATTCGTAATCGAGAATTACCTGTCAGCGTATATGATGCCCAAGGGAACGATTTAAACGTTCGTATCGAGCCAGAAAGTGTCACCGTATCGCTACCGGTTGAACGACCGAGTAAAAAAGTCTCTCTATCAATCGAAACGGAAGGATCTTTACAAAAGGATTTAGAAATCGATTCAATCGTAGCGATGGAGGAAATCGAGATTTTTGGTAAACGGGCAGTTTTAGAACAAATAGATGAAGTAAAGACTAAACCATTAGACTTAAGCGAAGTAACAAAATCCGACACATACAAACTTGATTTAGATTTACCAGAAGGTACGATAGCAAATAATGATTTTGTGGAAATACAAGTAAACATCATTAAGAAAAAAGAATTTAAAAATATAACGATTGATAGTGAAGCTGATGACGAATTAGAGTACTCAATTGTTGAACCAGAAGATGGAGTTTTAAACGTACAAGCCTTCGGTTTAGATCATCAAATAAACCGTTTAAAGAAAGCTGATATAAAAGCCTTCGTTACATTAAACGATTTAACTGAAGGTAGACATAAAGTAAATGTAAATGTAGAAGGCCCTGAAGGAATTACACTAGAACCAAATATTGAATCCGTAACGGTAATGGTTCAATAATCGTAGAGGTCTTTTATAGTTTTAAAAGGAGTTGTATACGTTGGGTAAATATTTTGGAACAGATGGTATTAGAGGCGTTGCAAATGACACTCTAACCCCTGAAGTTGCATTCAAATTGGGACGAATTGGTGGAGCGTTATATGCTCAAAATGATCAGAGAGCGAAAGTTTTAATCGGACGTGATACTCGTTTATCTGGTCCGATGTTCGAAGGGGCGTTAGTTGCTGGATTACTGTCGAGCGGTGCAGAAGTAATGCGTCTAGGAGTTATTACAACCCCTGGAGTTGCCTACTTAACAAAAGTAATGGGAGCAGATATGGGCATTATGATCTCAGCCTCCCATAATCCATTTGAAGATAACGGGATTAAAATATTCGGTCCCAATGGTTATAAATTATCCGATGAAGATGAAGCGAAGATTGAACAATTAATGGATCAGACGGAAGATGCTTTATCACGTCCTGTTGGAGAAGGTATCGGAACAATTAGTAATTACTATGAAGGTTCACAAAAATATTTATCCTATTTACAAGAAACGGTCGATAATAGTTTTGAATCGTTTCATGTCGGTTTGGACTGTGCTAATGGAGCAACAGCTAGTTTAGCTGCTCATTTATTTGCAGATTTAGAGGCAGAAACCTATGTCATCGGAAACAATCCGAACGGTACAAACATAAATGACGGATGTGGTTCAAACAGTCCCGAGAAATTACAACAATTAGTGCTTGAAAAAGAGTTAGATGTGGGCTTATCCTTCGACGGAGATGGGGATCGTTTAATCGCTGTAGACGAAAAGGGTAATATCGTCGATGGTGACCAAATTATGTATATTTGCGCTACTTATCTAAAGGAACAAAATCGTCTTCCTAATAAGACTGTCGTCGCTACAGTAATGAGTAATCTCGGCTTTTACCGTGCATTGGAGGAAAAAGGGATTGAAGTAATAACAGCGAATGTAGGTGATCGATACGTCCTTGAGAAAATGCTTGAAGGTGACTTTATGTTAGGTGGAGAACAGTCTGGTCATATTATTTTCCGTGAACATTCGACAAGTGGCGACGGTATGTTAACAGGAATTCAGTTATTGCATATTATGAAGGAAACTGGTAAACCCTTGTCAGTCTTAGCAAGTGAAATGCCAGTCTATCCTCAAGTGTTAAAAAACGTCAACGTAATAGATAAAGAACAAGTAATGCAGGATGAACGCTTACAAGCAAAGATTAAAGATGTAGAAACCCATTTGGCAAATTCCGGTAGAGTCCTCGTTCGTCCATCAGGAACTGAATCATTAATTCGCGTTATGATTGAAGCGGAAACAGAAGAATTATGTAATAAATATGCCTCGGAATTAGTCGAGGTAATAAAAGAAATTACTAGCTAAGTATGCAAATCCAACACATTATAAAATACTTAATACGAGAGGTTTTACTATGTATAGATTAGCGTATTACGTTGTAAAATTTGTTCTAAGTTTGTTTGGTCGGTTAAAAGTATTCGGCAAAGAAAAACTTCCCGAGGAAAAAGGCTACGTCCTCGCTTGTACCCATACCGGTTGGATAGATATTTTATGGTTAGGAATAGCTGTTTATCCTATTCGTGTTCATTATATGGCGAAAAAAGAACTCTTTAGCAATGGTTTTTTACGTTGGTTAATGACAGGCTTAAACGCCTTTCCCGTCGATCGGGAAAATCCAGGCCCAAGTTCAATTAAAATACCTCGACAGCTAATCAAAGAAAATAAAGTAGTCGGTATTTTTCCTAGTGGCACGAGAACGACGGAAGATGTACCGCTAAAACGAGGAGCCGTTACCATTGCGATTCATTCCAAGTCTCCAATCGTTCCCGCAGCATACATAGGGCCGAACAATTTTAAAGAAATGCTACAACGTAAAAAGCCCCGCATTATTATAGGCGAGCCTTTATATGTAGATTCATCCTTATCTCGCCGAGAAGGGTTAGAAGATTTAGCCGAACGTCTCGACCAATCATTGCGACAGCTTCAAGAACAACTTCGGGAAAAGACAAACTAGTTAAATATTAAGAAAGCGTTAAAACATACAGCCAACTAATTTGGAAGGATGGACTAAGTTAATCCATTGGTGTATGAATGAAAGAAATACATAAAAAGTTAAATCTTGATGATACAGAAGATACGGGAGAAGATGCTCGTATCTTTTTTATTTTCTAGTAGAACATACCGTCAAAAATGTTAGTTATTTTACGAAATTTAAAGTGTCTACATAAACACTAGGTTTTTGCTTAATTCAACATGCAAGTGGAGACTTTTCCCTTATGCACTTTCTAACTTCTGGCTTTCGACAAGCTACGAGTTTATCATGATAATTCCTAAAAATAAACTTAATTTAGCAAAATGAACTATTTTATGACAGAAGAAAAAAGAATTTGAATCGAAACTTAGCTCATCGTTATACACTGATTTTATGTTGCATTAATTATTGTTAGTCTATCCCTAAGTTCATCGATGAATAAAAAGTGATTGCCATCTAGTTTAGCGTTCATTTTCACTATATTTCTATTTTTTCTTTAATAAAAAGTACTTATCTCGTCAAATTTTCTAGTTGCGATAAATGAAGTGTACTTGTTAAAATGAAAATAATGAAAACGTTGTAAAACAGGAAGAAAGGATAAGAGAATGGAAAAGCGATATATATTAGCGATTGACCAGGGAACGACTAGTTCACGGGCAATTTTATTCAATAAACAAGGTGAAGTTGTGGGAATTGCCCAGCAAGAGTTCGAACAATTTTTCCCAAAGCCTGGTTGGGTAGAACACGATGCGAATGAAATATGGACATCGACCCTTGCTTGTATTGCGGAAGTGTTTCGAATTGCAGATGCACAACCTGCTGAAGTAGCAAGTATCGGTATTACAAACCAGCGGGAGACGACAATTGTTTGGGAAAAAGCTACCGGAAGACCAGTACATAAAGCGATTGTATGGCAGTCCCGTCAGACGGAGAAAATTTGTGAAGAATTACGGACAGCGGGTTATGAGCAAACTTTCCGCGACAAAACAGGTCTCTTAATCGACCCCTATTTTTCAGGCACGAAAGTGAAATGGATCTTAGACAATGTACCAGGAACAAGGGAAAAGGCAGAAAAAGGCGAACTCCTTTTTGGTACCGTCGATACATGGCTTATTTACCGCCTTTCAGGAGGCAAGGTGCATGTCACCGATTACTCCAACGCATCCCGTACTTTAATGTATAATATTTACGATTTAGATTGGGATGAAGAGCTGTTAGAAATCTTGAATGTGCCACGCTCGATGCTTCCGGAGGTACGTTCTTCCTCAGAAGTATATGCCGAAACAGTAAGCCATCATTTCTTTGGCTATGAAGTGCCGATTTCAGGAATTGCAGGTGACCAACAGGCAGCCCTTTTTGGTCAAGCATGCTTCGAACAAGGTATGGCAAAAAACACCTATGGAACTGGTTGTTTTATGCTGATGAATACAGGTTCGCAAGCGGTTAAATCTAAGAATGGCCTTTTAACGACAATAGCCTGGGGACTCGACGGGAAGGTGGAATACGCTCTAGAAGGAAGTGTATTTATCGCTGGTTCTGCAATTCAGTGGCTTCGTGACGGTTTAAGGATGATTGAGACTTCCGCTGAAAGTGAACAACATGCTTTAAACGTTTCCTCAACTGATGGTGTCTATATGGTACCTGCTTTTGTTGGTTTAGGAACACCTTATTGGGACAGTGATGCTAGAGGGGCAATTTTCGGTTTAACCCGAGGGACAACGAAAGATCATTTCGTCCGCGCCACACTAGAGTCACTCGCCTACCAGTCGAAAGATGTATTAGATGCAATGGTGCTTGATTCAGCAATCGATTTAACCTCTTTAAGAGTAGACGGGGGCGCTGTGAGCAATGATTTTTTAATGCAATTTCAAAGTGATTTACTAGGTGTTCCAGTAGATCGGCCTATTATTCAAGAAACAACCGCATTAGGCGCTGCATATTTGGCAGGATTGGCAGTAGATTTTTGGCAAGGTAAAGAAGAGATTACTGAATTATGGAAAAAAGATGCAACTTTTACTCCGAAAATGAACGAAAAAGAGCGAAATAAATTATACACCGGTTGGCAAAAGGCAGTCGAAGCGACACGAGCTTTTAAATAGAAGAGAAAGTAACCAAAGCTTAAACTTCAAAAACCGAAATCATTTACAATCTAATAAAAACTATGTAAAATAATGCTTGTTCCTATTAGAAAACGTATCTATAACCATCGTTTAAATGATTGCTAGGAGGCCGGCGAATGGATTTTCAAGCAGAGGACGCCATAAATTGGTTTTCGAAAATGACTAATAAAGTAGTGATAAATAAACAATATTTAACAGCCCTCGATACACAAATCGGCGATGGAGATCATGGCGACAATATTGCAAAAGGTTTTACTGCCGTGTCTAAGCTTTTGCATCATGCGAAAAAGGAAGATATCACAACTACTGCACAAGTGTTTCGACGCAGTGCGATGGTTTTATTAATGACAGTTAGTGGGGCGTCCGGCATATTATATGCAACGGCTTTTTTGCGAATGGCTTCCGTTTTTGAAAAAAAGAATCGAATCGATCACTCAGCGTTCACCGAAGCGATAAGTGAAGCGGTTGAAGGAATTAAAGAACGGGGTAATGTCGAATACGGTGAAAAAACGTTACTCGATGTTTGGATCGATTTAGTTGAATTATTTCAAAGCTCGGAGGAATTCCCACAAGCTTCACTAATTGAACAAAGCGCCAGGCGAGCGATGAACAAAACGAAAACATCCATAGCGATGAAAGGAAAGGCAGCGCTATATGAAGAGCATTCGCTAGGACATATCGACCCAGGTGCTGCTTCTACATATTATTTTTTCGCTTCCTTGGCGGAAGTGTGCGAGGAGAAACAAAATGGAAGAATATGTTAATCTTATGCTTATTTCCCATAGTAGAGAAGTAGCTAACGGTCTAAAGGAGATGATCGAACAAGTTGCTACCAATATTAAAGTCGTTGCCATTGGTGGTACAGCAAACGGAGAGATTGGCACTGATGTAGCCACAATTTGCAAGGCGCTAGAAGAGATTGAAGAAGAGGGTTCGACGCTTATTTTTTACGACATAGGTAGCGCAAAAATGAATGCAAGCTTAGCTCTAGAATTAAAAGAGCTACCGGATGTTGAAATCGTCGAAGCTCCACTTGTAGAAGGCTCATATTTAGCAGCGGTAAAAGCAAGTATCGGAAAATCAGCCCAAGATATAAAACAAAAGCTAGAACAATATTTCCCTAACTTTTTCCAAGATATGTAGTAAGTTTTTAATAGAAAAGCGGTGCACTGCTCGAAGCAGTACATCGCTTTTTTCATTTTATAAAGTTTATCTTAAACTAACTTTTCAAAAGGAATTCGTTTAGCTAATAAATAAATGATAATAATTGCAACCATCATCGTTATAAACTCACTTATTCCAAGAGTTAACCATAGAAACATAAACCCATCGTCAAGCCCGACGAAGACTTTTAACATGTAAGCAATAATAAACATATTAAAGGAGAAGACAAACGAGTTTATAATCATTAGGGTTACTCTGTTTTCAATAAATTTACTCAAGTAAATCGTAATCCCTAACGATATGACAGTATGTCCCACTCCAAAGATTAAATCAGCTTTCGTCGGTGAAAAGACTAAGTTTGCAATAATAACACCAATCACAATACCGTAAAAGTACCTTTTGTTATAGACGACTAAATGGTTAAAAAGTTCAGAAAGTCGAAACTGAATGTTTAAAAAACCAAACGGCGCAACTACGGCAGTGACGACGAAATATAATGCACCAACTAGGGCATTGGTGACTAACGTTCTTCCTGTCATATTCAATTTTCCTCCTTAGTATTTTTTACGTTGGATGGTTTCGAACAACGGTGAGAATGCTCACAAATACCAAGTATAGACAAAGTTTTAGCAAAAAGCTAGTACGAGATAATTTCCAAGTGGAAAATGGAGGATTATTCATTTTATGATATACTGTTGTAAACGCTCAAAAGCTAGGAGGGATACTTTGCTTTTTAATAAAGCGTCCTCTTCAGGAGAAGTAAGTAATGTCCATTATTTAAATGGAAAAATAACGATGGGACCCGTCCGTTTAAACGTCCATTCATTTTATACTGATGGTGTATTAATTGATACTGGATCTCCATCTCTGTTTAAGCAGTTTAAGCCCTTTTTCGATACTCACGATATCGACCAAGTCGTACTAACTCATCATCATGAAGATCATTCAGGTGGTGCAGCTTATTTACAGCAGCAATACAATGTCCCGATTTTTATGCATCCATTACTTATCGAGAGTTGTACGAAGCGGGCAAAATACCCTTTTTATCGAAAAGCATTTTGGGGTGTGCGTGCTGCCTTTCAAGCTAAGCCCCTTGGAGATACGTTTCAATCGCGCTCGGCAACGTGGAAAGTAATCGAAACACCAGGTCATGCAACAGATCACGTTTCCTTTATAAACGAAGAAACAGGACAACTATTTTCTGGTGATTTGTTTGTTCATCCCGAGACGAAACTAATTTTAAGAGATGAGAGTATTCCACAAATTATCGACTCGATCAAAAGATTATTAACCTATGACTTTGAGGAAATGTTTTGCTGTCATGCTGGCTACGTCAAAGATGGTAGAGTAGCTTTAAAGGAGAAATTATCCTACTTAATGGAATTGCGTGACAAAGTATTACATCTAGCAGAGAAAGGCTTATCAGAGAAAGAAATTCATCAACGAATTTTTCCAAAACGATATCCGATTACGTTTTTATCCCTTGGAGAATGGGATTCGAAACATATAATCCATTCGATTTTGCAAGCATAAAAAAGAGCCTCGAACCTTCTTTAAGTCGTTAGTAAGAAGGGAGGCTCTTTAATT
>CALGOZ010000053.1 GCA_937960785.1 uncultured Pseudogracilibacillus sp.
TCAAAGAGCAATGTTTTTGTCGGCTGTTTAACAGCGACTTTTATAATATAACATGCTTTTTTTAAAAAAACAACTATATTACTGCGAAAGTTTTTCCAGTCCTACTATCACCCAATTAAAGTAGTTCATCTGCGATCAATTTAAAGAACACTTCAAGTAAAAACAATTTTAATACTTCATAAAAGTCCACTAACTTTATTGCAATAATTCTTTTTATGTAATTTTTGTCGTTTTAAGATTGTAGATTAATTTTTCAATGTAAACTTTTCACCCTTTTATAAAGGAGAATGAATATTCATTCACCCAAACACTACGCTTACTAATTAATTTAACTTATTTGTTAATAAAATTGTGGTAGTAAAGCATTGTTATTTTACCAATTGTCATCAGTTTTATAAAAACTTGCCATTACGGAAGTTCTTGATTAAGATAATGTATGTAAGGGCTTACATTTAGGGTGTGAAAATATTTATAGGAGGCAGGGTGAACATGTTTAGACAGAATTTTTTCTTACTTGTAGTGCTCCTTTTAGTTAGCATGCTAATTGTTGCATGTGGTGGGGAGACTGCGGAAGATGTGACAAGTGAAGAAGAGGTTACGACGGAGGAAAGTGAAGAAACAACAGAGGAGGGAGTAGAAGAAGCGACATCTGGCAATGTCGTCGTACATGCTGATACGATTAATTCCTCCCAAGTTGAGGATGCCGTTTGTGTTGTAAACAGTCGTTTTGAGCAAGGTTGGCGCATGGTGTTTAGAGCTTCAGTAACAGATTTTGATACCGATGAATTCATTGAAGACGCCGATGTAAAAGTTGTTTTAGAAAATGGCGAAGAATTCGAAATGGAACTAGGCGAGCATGGAGAAGAAGGAACGTTGTTGTACAGTGTTGGTTGGACGATTCCGGAAGACTTCCCTACTGGTTCGCTAGACTATAAAGTAGTAGCAACTGTTGATGGTGAAGAATACGTATATGAGCCGTTTGATGTCGAATTGTCTAAATTGACAATTATTGAGCCGACAGAAGGGTAATGTGAAATATGAAACGACGATTAATTATATTATTTGTTCTCATCTTTACAGCCCTTTTTGCAATTGCTTGTACGGCTCAAACTGAAGAAGCAAAACGTGAACAGACTGAAACAAAAACTGAAGCAACAGAAAATGCTGAAGATACAAAAGGAGCAGAGGAAGAAACAGAAGAAGAGGATAATATTAATCTCATTGGTAAATTACAACTTAGCGAATCCTCAGGCCGAATAGGTGACAAAATTGGAGTAAGTGCGGAAGACTTATATCCAAATGAAGAGTTACAAGTAATTTATATCGATATGGAAGGTCGCTATAATATCGGTGATGATCATTATTCCTTCAAAGGTACGTTATACGACAGAAAAGAAGTGGAAGTTGCATCGGGAATTGCTGATGAAAACGGTAAATGGGAAGGTTCTTTTACGATTCCGGAAGGTTTTGGTGACGACCATGACGTCTATATCGTACAAAAAGATGAAAAGGTTGCTAAAGCGAATTTATTCGTTGAAACTGTATTTACTATCGAACCGGAATCTGGTCCTATCGGGACTGAAATTACAATTCGCGGTGAAGGTTTAAGCTGGAAGATGTACGGAAGCCTATGGCATGTAAACTATGATAACAAATATACAGGGATGCTTACTGGTGTAAGCACAAACGGTACAGCTGAGGGAGTAATCCGTGCCGCAGGTAGTAAAGGTGAACATACTATTACAATCGAAAGTGGTTCATCGGGAACTCCTTTCATGAACCGAAATGAATCTGCGATTAACTATATTAGCACTCACTACTTTACCTTTACTATCACCGATGATATACCTAAGTCAACGGATCCTTACGTTGAGGAACCGCCAGAGCCAGCAGACGGCGGAATTGTTTTACCCGATCCTGAAAACAAAGATGGTGTAAAGATTTCCCTCGACAAAGAGGAAGGTACTGTTGGTGAAAAGGTGACTTTAACTGGTGAAGGATTACCCGAAAACTCAGAAGTAGTGTTCGATTGGCATACGATGGTAGGAAACCGTGTTACACCGGAAGGTTTTTCCTCTGAAGTATGGGAGCTAGGAAAAACGAAGACCGATGAGAATGGTACGTTTACTTATCCTTTTGAAGTACCAGATGACTTAGGTGGACTACCACACCTAATTGACGTAAAAATTGGTGATGAAGTAGTCGGTCAGACATATTTACGAATTTTACCATCCATTGTATCAATCGAGCCTAAAGAAGGTCCACCGGGTACTTTAGTTACCGTTGAAATTAAAGGTTCCGGTTGGACAGAGTATGATAATGCTTTAGCTGTTACGTACGACAACGCTTCGATTGGTTACATCTGTGGTTTTAATAGTCAAGGAACAATTAAGTTGCCTTTCTTAGCGTCCGGAGAACCAGGTTATCACGTTGTCGATATATACCCATCAATTTATCAAGGAAAAATGCAATTACCTGACTTATACGTTAAGCCACAGCTAACGTATCGATTGGATCATCCTGGAACAGGTATTCCGGCATTGCGTACGTACTTCAAAGTAACAGAAGAATAACGAAACCCCGAGTTGTTTTGCTCTAACTGTAGGGTAGAATAAATGAACAAAAGCGCATAATAGTTAGCTGAGTAATTCAGCTCTCCTCTCTTAGTGTCCAGTTATAACTGGGCACTTTTTTATTTAATTTGGTTAATTACTCGCTTCTCCGTTGATACTTATCACCTTCGATAGCTTGGACATATTTTTATAAATTCTTTCATATAGTGTAGTACGCAATCACCCCTATTTATATTAAATGCGTTAAACAATTTTCACTTCGAAAGGTTGGTGCAACGTGGGACATTTTTATACGTTTAACTTTCAACGCAAGCAACGCCGGCGTTTACTTATTTTTATTCTTATCCTTATCTCTCTAGCTTTTTTTATTTATATTGGAACAAATTCCTTATTTCAATCCCAAACAAAGACTGCTGCCTTAGTAAAAGGTGACCTCGATAAGAAGGC
Organism: uncultured Pseudogracilibacillus sp.; assembly: GCA_937960785.1. Lineage (GTDB taxonomy): Bacteria > Bacillota > Bacilli > Bacillales > Amphibacillaceae > Pseudogracilibacillus. The sequence goes on from CALGOZ010000053.1 coordinate 3,021, forward strand.
TATTGCCCTTACTTTTAACATTAGTTGGGGTGAAGAAAAGGTATACGAAATTTTAAAGTCGTTAGAGGAGCAGAAAGTTCGGGCGACTTTTTTTGTAAGTGGTGAGTGGGCGGAGCGTCATCCACAAATTGTTGATGAAATAACGGAGCACGGTCATGAGCTCGGTATGCTCGGATATCGTTATAAAAATTATTTAGAACAGGAAATTAGTCAAGTTCGGAAAGATATCCTTTATGCCAAAGAAGTGTTTCGTAAGCTTGGGTATGAAAACATTGACTATATTCGTCCACCGAGTGGGATTTTTAATGAGGAGATTGTCGATTTAGCAAAGTCTCTTGAGCTAGATGTTGTGCATTGGAGCATTGCCTCTAAGGATTGGGAAAATCCAGGAGTTGAGGCGATTGTTAATGAAGTCCTAAACGCAGAAAAAGGTGATATTATTTTATTCCATGCTTCAGATGTAGCAAAGCAGACAGCTGACGCGTTGGAGACGATTATTCCTCACTTTACGAGTAAAAATTATTCTTTTGTTACGATTTCAGAATTAAAGGACGGGGCAACTGCCGAGGAATCACTCGTTGAATAAGTTTATCCGTTTTTAGGTTGGAAAAGCTTAATTTTTTTAATAAAAACTTTTACACACAACTAAAACAGTCCACCGCACACGAAAACG
>CALGOZ010000054.1 GCA_937960785.1 uncultured Pseudogracilibacillus sp.
TGGTCGTGTCCACTGTGTAAGTTAGCCGAGCTCTTTGCTTACACTTACTCGCTGGCTGCGTCCACTGTGTAAGTGTAAGAGCATTTTCAAGCAAAGCCACCCGGCAGGCGCGTCTACTGGGAAAGTCTAGTTATGAATTCAATAAAAGTTACTCACTAGAGCAGTCCACTGTGTAAGTGGGCGAAGCTGAACTAAGTAAAAGCACCTCAACAACATGATTGAAAATCACTAGTAAAATCAAAAAACCACTTTCCAAGGGCTTGAAAATTTGTTCTTTCTTTTTACTATGACGTTCGTTATACTAGTTAGAAGAAAGGAAGTTTTAACACAGATGAGTACAGATCTACACTGGCAACAAGATAGAGAAAGACTTTTTACGAAAGATTTCGCACTCATTTGGTTTGCGAATTTTTTAATTTTTTTAGGTTTTCAAATGACTTTACCAACGATTCCGATTTTTGTGAGTGAGCTTGGTGGTAGCGACCAAATTATCGGGGTAATCGTTGGAGTGTTTACGTTTTCGGCTCTTCTTATTCGTCCTTATGTCGGACATGCCCTTGAGACGAAGGGAAGGGGAGCAATATATTTATTCGGTTTAGCCTTGTTCGTCGTTTCTGTGGGTACTTTTGGATTTATTACGAGTATTACTTTACTAATTCTTATGCGTATTATTCAAGGAATTGGGTGGGGTTTTTCATCTACAGCCTCGGGGACGATTGCGACGGATTTAATTCCAGCCCATCGTCGTGGGGAGGGGATGGGGTATTACGGTTTATCCGGAAACCTTGCCTTAGCGATTGGTCCCGCTCTTGGTTTGACATTAGCTGATGTCATTTCGTTTACGCAATTGTTCTTAATAACAGCTCTTTTAGGTTTATTTGCGTTTATTCTATCATTATTTATTAGCTATAAAAAAGTCGAGAAAGCGCCAGATCGAACGAGAGTTACTCGTTTTGACGTAGTAGAAAAAAGTGCGCTACATCCTGCGATTATTTTAATGTTTGTAACGTTGACTTTCGGTGGTATTACGACATTTCTGCCGTTGTATGCGATGGAGCGTGATGTATCGGGGATTCAGTTTTATTTTGTAACCTATGCGTTATTTGTCATGTTGTCTCGGGTTTTTGCCGGAAGGGTGTACGATCGGCGTGGGGATGTGTATGTCGTTCCTCCAGGGATTACGCTTATCATCATTGCGATGTTGCTACTTGCCTGGTTACCGAATACTTTTGTCCTTGTATTAGGAGGTGCCCTATACGGTCTAGGTTTCGGAACGATTCAACCGGCGTTACAAGCGTGGGCTGTTAATGCAGCGCCGGCAAATCGAAAGGGTATGGCGAATGCGACGTTTTTCTCAGCGTTTGATTTTGGAATTGGAATTGGGGCGCTACTTTTTGGTCAAGTTGCTTATCTTTTAAATTATACGTTTATATATATTATTTCTGCTTGTTCGGTCTTTATTGCATTGCTCTACTATTTATTTTTACTTGTAACAGGTCGTCGTTCGTCGTATAGACAGGCGAATTAGGGGGTGTGGTTATCGATGAATATAGATGAGTTTGCAACGATTCGTTCGATGTTTCCGGAACGTATTTTTAAGCGGGGTCTCAATTATTATAAAAATGGAAATGTCATTGGTTTAAGTTATAATCGACATGAAAAAGTGTGGTTTGCTGAAGTAGTGGGAACCGATACGTATTATGTAGAAGTAAAAGGCGAACAGCTCTCCAAAGACGTTCTCGACTGGTACTGTGATTGTCCGGCCTTTTTAACGTACCGCACGTGTAAACATATCGTTAGTGTACTATTAGAAATGTCCAAGCGACGCGCTTTTCAATCGAATCAAAACCATTCCTTAATTACGGAGCGATTTATCGATCGGATGACACAGCACCAATCGTGGCGTAATGATTCTATCGATGGACGCATTCCGATGGAAGTTGAGTATATTATTACGTTTCATTATAGGCAACATATTCATATTCAATTGCGTACGGGAATTTCGCACCGTTATGTCGTTCATCACGTGCGCGACTTACTTACGCACGTATTGAATGATAATGGATATGAATTTACGAAAAAATTTTCCTACGATCCAGAACAACATTATTTTTTACAACAAGATTTAGAGTTGTTTAGAGACCTTTTCCACTTTATTGAAACGGGGGATTTTTTCTCTGAGCGTACGTACGGGATAAATGACCATTACGATCGTCGGGAAGTGCCGATTCCTCCGTTATTTTGCAAGCAATTTTTAGAAAAATTACAACACCGGAATGTCGTCGTTGAAGTAGATAAAAAACAGTATAAAAATATTTCGCTTCTTTCCGAGAAGCTGCCATCAGCTTTCCATTTAACGTACGATGAAAAAGAGGAGCTTGTACTTGAAGCAGATATTCATGATGAGCTCGTTATCCTCAAGCCGTATCGGATGTTATTTCACGAAGGTACGTTTTATTTTCCGACAGAGGACCAATGGCATGTTTTTGAGACGGTATGGCGGTTTGATGTCCATAAAAATCCTTTATCAATTCAAAAAGAACAAAAAAACACATTTTTCTCCGAAGTGTTGCCGGTTATGGAGCAGGCTTCTAATGTAGAAATTGAGCCAGAAGTGCAAGAAGAAATCGTTCATTATCCATTACGGGCGACGTTATATTTAGCTCAGGAGGAGGACGTAATTACAGGATCCCTCGCGTATCATTATGGTACGTATACGTTCGATCCGTTTCAACCGAGCGAACCGACCGATCGCATCGTCTTACGTCAAGTTGACCAAGAAGAGGAGATTATGCGTTTAATTGAACAAGCTAACTTTCGTTATAATGGTCGAGATTTGACGCTTCATTTAGACGATGATGAAGCGACGTATGAATTTTTATATACGATTTTACCGCTCCTTGATGAAAAGCTTGAACTCTATTTAACCGATTCATTACAACGATTAGTAGTCGAGCGAGAACCGGTTCCGAGTACGAATGTGCATGTCGAGGAGTCGACAGGATTACTTTCGATTAACTTTGACATAAGTGATGTCGAGGAAGAAGAGGTCGATGAATTAATTCGAGCAGTAATCGAAAAGCAACGTTTTTACCGTTTGAAGAGTGGGTCGCTTATTTCTTTAGAAAAGGATTCCTTCCGTTCCTTGCATTCTTTATTTCATGAGTTAGGGACGAGGGAAGTTGATTTAGAAAACGGTTCGATTCAAGTGCCGGTCTATAAAGGGTTACAAGTCGATGAATTATTAGAAACTGAAAAGCGTTATACCCCCCAATTCCGGAAATTACTTCATCAATTAACTTCTCCGGAGGAACAAGTATACACGTTACCGGACACGTTAGAGGCGACGCTTCGTTCTTATCAAGAGACCGGTTTTCAATGGTTTAAGTCGCTTCATGAATATAAGTTAGGGGGCATTTTAGCCGATGATATGGGGCTCGGTAAAACGGTGCAGACGATTGCTTTTTTACTTGATGAACAGACGGAACATCCACATTTAGTCGTCGTTCCATCTTCGGTCGTCTATAACTGGAAACAAGAGTTTGCAAAGTTTGCGCCGAGTTTAAACGTAACAGTAATCGCTGGAACGAAAGAAGAGCGCCAGGAGCTTATTCAATCTGAAAAGGAAGCGGATGTTTGGATTACTTCATACGGTACGTTGCGCCAAGATATCGAGCTGTATCGTCTGCTTCACTTTAACGTCCTTATTTTAGATGAAGCTCAATATATTAAAAACTATCGTACGAAAACTTCCCAAGCCGTCCGGAAGTTACAGACACTCAACCGTTTTGCCTTAACAGGTACACCGATTGAAAACTCACTTCAAGAGCTTTGGTCGATTTTCCAAGTCGTTTTACCGGGATTGTTACCCCCGGCACGGGAATTTACCCAATGGAATACAGAAAAAATTTCCCGCCTTATTCAGCCGTTCATGTTACGCCGGGTAAAAGAAGATGTGTTAAAAGATTTACCGGAAAAAATCGAATCAGTTCACGTATCGCAATTGACAAAAGAGCAGAAAAAGTTATATCTCGGTTATTTACGCGAACTACAACAAGAAACAGCTAAGTCGCTAGCATCGAATCAGTTTCAACAAAATCGGATGAAAATTTTAGCCGGCTTAACACGGCTACGCCAGTTATGTTGTCATCCGGGAATGTTTATCGAAAATTATGAAGGGCACTCTGGAAAACTCGATGAATTGATGGAGACCGTTCGTAAATATATCGCCGATGGACGAAGGATGTTAATTTTTTCTCAATTTACATCGATGCACGAAATCATTATAAAAGAGCTCGAAAAGGAAGGTATCGACTACTTTTATTTAGAAGGGCAAACTCCTTCTGAAGAAAGGGTGAAAATGAGCGAGGCTTTTAATGCCGGTGAGAAAAGTGTGTTTCTCATTTCTTTACGTGCCGGTGGAACAGGGCTAAATTTAACCGGTGCAGATACCGTAATTTTATTCGACCTTTGGTGGAATCCGGCAGTAGAAGATCAGGCTGCTGGTAGAGCCCACCGATTTGGTCAGAAAAATGTCGTCAACGTCATTCGGTTTATTACGGAAGGAACGATTGAAGAACGAATTTATGAACTACAACAAAAGAAGCGCGAACTAATCGACAAAGTCGTACAACCTGGCGAGACGATGTTGCAAAGTTTATCAGAAGAAGATATTCGCGAATTATTAAATTTATAATTACGTAATAATCGTTCTCGTTAGAAAAAATAATGTCATTTTTACTAAAAAACAGGTATTTCTTTAACGAAGGAACCTGTTATAATAGGATAAGAACTAGATACAAACAGGGGTAAAGCATATGAGAAACGTCTTTTTACGGGCAACATTTATGACGATAGGAGTAATTCTTTTTTTCTCCGTCGTTTTTACAATGGTTTCATTATGGGAAAGAAAGGCTGACTTTCGTAGGGAAATCGGTTATCATTTGCGCGTCGATCAAGTTGAACAATACCGTCCTTTAGTAGAAATCCATGCGAAAGAGCACGGCCTTGAGCAAGAAGTCGATACCTTGCTTGCGATTATGATGCAGGAATCTGGTGGACGGGGAGATGATCCGATGCAAGCATCAGAAAGCTTGTGCGGTGAAAGAGGTTGTATCGACCACCCGGAACAATCGATTGCTCAAGGGATTGCTTATTTTAAAGAAGTTTTCGACAAAGCTGATGGTGATCGTAAATTAGCGATTCAATCGTATAATTTCGGGGTCGGATTTGTTTCCTATGCTTTAGAAAAAGCAGGCCAATATACCTTCGATGTAGCAGTACAATTTTCCCAAGAGATGTATGAAAAGGCTGAAGATAAGTCCCTCTATACGTGTATACGTAAGGAAGCCCGTGAGTACGATGCTTGTTACGGGGATATTTTATACGTGCGCGATGTGCTAGGGTATCGGGATTTATTTTTGTCCCATGAAAAGCAGGATGTCGCAAAAGTGGATTCACAATCGATAAAATAAGTTGAAAAGTGTAAGCTTTTAACACACATTTCGCTCAAACGAATCGAATTCGTGTTATGATAGAAATGTACACGTAGTTGATATGAGGAAGGTGAGACAAGATGAAGGAAGTATTTACGAATAAAGCCCCCGAAGCAATCGGGCCTTATTCTCAAGCGATGATTGCGGGGGATTTTGTCTTTGCTTCTGGGGCCATTGGAATTAACCCGGAGACGGGAGAGGTCGTAGAAGGAATAGAAGCCCAAACTCATCAAGTAATGAAAAATTTACGCGCCGTGTTAGAAGAAGCTGGCACGGACTTTTCGAAAGTTGCAAAGTTCACTATTTACTTAGATTCAATGGATGACTTTGCAACGGTAAATGAAATTTATGGTACTTACTTGGAAGAGCCTTATCCTGCTCGAGCGACGGTCGAAGTAAGTCGCTTGCCGAAGGATGTGCTTGTAGAAATCGATGCGATTGCCTATATTAAATAAAAAAGTTAAAGAAAAAGAATTAGCAATGATTACGAAAAGTAAATTGCTAATTCTTTTCTTATCGCTTCTCTTATGTTATCAACACATTCGTCGATCGTTTTACCGTGGACGATTTTACCGTTTACTTGTGCAAAATAACTGTTCGCACACAAGCCACAAAAGGAAAGGCAATTATTCATAATAACAGCTACTTCAGGAAATTCTTGTTCTAGTAACGTTTCGATGTCAATCGTTGTTAACTTATTTGCTTGACAAACATCGACAACGACGATTCCCATATTGAAAACTCCTTACTTTAGACATATTTAATCGTCTATATTCATAGTATACTAAAGGTTCGTCTACGTTGCGAAGGACAAGTTTTTTCTAATCATATTGCAACGCTTAATCTTTTGCTATAAAATAACAGTAATTAAGAAAAGGAGATTGGCAAAAATGAAACGAGTTACGATGATTTTAGCAAGCTTAGTGTTACTACTAGGTTTTATCTTACCATCGAAGGTAACGACTTATGCAGCTGAAATACCAGACGATTTAATTGACGAGCCGATTGTTGTCTATGGGGCGAATCTAACAGCGGAACAAAAGGAAGAAGTCCGTCGTTTGCTCCAGGCTGAAGAACAGATGGAAAATGAATTTGTCGTTACAGGAGAAGATATTCACAATTATATCGGTGGAGATCCGAATTCTAGAATGTTTTCTTCTGTAAAAATTACACCGAAAAAAGAAGGGCACGGAATTGTCGTCAGTATTGTGACGCCAGACCGAATTACAGAAGTGACGAGTGAAATGTATAAAAACGCCCTTTTAACTGCTGGTGTAGAACATGCCTTTGTTGAAGTTGCTGCACCGAAGCCAGTCACAGGAGGCTCTGCGCTTTCTGGTATTTATAAAGCCTACGATGCTGTCGGTGCGGAATTAGATGAAGGACGTATGGAAGTTGCAAACGAGGAACTCGATTTAACGACGAAATTGTCTGAGCGGGATGGTTTGTCCCAAGATTCCGTAACTGAACTAATGACAGAGATTAAAAAGGCAATCGCTGAACAAAATCCGGTTACTAGGGAAGAAGTTGAAGAAATTATTCAAAAACAACTCGACAAATTAGAAATTTCGTTAAGTGAAGAAGACCGTCAACTATTGATCGACTTATTCGAAAAAATGCGCGAGTTAGATATCGACTTTGGCAAAGTAAAGGAACAGCTTGAAGATTTAGCCACTACGATTAAAGACCGTCTCGGAGAATTAGATATAAATATTGACGAAGGTTTTTGGGAGAAAGTAAAGGATTTTTTCAGCAACTTAATCGATAAAATTGCATCACTTTTCAAAAGTGACTAAAAAATAACGGGCAGATTTTGTTTCGAAATGCAACGAATCTGCTCGTTTTTTTACATCCACTTTTTCCATAAATTACACTTCAAAATATGCACATAATTCACAAAAATCGCACAACACTTTAATGTGCTAAAACATTGATGTGACAAGGAATTTGACAGCCTAAAGAGAAAATTCTGAATAATTCCTAAAGGATGGAAATGTACAAAAATATATGTATAATTGAAATATGAATTGTTAAACTTTTTAAAAAAAGAGGAGGTCATTTATTATGAATTGGAGAAAGTTTTTACTTTCCCTAACGCTCGTGTTTGCACTGAGTATTGTTTTAGTCGCTTGTGGTGGCGGTGACGACTCAGATGTAAGCGATAATAACGGCGATGCGTCTGGTGATCCAGCTGAAGAACAACTAGCAGCGGACCAGTCGTTAAACATTAACATTAAGAGTGAGCCACCATCGTTACATCCAGGAACATCTTCAGATACAACATCAAGCGCAGTACTTGACCAGGTGTTTGAAGGATTAACTCGTATTAACCTTGAAGGTGAACCAGAAGAAGCAATGGCTGAATCTATCGAAGTTTCCGACGATGGATTAACCTACACTTTCAAGATTAGAGAGGACGCTACTTGGAGTAATGGTGATCCTGTAACAGCGGAAGACTTTGAGTTTGCTTGGAAGTGGGTATTAGATCCTGAAAACGCAGACACTGATTATGCGTACCAACTTTACCCTATTAAAGGAGCAGAGGACGCAAAAGAAAACGGCGCATCTTTAGATGATGTCGGTATTACAGTAGAAGATGAGAAAACGTTAGTCGTAGAGCTTGAGCAACCGACTGACTATTTCTTAGAGTTAACTGCATTCCATACTTACTATCCATTAAATAAAAATGTCGCAGGAGAAAACGACAAATGGGCTTTAGATGCAGGTGAAGATTACGTTACAAATGGACCGTTTACATTGGTGGAGTGGTCGCATAATGACCGTGTAATCTTAGAGAAAAACGAAGATTACTGGGATGCGGAAAACGTCCATTTAGAAACGATTACAATGCATATGATTGAAGATGAATCTACAGCTCTACAAATGTATGAAAACGGTGAACTTGACTGGATTGGTGACCCAGTTGACTCAATCCCATTAGCTGCAATCGATACGATGAAAGACGCTGGCGAACTTAACATCTCTGACCGTGCGGCTCTTTACTATTACACGTTAAACCATGATGATGAAGTTTTACAAAATGCGAATATCCGTAAAGCTTTAGCGCTTTCTATCAATCGTCAAGCTTTAATCGACAACGTAACGAAGAGTGAAGAGAAGCCGGCGATGGCTTTAGTACCACCTTCCATGTTCGAAGAGAATGAAGAAGGTTACTTCGCTGACAACGATGTCGATCAAGCGAAACAATATTTAGAAGAAGGTTTAGAAGAGTTAGGATTAGATGAGCTTCCAACAATCAAGTTATCTTATAACACAGACGAAGGACACGCTGCGATTGCGCAAGCTGTTCAAGATATGTGGAGTAAGGAACTTGGCATTGAGGTTGAGTTAAATAACGAAGAGTGGAACGTGTATCTCGATTCCTTAGGCTCAGGCGACTATCAAGTAGGTCGAATCGGTTGGATTGCTGACTTTAACGACGCGATTAACTTCTTAGAAATCTTCGAAACAGTTGGTGGCAACAACTACACGAACTGGGAGAACGAAGAGTTCCAAGACTTATTAAAGCAGTCCCGTGCTGAATTAGACTCAGATAAACGTCAAGAGATCCTAAAAGAAGCTGAAGAGCTATTTATGGAAGAGTTACCAATTATCCCTATTTACTTCTACACGAACACATATGCAGCAAAGGACAATGTTAAAGGCATCGAAGCATTACCAGTAGGTGGCTTTAACTTAAAGTGGGGTTACATTACAGAAGAATAAGTTGAAACTATAAAGTAAGTGAAAATGAAGTAGGGGTGATTCATTTCACCCCACTTTTTTATGAATTTGATACATCGTCAAATGTTACGTCATGATTCATTAAACCCTTCATCTTATTCGTTCCTCATAAAACACATCTTTGGAGGTGTAAAACGTGTTTAAATATTTACTTAAACGATTAGCTTACATATTTATATCGCTCTTCTTTATTATTACACTAACTTTCTTTCTTATGCAGGCTGCGCCGGGAGGGCCGTTTGCCTCTGAACGAAAGTTACCACCTAAATTAGAAGAGCAAATGAATGAAGCGTATGGTTTAAATGATCCGATTCATGTACAATATATCGATTATTTAACGCGCGTTGCGAAATGGGATTTCGGACCGTCCTTTAAATACGTTGGTCAAAGTGTGAACGACATTATAAGTCGAAGTTTTCCTTATTCATTAATTTTAGGTTTAGAATCAATTCTGTTAGCGCTATCGATTGGAATTTTATTAGGGGTTATTGCAGCACTGTATCATAATAAATTCCCCGACTATACAGCGATGGTAATTGCTGTACTTGGAATTTCGGTTCCGAGTTTCGTTTTGGCGGCAGTTTTACAATATGTGTTCGCTTATAAACTACAAGTATTACCAATCGCTAAGTTTGATTCTTTTGCGCATACGATTTTACCTGCTGTAGCCCTTGCAGCAACACCGTTAGCCTTTATCGCTCGGCTTATGCGCTCCAGTATGCTCGAAGTATTAAGTTCTGATTATATAAAGACAGCTAAAGCAAAAGGGTTAGGGGCTCGTGTTACAATTTACCGTCATGGTATTCGTAATGCGATCTTACCTGTCGTGTCGTATTTAGGGCCCTTGGTTGTAGGGATTTTAACTGGTAGTTTTATTATTGAAACAATCTTTGCAATCCCTGGCTTAGGTAGAGAATTCGTAACGAGTGTAACGAACCGAGATTACACCGTTATTATGGGTACGACAGTGTTTTATGCTGTACTATTACTTTTCTCTATATTACTCGTCGATATTATTTATAGCTTGATTGATCCTCGTATCAAGTTAGGTCAGAAAGAGGGGGATCGTTAACGATGGCACAACAAGAAACAAAACAAGAAGAACTAACTCAAGAGTTAACCCAAGAAGACTTTACACCGATTACGTATGAGCAAGATCAAGCAGAAAAAATCGTCGGTGAAAGTACGTCTTATTGGAAAGATGCTTGGCGTCGATTTCGTCAAAATAAATTAGCCATTGCTGGTGTTGTAATTATTATTATTCTAGGATTAATGGCGTTAATCGGCCCACATTTAACTGAATATAATTACCGGGATAACGATTTAATGAGTGCAAACCAATCGCCTTCTGCAGAACATTGGTTTGGAACAGATAACTTAGGAAGAGATATGTTTGCTCGGACTTGGGAAGGGGCAAAGATTTCCTTATTTATCGGTTTAACGGCAGCTTTTATCGACCTTATTATCGGAGTTATTTGGGGTTCTGTATCGGGTTATATTGGCGGAAGAGTAGATGAAATATTGATGCGAATAGCTGATATATTATCTGCTTTACCTTATTTACTCGTCGTTATTTTATTAATGGTTGTATTACCTCAAGGACTGTGGACATTAATTATAGCGATGACGATAACCGGTTGGATTAATATGGCGCGGATTGTTCGGGGTGAAGTGATGCGCCTTAAGACGGAAGAATACGTTCTGGCCGCGAAATCCCTCGGTGCAAGTACCGTGCGAATTATCGCCAAACATTTAATACCGAATATGTTAGGACCAATTCTTGTCACATTAACATTAACAGTTCCGACAGCTATTTTCACGGAAGCTTTCTTAAGTTTCCTTGGATTAGGTGTTCCAGCACCGTTAGCTAGTTGGGGAACGATGACGTCTGATGGATTACAAGCTCTACGCTACTATCCGTATCAGTTGTTCTTCCCTGCATTTTTCATTTCCCTTACAATGCTAGCCTTTAACGTTGTTGGTGATGGATTACGAGATGCGCTAGATCCGAAAGATCGTCGCTAAGGAGGGAAGTAAAGATGAAAAAAATCTTAGAAGTAAACGATCTACACGTTTCATTCAACACATACGGTGGAGAAGTACAAGCGGTTCGTGGTGTATCCTTCGATTTATTCGAAGGGGAGACCCTCGCCATTGTCGGAGAATCAGGATCGGGTAAAAGTGTGACAGCCCAATCGATTATGAAACTAATCGCTGAACCACCTGGAGAATACAAAAAAGGCTCGATTTTATTAGATGGGGTCGACCTTTTACAAAAGTCTGAAAACGAAATGCAACATATCCGAGGACAAGAGATTGGCATGGTGTTCCAAGATCCGATGACTTCGCTAAACCCAACGATGAAAATCGGTCGTCAAATTACAGAAGGACTAATTAAACACCAAAATATGTCTCGTCAAGAAGCGCACGAACGTGGTATCGAACTGTTAAAGCTCGTCGGAATTCCGAACCCGGAACGTCGGATTAATCAATATCCGCACGAGTTTTCCGGTGGAATGCGTCAACGAGTAATGATTGCGATCGCCTTATCTTGCAATCCGAAAATATTAATCGCTGACGAACCAACGACAGCTTTAGACGTGACAATTCAGGCGCAAATTTTAGAATTATTAAAAGATATTCAAAAAAAGACAAATACAGCGATTATTTTAATTACTCATGACTTAGGTGTCGTTGCTAATACAGCTGATCGAGTTGCGGTCATGTACGGTGGTAAAATCGTTGAAACAGGTACGGTAGATGAAATTTTCTACAATCCAAAACACCCATATACATGGGGTCTACTTTCATCGATGCCGAAATTACATGATATTAAAGAGGAATTGCAATCTATCCCCGGTTCACCACCAGACTTAAAAGACCCGCCGAAGGGTTGTCCATTCGTAACTCGTTGTCCTTATGCAATGAAAGTATGTGATGAGCATATGCCAGCTTATGCCGAAGTATCCGAAAATCAGCGTACAGCCTGCTGGCTACTAGATGAACGGGCACCGAAAGTCGAGCCACCACCGCATATAGAGGTAGGAGGATTGAAAGAAAATGACACAGTTTAAAGAGAAGCTAGTCGAGATCCGGGATTTAAAGAAACATTTTACAATAGATCGAAAAAACGTCCTGAAAGCAGTAGACGGCCTTAACTTTGATATATACAAAGGTGAAACGTTCGGTTTAGTAGGGGAGTCTGGTTGTGGAAAGTCAACGGCTGGTAGAACGATTATGCGTCTTTACGATCGTACAGAGGGGCAAGTTCTTTTTAAAGGAGAAGATGTACACGGTCCGAAATCAAAGAGCGAATTAAGACAATTGAACCGTAATATGCAAATGATTTTCCAGGATCCGTACGCTTCCCTCAATCCACGAATGACGATTATTGATATCATTGCTGAAGGATTAGATATTCACGGGCTCGTTTCATCGAAAGAAGAACGAAGAGAAAAGGTAATCGAACTGTTGGAAACAGTCGGATTAAATAAAGAGCACGGAAACCGTTATCCGCACGAATTTAGCGGTGGGCAACGTCAAAGAATAGGAATTGCCCGGGCGTTAGCGGTTGAGCCGGAATTTATCGTAGCGGACGAACCGATTTCGGCACTTGATGTGTCGATTCAAGCACAAATTGTAAACTTGCTCAAGCGACTCCAAATCGAAAAAGGTTTAACCTACTTATTTATCGCCCACGATTTATCGATGGTACGTCATATTAGTGATCGTGTCGGTGTTATGTATTTAGGTAATATTGTAGAAATTGCACCGAGTGAAAAGCTTTATACAAATCCAATGCATCCCTATACAAGAGTGTTACTAAGTGCTGTACCGTTACCAGACCCTGTGCTTGAGCGTAAACGAGAGCGGATTGAAGTTCAAGGAGAGTTACCAAGCCCGATCAATCCTCCAAGCGGTTGTATTTTCCAAACTCGTTGCCCGTTTGCAACAGAGGTATGTAAAGAAGTAAAGCCGGTCTTTAAAGAACGAGAAGAAGATCAGTTTGTTGCTTGTCACATGTATGATGACGAGTATAGTCATATGTTTAAAGACAAAATAACAAACTAAATAAAAAAGCCCTAAAGAGATCACTAAAGGTCTTCTTTAGGGTTTTGTTTGTTTAAATTCACCGTTTCTTTTAGCGCACCTGAAATTGGTGTAGAGTGCGTTTTCGTGTGCGTTGGATTCTGCTGCGCACCTGAAATTGGTGTAGAGTGCGTTTTCGTGTGCGTTGGATTTCGCCGCGCACCTGAAATCGGTAGAAAGCGCATTTTCGTGTGCGTTGGATTTCGCCGCGCACCTGAAATCGGTAGAAAGTGCATTTTCGTGTGCGTTGGGCCGTCCCGCGCACCTGAAATCGGGGAAAAGTGCATTTTCGTGTGCGTTGGATTGTCCCACGCACCTGAAATCGGTAGAAAGCGCATTTTCGTGTGCGTTGGATTGTCCCGCGCACCTGAAATTGGTAGAAAGTGCGTTTTCGTGTGCGTTGGATTGTCCCGCGCACCTGAAATCGGTAGAAAGTGCGTTTTCGTGTGCGTTGGATTGTCCCGCGCACCTGAAATTGGTAGAAAGTGCGTTTT
>CALGOZ010000055.1 GCA_937960785.1 uncultured Pseudogracilibacillus sp.
GCGCCAATGGGAAAGTTTACGTACAAAAGGATTGCAACCTACACAGTAGAGCGCGCCAATGGGGAAGTTTACGTACAAAAGGATTGCAACCTACACAGTGGAGCGCGCCAATGGGAAAGTTTACGTACAAAAGGATTGCAACCTACACAGTGGAGCGCGCCAACGAGTAAGTATACAGACAAAAACGTCCCTACTTACACAGTGCAGGCTTACCACTGAGTAAGTTGTCAGTCGTTTTCGTTTATACTTACCTAGCAATCCCTCTCGCCGAGTAAGTGAATAAAGAAAACATTTAAAACTTACACAACGTAGAAAAACACAAGCCAAGTTTTCAATAAAACCTTAAACATGGACAAGTCTTAAGTATTTTTTATTAAAACTCTGTAAAATAAAGATAGATTTGCGATCATAACGATTAGATCATACAGGACCAACCCAAATAATATATACCAACAAGATTCCGAACAAAATAAAAAGGGCTGAGTTTCTATATCATATAGAAGTTCAGTCCATTCATACATTTATTTAAAGTCGGATTTATTCTAGCCTCTTATTACTTTTATTTAATCTTCTTTAATTCGTTGTTTAAGACGATCATATTCCGCTTCATCGATTTCTCCTCGAGCTAAACGTTGTTTTAATATAAGTAAAGGATCTTCGCCTTTTATAGTTGAATTGCTCTCAGGACGATCCTTTAATCTAGATAATAGTTTTACGAGAAGAACGATTAAAGCAACAATAATAATCCAAGTTATTATTGTAACAGTCATGTTCATCGGGAAATATCCACCTTGCCACATATGATGCATTCCTTTTTCACCTTCTCCCTTCCTTTACTTTATTATAAACGAAAATGAACGATAACGATAGCATTTCGTATTCTCTACCCTTTTTTTAATTTAACAATTTTATAAATAAAATTGGAATTTAAACTATAGTAGAAACAGTAACTATTTTCTGTATAACTTCAAAAAACGCCTAAATAGGTGTATCATAGTAAAAGAAACATTATCCTAATTTATTTCCTGGGTAATAATTTATCGAGAAGTTTAACGGAATAGAGAAAGGAAGGTACGTCTTGTATTCAATTAAAGGCATTACAGCAGCGAGAGGCATTGCATTTGGAACCGCCTATAAACTTGCTACGCCTAATTTAACCTTTGAAACTCGAACGATTAAAAGCGTGCAAGCTGAAATGGAACGATTACAAGACGCCATTTCGAAATCTCGTGAAGAAATAAAGCAAATTCGCAAACAAGTAAAAGAAAACCAAGGCGAAGATAATGCGATGATTTTTGACTCACACTTACTAATGTTAGATGATCCTTACTATATGGAAACAATTGAGCAAATCGTTACCGAAGAAAAAATAAATGTTGAAAGTGCCGTCGTACGAGTGACGGATTTATTATTATCAACTTTTAAACAGCTAAATAATTTATATATTCGTGAACGAATTACTGATATTCAGGACGTTGTCGATCGAGTGTTAGCTAATTTATTAGGTAAATCTTTACCGAATATAAGTCTCATTCAAGATGAGGCTTCGATTATCGTTGCCCCTGAATTAAAGCCCTCGGAAACGGTACAAATTGATTGCCGTTATGTGCAAGGATTTGTAACAGATTTTGGTGGAAAGACGTCTCATGCTGCGATTATCGCTCGGTCGTTAGAACTTTCTGCTATCGTAGGAGCAAAAAAAGCGATGACGACCATCGAACATGGAGATGAATTAATCGTCGACGGAATTAACGGTCTTGTTCACATAAATCCGACAGCAGAACTAACTGAACAATATCGTGAAAAACAACGACGCCTAAATGCAAAACGATTTCGTCTAACAACATTTAAACGACGTCGCACGGTTACTCGGGATAACCAAAGAATTGAGATTCATGCAAATATTAATTCTGAAGGTGATATAGAGCGAGCAGTCCGTAATGGGATCGATGGGATTGGCCTCTTTCGTTCGGAGTTTATTTTTATGAATGAAGTAAACTTCCCCTCAGAAGAAACTCAATACACGATGTATAAACGAGCTTTATTAAAAATGAACGGTCGACCGGTTGTCGTTAGAACCCTCGATATCGGTGGAGATAAGCAATTACCTTATTATACGATGCCCGAAGAAACCAACCCTTTCCTTGGATTACGCTCGATTCGTTTTACATTAGAAGAAAAAGAGCTGTTTAAAACCCAATTACGTGCACTACTTAGGGCAAGTGTCCACGGTAATTTGAAAATTATGTTTCCGATGATTACAACATTTCAAGAATTACAAGCAGCAAAATCGTTGCTCGAAGAAGTAAAACAGTCGTTAAAAGAAGAGCAAATACCTTTTAATGATGAAATTGAAATTGGCATGATGATAGAAACGCCGGCAACCGCTTTATTGGCTGATCTATTTATAAAAGAGGTTGATTTTTTTAGTATCGGAACGAATGATTTAATCCAATATACTTTCGCGACTGATCGAATGAATGAGCGGGTGGCCCATTTATATGAACCACTTCACCCAGCAATTTTACGGATTACTAAACAAGTAATTGACGTAGCAAAAGCACATGGAAAATGGGTAAAAATATGTGGTGAGATGGCAAGTGATGAAAGAGCTTTACCTCTTTTAATTGGTTTTGGTTTAACTTCACTTTCAATGGATCCAGGCAATATTCTAAACGCTCGAAAACAAATTAACTATCTTACTTATAAACAATTAAAATCGATAGCCGAAAAAGCAATCCAAGTAAAGGATGCAAAAGAGGTCGAAAAACTACTAGTTACTCATCGAATTATTAAGCATTAAATCAAGAATGAGCACGATTTTTCTACTTTTTCGTGCTCATTTTTTTAATGGAAATTCCACTCATTAAGATGCCATGTTATTTTAAAAAGAAGCCTTTTTCTTCTAGAAACTTCTTCATATGATCGCGACGAGGCTTTCTAAAGAAACGTGACATATCGTTCGACCACGTTGCATCTTTTCGATTTGATGAACGCTGTTTATAATACGTATTCGTTATGTCATCATACGTCTCTAACAACTCTTCATATTTCGTCTCATCGTATGCATTTTCATGTAACACCGCTTCGAGAGGTAAACGTGGCTTCACTTCATTATGACTCACAGGTACACCGATTGTCATTGCAAATAACGGTACGACAAAATCAGGTAATTCAAATAATTTACTGACACCACGAATATCGTTACGAATTCCACCAATATAACAAATACCGTAACCCTTCGATTCCGCTGCGATGGCAACGTTTTGTGCAAATAAAGCTGTGTCAATCACGGAAACGAGTAAGTTTTCAGCAGTACTTCCTTCGAACGTCTCATTATGTTTATCCGCTGCATGTTCAAGTCGCTTTAAATCAGCACAAAAAAGAAGTGTCACTGGTGCAGTATCAATTTGGATATGGTTGTTCGATAGTTCTTTTAATTTTTCCTTTTTTTCTTCATCAGTTACATGAATTACCGAATAGGCCTGGACAAAATGGGAACTCGACGCATGTTGTCCTGATTTAATAAATTGTTCCAACACCTCTTTCGGAATATCCTCTTCCGTATATTTTCGGACACTCGTATGCGATTGTAAAAGATCAATCATGTTGTCAACTTCCTTTCTATAGTTGCTCAAGTTCTAATTATAACAAATGGGCTTGTCTCACCCTAACAATACACTTATTTTAGTTTTAATACTCTTTTATTCACGCGATTGTTTTTTACATAATCAACTTGCTCGTCCCATATAGATGAGAGTAAAAGAGGAATAAAAGGAGAATTCTGTGACTTATTTCATCCACTATTTATGTTTTGCCCTTATTTACTTTGGGATACTATTTCCCATAAGAAAAGAAAAAACGGAGCAGCAATTATTTTTTCATAGCGTATTTTTTATATATTTATTAATCGTTTTAACAATTACAATCATTCCGATTCCAGTTTATATTTCTCCCCGTAGTATCGAGATATTCAAGTCAGTTAATTTAATTCCTTTTCGTGACCTTTATTATGGCTATTTATTTGCGAAACGTGAAATAGTTTTGAATATTATTATGCTTATCCCTTTCGGCTTTTTCATCCCTTTATTAACGAGATACAAAGTTATTGGTACTGTTTTTATAACCTTTTTGTTTAGCCTTACAATCGAATCGCTTCAACTAATTTCAACGATTATGAACATCCATTACAACCGAGTAGCCGATATAACAGATTTAATAACAAATACTTTAGGTGGCGTAATCGGGTATTTTATTTTTTATTTCTTTAGACGAACTTTTATTACAAGGAATTTAGTAGAATGATTGTTTTATTAAACTTTTACATTCGGTCATATACTTGATAAGCTTAAATATATTACGGAGAGGCTAGGACTAAACCACCCTTAAATGAATGGATTGAATTTCTCTATTATGTAGGAAGTCGTTCCATCTTTATTTTATTCAGAAACCTTTTTTATATTTATTATTTATTTTGACGATATACTTTCTTAAGTTTACCGTTATCAACGCTAACTTGACTTCATTTTCTTTAATTTTTAAAATAAAAATTTTCTTAGCGTCTCTTCGTACCGGTTTTATTGAAAATTTATTTCTCATCTACCCGCACTGGATAAGTTTTAAGCGTTTTTATATTGACACCTAAGGGGAATCCACTAGGTAAGCTGGGGTGTAGTTTTTCATTAACTTACTCGGCAGGGATTTCCACTGTGTAAGCTGAAAAACTTTTGCACGTAGACTTACTCGGTAAAGCTCCCCAATGAGTAAGTTGAAATGCTTTTGTACGTTGACTTACCCGGTGGAGCGCTCCAGTGGGTAAGTTGGAACGTTTTGTACATGGACTTACTCGGTGGAGCTCTCCAGTGAGTAAGATGAGATGTTGTTTACCATTAACTTACTCGGTGAAGTATTCCATCGTGTAAAATGAGCTCTTGTTTCTCGTTAGCTTACACAGCAGAGCGCTCCACTGTGTAAGTAGAATCTCTTTTGCACATAAAATTACTCGGTGAAGCATAGCATTCCACTTGGTAAGATGGAACGCCTAGACAAATACACTTACCTAACAGAAGCTCCTACCAGGTAATCCTAAACGAACACCATTGCTAACATACTCAGTTAAGACCACGCTAGGAAGCTGTAACTAAAAATCCCTACTAACTTACTGAGCAAAAGACCCAACCAGGTACATGTAAATAGACAGCAAGCTTAATTTAACACGATGAGTAAGTTCTAACATTTTTATGTGTAAACTAGTCCGCGGAGAAGGTTATTTAAATATTTTTTAAAAACATACCCAGCAAAGCAACACGACGAAATGTTTAAAGCAATTATTTAAATGTAACCTCTGAATAAAATCCACCCCCTCAAGTAGACATAAAAACAAAGAATGGTGCTCAGTTTAACTGAACACCGTCGTTTTATTTACTAAGGTTTGTCCTAGCCTCATTCTATTGATCGCTTTTGTTATCGACTACATTAATTTATTATTTAGTTAACAAATCAAAATATTTCACTGTGATCATTTCGTCGCCAATTTGGCGTAAATTCCATTCTGACTCGATATAAATTTCTGCTAATGCTTCGTATTTTTTACCAAAACGTTCCGCCCATTCGACTGCAACGACCGTCTCATAGAAGCTATTCAATTGTTTTGATAACTGTTTACTGTAGAATGTTTGTTCATTATAACTTAGATTCATAAAGCGTTCGATTTGTTTTGTTAATTGTTCATAAATTTGTTTAATTTGTTCATAAAATGGTGAGTTAGTTAGTTTGTTGAGGCGTTTCTCCATTTGTTTACGATAAAGATCCGCTCCATTAAATCGATTAAACAAACGAACGACTTCTAAACCTAAAATATTAGCTGTTCCTTCCCAGACCGATAAAACTTGGGCATCTCGTAATAGTCTCGGAGTGACAAAGTCTTCTATATAACCATTACCGCCGAGTAGCTCGATCGCCTCGTGGGCAAATTCAATCGCTTGATAAGCGGTTTCCTTTTTTATAATTGCGATATTTAAACGATTTAATACAATTTCTTCCTCTGTCGCTTCCTTTCCTTCAGTTACTTTTTCATATAATTGAATCATATCAAAAATCGTAGCAGTCTCTGCATGTAATTTCGCTTTCATACGCATTAGCGTATCTTGAACCATTGGATAGCTCGTTAAACGGTCACCAAAGGCTTTACGTCGACTAGCATAATCAAAAGCTTCATCGTAGGCTCGTTTCATAATTCCGACACTTGCAATCGCATTACATATACGTGATAAATTGAGAGCTTCCATCATATAATAGAAACCTTTTTTCGGATCGCCTACAAGATAAGCCGTTGCGCCATGAAATTCTACTTCAGCTGATGGTACTGCTTTTACGCCTAATTTATCTTTTAGGCGACGAATCGTTACGTTGTTTAAGCTACTGTCGTCCTTATGCCAAGGAACGGCAAACAGAGACAAACCTCGTGAGCCTTTTTCAGCACCTTCAATTCGAGCTAATACCATCGCAACTTTAGCCATTCCAGCATTTGAGGCAAAATATTTCTCACCATAAATTTTGTACGTATCTCCCTTTTTAACGGCAACTGTTTCATTGGCACCGACATCGGAACCGCCTTGCCTTTCAGTTAAAAAGGTCGCTCCTTCGAACAATTCTTCTTCCCCTGTTGAGCAAACTTTTGGTAAAAAGCGCTCTTTTAACGCTTCATCGCCGTAGTGATCGATTAAATACGCTGTCGCAAGCGTTAGAGTTACCGGACAATAAAATCCTGGTTCCGTTTGAGATAAAATGTACCCTTGAGCAAAGCTATACGTATAGTTACCTTTATGGTTTAATTCGGGAATGTTTTTGTGCACATAGCCGACAATTCCTTCATTGTACGTTTGTTCTACGGTCTTTTTATAGCCATCATTTACCCAAACTTTTGATATATCTTCACCGTACTCATTATATTTGATTAATTGTGGTTCGCCTTCTCGGTCAGTAAACCGCGCTCGTTCATCAATTTCGTTCGCACACATTTCACCAAAGGAATATAATCGCTCTTCAGCATATTTATAAAAATCTTCATCTAAATATTGTTTTAAAATTAATTGTAACGTTTCATCATCTTTGTAAAAACTAGGCTTACGTTTTACTACTTTACTTCCTTCGACAACCGGTGGATGTTTAGGAAACTTTTTCTGTACTTTCATCATCGTTGCTCAACACCATCCTTTATAACGTGTTTTAATATTTTACCCGTTGCATTTCGAGGAATAGAGTCTATTTTTTCATAAATTTTCGGGATTTTATGCGATGCTAAACGAGCGCTTAAAAACTCTTTTACTTCTTCCTCATCAATAATTTCATCACTTACATAAAAGGCCTTAACCGTTTCGCCCCACTCTTTATGTGGAATCCCAACTACAGCTACATCCTTGATACCTGTATATTGCAACAGTTCCTGTTCAACTTCGGAAGGATAAATATTTACGCCACCTGAAATGATGACATCTTTGACTCGGTCGACAATCCAAATATAACCTTCTTCATCCCGTGTACCTAAATCGCCCGTGCGTAACCAACCATTGATAAAAGCTCTTTTCGTCTCTTCCTCGTTACGATAATATTCTTTCATCACTCCTAATCCGCGTATCACTATTTCACCTACTTCATTCGGTGCAACTTCTTCTCCTAGTTCGTTTACTATTTTTATTTCTGTAAACAGACTAGCTCGCCTACCAACACTTCCAGCTTTTGTTTTATGCTCTTTTGCAAATAATAAGGAACCACTTGGACCTGCTTCCGTGAGTCCGTATACACATGTGAGGCCATCTGTATTAAACATTTTCTCGACATATTTTACTTCATTTGCTCCCATCGGTGCACCACCGTAGACCCACCACTCCATTGAGGATAAATCGAAGGATTGTTGTTCTAATATTTTTGCTGCTAACAAATAAGCGACCGGTGCACCAAAAAAGTGCGTCGTCCTTTCTGCCTCTACTGTTTGTAATAAAGTTAGTGGATGAAATTCTTTACGAGTAACAATTTGAGCACCGACTACTAGTGCAGAAAGAAAAAATAAATGTAACGGTGCTGAATGGCTTAACGGCATCATTAGTAATGAAATTGAATTTTCATCCATCTTCATTTCAATACAAATCATCTTTGCGACAGCGATTACATTTCGGTTCGTAAAGACGACAGCTTTTGGTCGGCCAGTAGTTCCAGAGGTATATAACATCGTCGATAAATCTGTTTCAGAAACAGTAGATTCATATTGTTTAGTCGCTTCTGAATTTAATAGATCATATAATGAAATCCAGGAATCTGTAGTATGGCCACTCGTTAGTTTTACATCACATTGGATTGTAGCGAACTCCTCTTCCCGACCACCTTCAACTACAAACGCTTTTGCTTCAGCATGTTGTTCGATAAATTTTATTTCATTTAACGTTAATTTTGTATTAATCGGAACGATAATCGCACCAGTTTTTAACACAGCAAAATACGTAACGATAAATTCAAAACTATTTGGCAATTGCATAATCACTTTATCATTCTGTTTAATACCTAGTTGTTCTAACTGATAAGCTAAACGATCGGCAGCTCGATTCATCTCACGATACGTATAGGAATTATTTTCAGTCTTTAAAAAAGTTTTGTTAGGAAATTTTCGACTATACATTTCTAAATAATAAGGAACATTCATTCAGTTTCACTCCTTAAAATGTTTAACTTTTTATTAAATTCTTCTTTCAAAAGTAAAATTTCTTTGCGTATTTGCTTCAACTCAGCGATTCGTTCATCAATTTCTTTAATTTTTTCTTCACCATATTCGATTGTTCTTTCGAGTTGTCGTTTACCTGTTCGATCGGTATCAAAAAGTAAAATCATTTCTTTTATTTCTTCTAAGTCAAAATTGTAACGTTTCCCACGTTGAATTAATTTTAATTTTGCTAATTCCTTCTTACAATATATTCGGTGATTTGATTGATTACGTTGCGGTTTAATTAAGCCAATCTCTTCATAATAACGCAAGGTTCGTGGAGTTACGTTAAACATTTTGCTAACTTCTGTAATCGCTTTCATATCCGTCACCTGTTTTTACTTTTATTTTACATAAACCCAATAGTGTCAGCACCTCCTAATCTATTTTAAACCTTTTGTTATTAGTATCATACCATTTACGTTAACGTAAACTGCAAGAGGTATTTTCGTCAATTCATTTATAATAGGTTTATAAACTACTTTTAAAGCTATTATTTACTTAGCTGACGAATTTATTGTATTACACATTAAATAAAACTACTGAAATTAACATAGAGAGTCGTTACGGTAGGAAGGTGTTTTGAAAATAGGTTCTTAGTTTCTCGGTGATACAGTACGCTGAGTAATTATTTTGAAGAAGAAGTTCCTACTTTTTTCAACAAACATATGCAGTGAGTAACTTTGTCTAAAATGCACATACACTTTGCTAATAAATGCTTCCGATGAGTAACTTTATCTGAAAATATAGGCACACTTTTCCAATAAACGAATCTGATAGGAATGGTTTGCTAGAAAGATGCTTATCTGTCCCGGCAAGTTTGTCATGGAGTAAGCTTTTACAAAAGTATGTTCTATCTTTCTCTATGAACAATTTTTCCAATTATTTTTATACAGAAAGAGTAAATTTTCCTAATCTTATATTTTAACAATAAAACCCTTGCCACCGTGTAGGGTGACAAGGGTTTGTGAACGTAAAATATTAACCTAAAGAGCCTTCCATTTCCATGCTGATTAATCTGTTCATCTCTACCGCATACTCCATTGGTAATTCGCGTGTGAATGGCTCGATAAAGCCCATCACAATCATATCTGCAGCTTCTTGCTCTTCAAGACCACGACTCATTAAGTAGAAGAGCTGGTCTTCAGATACTTTCGATACGCGAGCTTCGTGCTCTAAGGAAATATTGTCGTTGTAAATTTCGTTATATGGAATTGTATCGGACGTTGATTCATTATCTAAGATTAACGTATCACATTCGATATTCGCGCGGGCACCGTCAGCCTTTCGACCGAAGTGAACGATTCCTCGATAGGTTACCTTTCCACCGTCTTTCGAAATCGACTTCGATACGATCGATGATGACGTATTCGGCGCTAAGTGATACATTTTTGCACCGGCGTCTTGGTGTTGACCTTTTCCAGCTAAAGCTACTGAAATTGTCACACCTTTTGCTCCTTCTCCACGTAAGAGGATTGAAGGATATTTCATCGTAATTTTGGATCCCATGTTACCGTCGATCCATTCCATGGTTCCATTTTCCTCAACTGTTGCACGTTTCGTAACTAAGTTGTATACATTCGTTGACCAGTTTTGGATTGTTGTATAACGACATGTAGCACCTTTCTTAACGAAAATTTCAACTACCGCACTGTGTAAGGAGTCTGTTGAATAAATCGGTGCAGTACATCCTTCTACGTAATGAACCGATGCATTTTCATCTACGATAATAAGCGTACGTTCAAACTGTCCCATATTTTCAATGTTAATACGGAAGTACGCTTGAAGTGGAGCTTTCGCTTCTACTCCTGGTGGTACGTAAATGAAAGAACCACCGGACCAAACTGCTGTGTTTAACGCAGCAAATTTGTTGTCAGAAGCTGGAACTACTTTACCGAAATACTCTTTAAAGTACTCTTCATGCTCTTGTAAAGCTGTATCTGTATCTGTAAAGATAATTCCCATCTCTTTTAAATCTTCTTCTAAACTCTGATAAACAACTTCAGATTCATACTGAGCAGAGACTCCTGCTAAGTACTTCTGTTCCGCCTCAGGAATTCCTAAACGGTCGAACGTACGTTTAATTTCTTCTGGAACTTCATCCCACGTTCTTCCTTGTCTTTCGGATGGCTTAACGTAGTAAATAATTTCATCGAAGTTTAACTCCGATAAGTCACCACCCCACTGAGGCATTGGCTTACTGTAAAATATATCTAACGCTTTAAGACGCTCTTCTAACATCCACTCTGGCTCGTTCTTAATACGTGAAATTTCTTCAACTACTTCTTTTGTAAGACCGCGCTCCGTACGGAAAACCGATACGTCCCGCTCTTTAAAACCGTATTTATATTCACCAATATCTGGCATTTCCTTCGCCACGGTTAAAACCTCCTTGTAGTTTTCGTTAGCGTGATTGTGCTTAACAATCACGCGACGATTACTCTATCGAACAACTTTACTGTTGCTCGTTTTTATGAACCCTCTCAACCGCCTTCCATGCTAAGGTAGCACAGTCAATGCGAGCTGGAAAGTTCGAAACTCCTTGTAATGCAATTATATCATCGATACCGAACAGTTCAATATCTATTTCCTGCCCAAGCATCATTCGGGAAAATTCCTCCGACATTTCTAAAGCTTCCACCATTGTCTTTCCTTTAATCGCTTGGGTCATCATCGATGCTGAAGCAATACTAATTGAACAACCTTCTCCCATAAACTTAACGTCTTCGATTACATCTCCGTCGAGCTTGATTTGTAATAAAATTCGATCTCCGCAAGACGGATTATTAAGCTCTGCTGTAATCGTATTATCTTCGAATTCCCCACGATTTCGTGGATGTTTATAATGGTCTAAAATAACTTGACGGTAAAGTGAGTCTAACTCAGAATGTGACATCGAAATACTCCTTTGTTTTAAGTAGTCCTTCGACTAATCGATCAATATCTTCTTCCGTATTATATAAATACATACTAGCCCTTGCCGTAGAAACTACATCGAGTTCTTTCATTAAGACTTGTGCACAATGGTGACCTGCGCGAATTGCAATTCCCTCTGTATCGAGGACTGTCGATACATCATGGGAATGTACGTCACCTAGATTAAAAGTGACTAATGCTGCTCGCTCCTCTGGGCCATAAATCGTTATATCGTCGATTTCTCTTAATCGTTCTAAAGCGTAACGAGCGAGCTTCTCTTCGTGAGTGGCGATATTATCCATGCCAACTTCTGTTAAGAAATCAATCGCAGCACCTAAACCGATCGCACCGGCGATGATCGGAGTACCTCCTTCAAACTTCCAAGGCAACTCCTTCCAAGTCGATTCATGTTTTCCAACAAAATCGATCATTTCACCGCCAAATTCGACTGGCTCCATTTTTTCTAAAAGTTCCTTCTTTCCGTATAGCACCCCGATTCCCGTCGGTGCAGCCATTTTATGGCCAGAAAAGGCGTAGAAGTCACAGTTTAATTCTTGAACATCTACTTTCATATGTGGTGCACCTTGGGCACCGTCTACTACGATTACAGCGCCTTTCTCATGGGCGATTTCTGTAATTTCTTTAATTGGGTTAATCGTACCTAAGACGTTTGATACGTGAGCAATCGCGACAATTTTCGTTTGATTTGTAACTGTTTGGCGAACATCTTCTAAAGAAACCGTACCATCTTCCTGTAATGGAATATATTTTAATGTAGCACCGGTAATTTTTGCGACTTGTTGCCACGGAATGATATTGCTATGGTGTTCCATCGGTGTAATAACAATTTCATCGCCTGCTTTCACATTTTGTAAACCGTAACTTTGGGCAACGATATTAAGACCTGTCGTTGTTCCACGGTTAAAGATGATTTCAGCTGTATCCTTAGCGTTAATAAATTGCCTTACCTTCTCTCGTGCTCCCTCATATTGGTCGGTCGCACGCGCTCCTAATGTATGAACACCTCGGTGTACGTTTGAGTTATTCTCTCGATAGTACGTATTAACCGCTTCAATCACTTGAATTGGTTTTTGCGATGTCGCCGATGAATCTAAGTAAACGAGGGGCTTACCGTTAATTTTTTGATTTAGAATCGGAAACTGTTCACGTATTGCTTTAACATCCATTATTTGATTTTCCCTTCAATTAATTGAGTCATTTGCTTACGAATCGTTTCGATTGGCAACTCTTCAACAACTGGAGCTAAAAATCCGTGAATAATTAATTGCTCAGCTTCTTCTTTTGTAATTCCACGACTTTGTAAGTAGTATACTTGCATTTCGTCAATTCGACCGACAGAAGCTGCATGACCTGCTGTAACATCATCTTCATCGATTAATAAAATTGGGTTCGCATCTCCACGAGCATCGCCACTTAACATTAAAATGCGCGATTCTTGCTCTGCGTTAGAACCAGATGCACCATCTTCAATTTTACCGATTGCGTTGAAGATTGCTGTCGTTTTTTCTAACATTACACCACGCTGTAAAATTTGGCCGTCCGTATCCTTTCCGAAATGATGTGTCGTTGTTGTAAAGTTTTGGATTTGATCCCCACGACCTACCGTTACCGTACGTGGATACGTAACAGCATTACGTCCTTCAAGTAATGTTGTGTTCTCTGCAATTGTATTTCCGTCATTCATTTGGCCAATTGCCCAGTTAATCGTCGCATCGTTATAAGCTACTCCACGACGGCTAACGTACGTAATCATTCCTTCAGCAAAGTGATCAACCGCTCCGTATGAAACTGTCGCATTATCATGAGCAAACACTTCGGATACGATATTTGCAGTTGCTTTTTCGTTTTCGTTATGAGAAATATAGTTCTCTACATAAGCAACAGAACTGTTTTTTTCTGCAACGACAATAACATGGTTATACATTGCTGCTGAACCATCTTCTTGCCAGAAAATTGCTTGTAATGGTTCTTCAATTTGGACGTTTTCTGGTACATAGACGAATACTCCACCGTTCATTAACGCTGCATGAAGGGCAGTTAAGTTATGCTCATTAATTTGAATAGCGTCCGTCATATAATATTTTTTCACTAGTTCTTCATGCTCGACTAAAGCAGTGAAAATATCGGTGAAAATAACACCTTGATCCATTAATTTTTGACTAATTGTTTGGTATGCTGGAACTTGGTTACGTAAAATGATTAAGTTTTCCGATACATTTTCCTGATCGATAAAGTCATGTAACGCTTCAGGTAATTCTTTAATATCGTTAATCGGATCAGCACTTACTTCATGTTCACCTTCAATAAAGTTCCAGCGATTAATATTCGTTTTATCTGGCTCTGGTAATGGTAACGAACCGGCTAGTTCAAGACCTTCTTTACGTAAAGAGACCATCCAGGCTGGTTCGTGTTTTCTTTTTGAAAATTCTTCTATATATTGTTGTTCATATGGTACTTGTAAAACGGTAGTCATCGAACAATTCCTCCTGATCTCTTAATTTTTACCAACTGTTACGTCTTCGATTCCTAATTCTTCTTTAACCCACTCGTATCCTTCAGCCTCTAAGCGTTCTGCTAATTCAGGACCGCCGGATTTAACGATTCGACCAGCCATAATGA
The DNA here is from genome assembly GCA_937960785.1 of uncultured Pseudogracilibacillus sp. GTDB lineage: Bacteria > Bacillota > Bacilli > Bacillales > Amphibacillaceae > Pseudogracilibacillus. The sequence continues at coordinate 14,309 of CALGOZ010000055.1, forward strand.
CATGGACGTAATCAGGTTTAATGTAGTTTAAGAGACGCTGATAGTGAGTAATAATTAACGTTCCTAAACCAGTCTTTTCACGTACTTTGTTTACAGCATCGGATACGATACGTAACGCGTCGATATCAAGACCAGAATCAATCTCATCTAAAATTGCAATACCCGGCTTCAACATCATTAATTGTAAAATTTCGTTACGCTTTTTCTCTCCACCTGAGAACCCTTCGTTTAAGTAACGCTGTGCCATATTTTTATCGATTTCTAAGTCATCTAATGCTTCATCCATCTCTTTGATGAAAGTCATTAATGAAATCTCATCGCCTTCTTCACGGCGAGAGTTGATTGCACTACGTAAAAATTCAGAAGTAGTAACTCCGCTTACCTCGCTTGGATACTGCATTGCTAAAAATAGACCAGCGCGAGCACGTTCATCTACTTCCATTTCTAATACATCTTCACCGTTTAAGGTAATACTTCCTTTTGTCACTTCATACTTCGGATGTCCCATTACAGCTGATGCAAGAGTAGATTTTCCTGTCCCGTTAGGACCCATTACAGCGTGGAACTCTCCGCTCTTTATTGTAAGATTTATTCCTTTTAAAATCTCGTTTCCTTCAACAGAAACATGTAAATCTTTTATTTCAAGTGTGTAATCTGCCATGATAAACCCTCCATATGATTAAATTTAAAATTTTAGCATGTACACAAATTTGCCATGTTCATTCTCAATACAATCTTAACGAATTAAAACATATTAATCAACTGATTTGGCTACAAAATCTTATTTTATCAATACATATGCATTATACTTATCGTAAGATGAAAAAAAGTTACTCTTTTCACATTCTCATTTAAAGCCGTTTTATTAAAAACAGTTATTATTTAAGAGTAAATAAAATTTGCTAAACTCCGTATATTTCCACGGAAAATAAGTACCTATATAGCTTTATTATTCTTCAAATAGTTCTGGTGCATATTCGAGTAAATAACTATAAATGTTTTGAATCGAGTAAAACGTATATACCTTTTCTTTTATTTCCCCGTTACGATATATAAATAAACACGGTACACTTTCTACTTTATTTTCTTGCATAAACTGTTCTTCATACATCGCATTCATTTCATAAAATACATCTTGTCGTAATGTATCTTCAATCATTTCTAAAAACTGTCGCGCAACGTGACAAGTACCGCAAAACGGAGTGTAAATGTAAAGTAAATACGATTGTTTGTCTTTTAATTCTTTTGCTGTCGTCTCAATCACTTACGCTCTACCTCACTTCAGTTAACCAACGCACATCGATTTCAATATGTTTTTTCAATAGTTCTGTCGCTAAAATATGTTCCGGAGTTTTAGCAACTTCTTTATATAGATCACCAATATATAAATGAATTGCATGGGGTAATTCGGCGGTAAGTTTTTTTCGTAATTCGACGCCCGATTCATCGGCATCGACAAAAATATATACTTCCCGATCATCTAATTGATACGTCTCTAACATTTCGTCAAACTTCTCAATCGAAAACGTCCCATGAGTACAAATAATATCGACATCTTCTACAATAACTTTCTCAAGTTGTTTTCGATCCGTTTGCCCTTCTACAATAATGACCTTTTTATCTAACATCGTAACACTCCGTTCTTTAAGGTCGCGTAACTTTTTGGACGAAATTTTTCAACTACGTTTTTATTGATTGTAAAAGTGAAAAGCTGTCTAATCTTTCAGATACGAGATAGACAGCTTTATACTTTCTATTTTATTCATCTGAAATATGCGCTTTATATTCGGTTGCAGAAAGTAATTCGTCTAATTCCGCATCATCAGCTGGTTCTACTACAATCATCCAAGCTCTTTCGTAAGGGGATTCGTTTACGGTGTCTGGATTTTGTTCTAATGCTTCATTTACTTCTACTACTGTACCGCTAATCGGTGCATATAATTCAGATACTGTTTTTACAGACTCTAAGCTTCCAAAAGGTTCATTCATCGTAATTTCATCACCAACCTCAGGTAATTCGACGAATACAATTTCTCCATATTCTGATTGGGCAAAGTCTGTAATACCAATTCGCATATCAACACCTTCTTGTCGAACCCAACTATGGTCTTTAGAATAAATCAGATCTGCTGGTACATTCATTTTGCGTCCTCCTCGTTTTATTGTTTCCACATTTCTTCGAAAACTTCCTCTTTAAAACCTACTGTTACCTTTTTTCCATCTGTAATAATTGGACGGCGAATTAACATGCCGTTTGATGCTAAATATGAAACCATTTCATCGAGCGTTGCTTCCTTTAATTTATCTTTCATATTTTGTTCGCGATATACTTTTCCACTTGTGTTGAAAAAACGACGAGGAGGTAATTCACTTTTTTCAATTAATGAACGGATCTCCTCCTCCGAAGGTGTATCTTCTACGATATGAATTAAGTTATATGTAAGTCCATTCTCATCTAACCATTTTTTCGCTTTTTTACATGAATTACAATTTGGATACCAATACACTGCTAACGACATTTTCTTCCTCCATTTTTCATTTAAAATCATTATAACATAGCGTACACATCGTGACAAAAGAGTGAATTTTTTATTAAATTAGCTTCTTTACTGGAAGAATAATATAGATATTTGAACGATTTAACATAACTCGTATTCTTTTCAATTACTTTAAGTAATATCTGACATACAGCAATTCTATACATGTTAGCTCTACTTCATGATTATTAGAAATAACTCTCGCCCAACGTATGTATAGTTACTTATTCAACTTCAATTGGAGCCTTTCCTTCTTTATCTAAAGAAGAGGCTTTATATAAAACAGGTGAAAAACGCCTTCTTCAAAACTGACTATTAATTGATTCATAAAAAGTAAAAACCGACGTTCGGCTATAAAGCTAGCCAAACGTCGGACTAAATGTTTAATAAGATGTTTATTGCATTATTATACAACGTATTTTTCTTCTTCGATAATGCGCGCTGCAATTTCACGCTTCTTCGCAATAACGTTCTTAGGATCGTGGCGAGTAAGCTTACGTAAGGAGGATAACATCATACGTAAGTTGTCACCATCTTCGACAGCTACTAAAATTTCCTTAGCGTCTGCTTCGATGCGGTTGAAAGCTTCTTGGACGTATACTTCAGTGTATAATAACTTCTGCTTATGTTTGTCTACACCGTCTTTATTAATTGCCTTTTCAGTACGTAAGATTGCAGATTCCATGTTGTAAACTTCTGCCGTCATATCTGCTAAATTAACTAAGATTTCTTGTTCGTTTTCAAGCTTCTGCATGTACTTTTGAGCAGCTAAACCTGCACCGAGTAAAACAATTTTCTTAGCATTCTTTAATAAGTATTTCTCTTGTTCTAATGGCTCGTCACCAATTTCTTCTGGCATCATCATGAGTAACTCTTCTTGTAAGTTTTGAGCTGCCTCTAATAATGGTAACTCACCTTTCATTGCTTTCTTAAGTAATGTTCCTGGAACGATGAGACGGTTGATTTCGTTCGTTCCTTCGAAAATACGGTTGATACGGGAGTCACGGTACATACGCTCTACTTCATACTCTTGCATGAAGCCATATCCACCGTGCATTTGAACTGCTTCATCTGCTACAAAATCGAGTAATTCAGTTGCCATGTATTTGTTCATGGAACACTCAATTTGGTATTCAGCGATAGCACCTGCAACTTCTCGTCCGTCTTTTAATTGTTCCTCTGTCATGTTACCCATACGCTGTTCGAATAACCCTACAGTACGGTATACTGCACTTTCGTTAGCGTATGTGTTCGCAGCCATCGTTCCTAATTTTTCTTGAGTTAATGTAAAGCTTGAGATAGGTGTCTTGAACTGTTCACGCTCGTTTACATACTTCGTAGCAAGCTCGATACCACGCTTAGCTCCACCTACACCACCGATCGCTAACTTATAGCGTCCAACGTTAAGGATGTTAAACGCAATGATGTGTCCACGACCTTTTTCACCTAATAAGTTCTCCACTGGAACTTCAGCGTTGTCTAAAATTAATGTACGTGTGGATGAGCTCTTAATACCCATCTTTTTCTCCTCTGGTCCAACAGATACACCTGGTGCGTCACGATCAACGATAAATGCTGTAAAGTGCTCTCCATCAATTTTCGCATATACTACGAAAACATCTGCGAAGCCAGCGTTTGTAATCCACTGCTTTTCACCGTTTAAAATATAGTGTGTGCCTTCTTCGTTTAATGTTGCAGTAGTTCTTGCACCTAAAGCGTCTGAACCTGCTCCTGGCTCTGTTAATGCATAAGCTGCAATTAATTCACCAGTAGCTAATTTAGGTAAGTAACGCTTTTTCTGATCGTCGTTACCGAAGAATACAATCGGTAATGAACCGATTCCTACGTGTGCACCGTGTGTGATGGAAAATCCACCAGCACGAGCGAATTTTTCAGTAATAAGGGATGAACTAATCTTGTCTAAGCCAAGACCTCCGTACTCTTCAGGAACATCAGCGCTTAAAAGCCCTAACTCTCCTGCTTTTTTAAGTAATTCTACTGAATGTTCGAACTCATGATTCTCGAGCTTATCGATTAATGGTACAACTTCATCCTCGATAAATCCTTCTGTTGTAGTTGCAATCATTTTATGCTCGTCAGTAAAATCTTCAGGTGTAATAATATCTTCACCAGAAAGTTCCTCGACTAAAAAGCCTCCACCTTTAATTTCTTTCGTCATAATGAAACATCCTTTCTTATTTTATTAGGAATATATAAGTAAGTCCGGAAGTCTATAACGTATTTATCATTATAGACTCCCGACTATTAAAGGCTCAAGTTGTTAAATCAATTCGAAAACTCCAGCTGCTCCCATACCGCCACCGATACACATTGTGACGACACCGAACTGAGTATTACGACGTTTCATTTCATACATTAAAGATAACGTTAACTTAGTTCCTGTCATTCCGAGTGGGTGACCGAGAGCAATTGCACCACCGTTTACGTTAACGATATCGTGATCTAAATCTAATTCACGAATTACTTGTAGCGATTGGGATGCGAAAGCTTCGTTTAATTCGAATAATCCAATGTCAGATAATTCTAGACCTGCTAATTCAACTGCTTTTGGAATTGCAGCTACTGGACCAATCCCCATTACTTCTGGGGCTACCCCTGCAACAGCGAAGGAACGGAATTTTAACATTGGTGTTAATCCTTCAGCTTCAGCTTTTTCACGATCCATTAAAAGTACTGAAGCTGCTCCATCACTCATTTGTGAGGAGTTTCCTGCTGTTACTGTACCGTTCACTGAAAACGCCGGACGTAAAGTAGATAATACTTCGACCGTCGTTCCTTCTCGTACTCCTTCGTCCATTTCAAATGTGATTGTTCTTTCTTCGATTTTATTTCCTTTTTCTACTCGCTGTACTACTTCGACAGGAACGATTTCATCATCGAATTTTCCTTCTTTAATTGCTTTTGCTGCACGCTTATGACTTTCTACAGCGAATGCATCTTGGTCTTCACGGGAAACACCGTAACGTTTTGCAACTTCTTCAGCAGTGTGTCCCATACCCATATAGTACTCTGGTGCATTTATAACGAGCTCGGAGTTAGGGCGAATCGTATGACCTCCCATTGGTATTAAACTCATCGATTCAGCCCCGCCCGCGATGATTGTGTCACTATGACCTAACATAATGCGCTCTGCACCGTAAGCGATACTTTGTAAACCGGATGAACAGTAACGGTTAATCGTAATCGCTGGGACTTCCTCTGGTAATCCAGCAAGTCCCGCGATATTGTTCGCCATATTCATTCCTTGCTCTGCTTCAGGCATCGCATTACCAAAAATTACGTCATCAATATTTCCATCGTAATTATCTGCACGTTTTAACGTTTCTTTTACAGTTAACGCTGCGAGAGTGTCTGGTCTTGCATTTTTAAGCGTACCTCGATTAGCTCTTCCGACAGGAGTTCTCGCTCCTGCTACAATAACTGCTTCTCTCACCATTATTTCCTCCTTCTAACGAATGTGCGTTTTTCTGCTCTTTCAAAACCATTTATCAATTAGTTACGTAACGGCTTGCCTTTTAGTAACATATGTTGCATTCTTTGCTGTGTCTTCGGCTCTCCGATTAAGCTTAAGAAAGCTTCTCTTTCAAGATCGAGCATAGTTTGTTCGTCGATTAAAGATCCTTCTGTGATACGACCGCCAGATAATACAAAAGCAATCTTTTCTGCAATCTTCACATCGTGCTCTGATGCATAACCGCTTAACTGCATATTTTTCGCACCGAGTAACATCGCTGCATAACCGGAGTCTCCTACTACAGGAACTTTCTCAGGTTCTGGAGCTTTGTAACCCATTTTCGCAAGGGCGAGTACACGCTGTTTTGCATCGTGTAGTAAGTGATCTGGGTTTACACTAATTCCGTCGTAACGGTTTAAGAAACCATTTTCTCTAGCTTCTTCAGCAGAAGTAGAAACTGCAGCTGTCGCCACACGTTCGAATACAGTGTTAGCCACTTTAGAAATGTCCAAGTCTACACCTTGTGGCATATCACGTAACATCTTTAAGTAAAGTTCTTTCGTTCCACCACCACCAGGGATTAAACCAACACCGACTTCAACGAGTCCGATATAAGATTCTGTTGAAGCTTGTACACTTGCTGCTGGTAACGTAACTTCAGCTCCACCACCTAATGTCATGTTAAATGGTGCTGTTACGACTGGCTTTTCTGAGTATTTAATGTTAAGCGTCATTTGCTGGAACTGACGAACTACCATATCTAACTCGAAGAAGTTTTGGTCTTGGGCTTCCATTAACATAAGCGCTAAGTTTGCACCGACACAGAAGTTTTTACCTTGGTTACCGATTACTAAACCTTCGTAATTTTTCTCTACTTCCTCGATTGAACGGTTAATCATTTGAACAACATCGAGACCAATTGAGTTGTTCGGCGATGTAAACTCAAGTAATGCTACACCATCACCCATATCGATGAGGCTTGCACCGGAGTTTTTCATAATGACGTCACGTTCAGCCTTTACGCGTTTGATGTTAAATTCCTTTTCATTAAACTTAACTTGCTTGTAATTTGCAGTTTCTGGATTGTAGTAGTATACATTTGTATTTTCTTCTTTGTAGAATGTCTCGTTTCCATCGTCGATAAACTTTTCGACCCAAGCTGGGATTTCTAAGCCTTCTTCTTTCATACGTTTTACAGACTCAGCTACTCCGATTGCATCCCACATTTCAAAAGGACCTTGTTGCCAACCGAAACCCCACTTCATCGCGTTGTCGATTTGTGTAAGGTCGTCAGCAATTTCTCCTAATAGTTCAGCAGAGTATAGTAAAGTAGCTTTCGTTACGTTCCATAAGAAGTCGCTCGCTTTATCCCCTGGTTGGTTTACAAGAGCTTTAAGACGACGAGGAGCACCTTTTTGTTGTTTTGCCATTTCTACAGCTGGTGTTTTTAACTTTTTACGATCTTCGTACTCCATCGTTTCTGGATTAAGTTCATAAATTGTGCTTCCATCTTTTCCACGTTTTCTTAAGTAGAATCCTTGGTCTGCTTTTGCACCTAACCAACCCTTTTCGTTCATTTCCTGCATAAAGCTAGGAATCTCAAAAACTTTCTTTTCTTCACCTT
>CALGOZ010000056.1 GCA_937960785.1 uncultured Pseudogracilibacillus sp.
ATTTGTTCCAGCGTAAATTGAGGAAACTGCAACGTCACGGAAGCGTCGGGCAATTTCATATTCTTCCATATAGCCGAATCCACCATGTAGTTGCATACATTCGGTCGAGACTTTCTTCGCTAAGTCAGTTAACCACCACTTGGCCATCGATACTTCCGTTACGATATCTTCTCCATTCATATGTTTGACGATTAATTGATCGAGGAAGGTCCGGCCAATTTCGATTTCGGTTTTTAATTCTGCGAGGGTAAATTGTGTATTTTGAAAGTCAGCAATACGTTGGCCGAAAGCCGTTCGCTCTTTTACGTAACGAACTGTCTCTTCAAACATTAATTCACAACTAGCCTGACTTTGGATGGCAACCATTAGCCGTTCCTGTTGTAACTTTTCCATTAAGTAATAAAAACCTTTACCCTCTTCTCCGAGTAAATTTTCTTTAGGTACTTTTACATCTTGAAAAATTAATTCGGCCGTATCGCTCATATGTTGACCGACTTTACGGAGTTTCTTTCCTCGGCTAAAACCAGGCGTATCTGTTTCAACGACGAGTAGACTAATTCCCCGATGGGGTGGGTTTGCTTTTGGGTCTGTTTTTGCAACGACGATAACGATATCTGCAATATGCCCGTTCGTAATAAAAGTCTTCTCACCGTTTAAAATATAATGATCTCCATCGGGAATCGCAGTCGTCTTAATATTAGCTAGGTCAGAACCTGTATTCGGCTCTGTCATCGCAATGGCAGAAATAATATCCCCAGTTACCGCACCAGGGAGCCAACGTTTTTTCTGCTCTTCGGTACCATAAGTTTCGATATAAGGTATCGTAATATCGCTATGTAATCCGATACCGACAAGACCGACATTGACCCGATCGAATTCTTCCGAAGCTACGACGCTAAATCCGAAGTCCGCATTTAAGCCACCGTATTTTTCATCAACTTGTGGGCAGAGAAAGCCGTTTTCACCGAGTTTTTTCCAAAAGGATCGTGGCACTTCCTTTTGCCTCTCCCATTCGTCGATATATGGGACAGCCTCCTTTTCTAAAAATGCTCGTAATGACTTACGATAAATATCATGCTCTTGTTGTAAATATGGATGATTCATTTTCTCACCTTCTTAGAATAAACTTTCTCATTTTTACCAAAGATATCTGTTCTGAAAACCTTAACGTGGTTGCATACGAATGGCACCATCGAGACGGATTACTTCGCCATTAAGCATCGTGTTTTCAATAATGTTTTGTACGAGATGGGCATATTCTTCCGGCTTACCTAATCGCTGTGGGAAGGGCGTCATTTTTTCTAATGATCTGCGAGCCTCATCGGGTAATTGGGCAAAGAGCGGTGTTTCAAAAATTCCCGGAGCAATCGTCATTACTCGCACACCCATAACCGAAAGATCTCGAGCGATCGGTAAGGTCATTCCCGCGACGGCACTTTTCGACGCACTGTAGGCTGCTTGACCAATCTGTCCGTCGAAGGCTGCAACGGATGCTGTATTTACGATAACTCCTCGTTCCCCGTCTTCTGTCGGTTCATTTGCCTGCATCTTTTCTGCAGCGAGACGAATCATATTGAAACTTCCGACTAAGTTCACATCGATTACTTTTTTGAAAGAGTCGAGTCGATGGGGTCCCCGTTTACTTACTGTACGCTCTCCAATGGCTATTCCGGCACAGTTGACGAGGACATTTACTTTACCGAAATGCTCGACAGTCCGGTCGAAAGTATGCTGGGCGTCTTCTTCCTTCGTTACATCCGTTGCTATAAATAAAACCTTCTCGCCAAGCTCTTCAGCTAAGGCGGTAGCGCGTTCTTTTTGCACATCCGCAATAACTGCTTTACCTCCATGAGCGACGACTTGTCGAACGGTTGCTTCACCTAATCCAGAAGCGCCACCAGTAACGACTGCAACGACATCTTCCATTTTCATAAAAAAATCACTCCTATGCTAAATTTAAATCTATTTATCTTCGTCATTTAATCCACACCCTTGAACGAGGCGTAGCAAATAGTTTGTAACCGATTCCACAAATTCGGAAATATTTTTCTCACCGGCTGCATCATGCCACTGAGTAACCCAATTCATCGCACCGAGTAATAGGTTGCGAACAATTTTTATTTCATTGTTGGGAAGGGAGAAAGCACCTGCTTTGCTTCCCTCACGTAGCAATTCATCGTACACTCTTGCGTAAGCTTCTCTTAAACGGAAGATTTGAATTAATTGATCTGGGGAAAAAATTTCATGAGGTTTTGCCATAAGTTCAAAGCTTGATTTGTTCCGAATTAAATAGTCGATATGTAGCTTGATCATTTTCCTTAACTTTTCGATAGGAAGTTGGTCTGTTTTACAAATATTTTGAACATTTTCGATACTTTTGTTCAAAAGTTTTACTTGACTTTCATAAACGAGCTCCTGCTTATCTTTAAAGTAATAGTAAAGAGCTCCTTTCGTCATTAGTAAGTGGGAAGCGATATCTTCCATTGTCGTGCCGTGATAACCTTTTTCGGCTAAAATCGTTAATGCAGATTGTAAAATTTCTGCTTTTTTTTTCGCCTTCTTTTTCTCACGTAATGACAATATATGACCTCCCTTCTATAAGGAGATTTCTTAAAACAAATTGTAAGCGTTTAAATTTTGAAAGTCAAGTCAAATTTTGAACGAAAATTTTTTAAATCCTTTTTCCATCGACAAAATTATAATTTCCAAGACGAAAAAACTAAGTTAATGCTACAATAAAGGTAAGGAATAATCGGTCTTTTATGCAAACTACGAAAGGATGAAAAAAATGGCCAACTCTCGAAAAAAAGAACCAGAAATAACCCCTCAACCCCCCTTAAGTGAACGGATGTGTGTCTCTTTAGTACCGATTTTCAATCATTTATCTCCGGAACAAATGGACGAAGTGATGGAAGTCGTTCAACATAAAACTTTCAAAAAAGGTGAGACGATTTACCGAGCGGATGAAACGTCAGATACGTTATATATTGTCAATCGTGGCCAAGTGAAAATTTACCGCCTTTCAGATACGGGAAAAGAACAGTTAGTGCGCATTCTAACACCGGGTGATTTCACAGGGGAACTTGCTTTATTTCGCCAGTCAGTCCATGAGGCGTATGCAGAAACCCTTGTCGATAGCGCGATTTGTCATATTCATCGTGATGACTTACAACGATTACTTCTTCGTTATCCGACGATTTCGTTAAAAATTTTAGAAGAATTTTCCCGCCGGCTCGATACAGCGGAGAAACAGACGACGAGTTTTGCGACAGAAAAGGTCGATACCCGAATCGCCCTATATTTAGTCGAGTGTGTGGAGGAAGAGGGGGCGAATGAAGCGACAATTGAACTACCTTTAAGTCGAAAGGATCTTGCTTCTTATTTAGGAACGACACCAGAGACGATCAGTCGAAAGCTAACCGAATTTGAAGAAAAGGGGCTTATTTTACAACAAGGTCAACGGAAAATGAAATTACTCGATATCGATGAGTTGTTATTTATATAATCGCTTAGAAAGGACGAATCGTACATGTATATTTATGCTGCTGAAGAAATTCGTAGTATCGATCAGGAAGCGGAACGAAGTGGTCTCCCTTTATTTACTTTAATGGAAAATGCAGGGCGTAGTTTGTTTGAAAAAGTAAAAGAAAAACTTGACCGAAAAATGACGATTGGTATTGTCTGTGGACGAGGGAATAACGGCGGTGATGGGATTGTCCTAGCCCGTTATTTGCAAAATGAAGGGTATAAAGTGACCTTACATTTACCTTTAGGTGAGCCGAAATCGACCGTTGCAAAGGAACACTTACATTACTATAAAGCTTTAGGATATAAAGTGACTCCTTGGCGAGGTGAAGAAGTTTACGATTGTGTGATTGATGCCCTCCTTGGAGTAGGAACAAGACTACCGCTAGAAGAGAAAATACAGCAGGTCCTTCGTTGGGCAAACCGCTTAGACTGTTTTCGAATCGCTGTTGATCTACCTACGGGAGTGTTAGCAAATAGTGGAGAGGTCACCTCGAGTCAAGGAGTCTATTCAGAGGGAGCAGTTTTTCGTGCTAATTATACAATTTCTTTACACGGGTTTAAGCCGTCCCGATTTTTATATCCGGCTACGCATTATTACGGTGAAGTAGATGTTGTTGCAATCGGTTTACCTAGAAAGGGTGCGATACGAGTTTTACAAGAAAACGAAGTAAAACGTACATTACCTTCCCGCCCGAGCGATGGGCATAAAGGAACGTTCGGTACTGGATTAATAATAGCGGGAACCGATGAAATGCCGGGAAGTGTCGCCTTAAGTGCAATCGGTGCAATCCGCTCGGGTATAGGAAAGTTAATTGTAGCAACGGAAAAAGACGCTATTCCAATCGTGGCTAATCACGTTCCTGAAGCTACGTTTATCTACGATGGTCTTAATGAAATAGCAGAAGGTAAACTACCAGAAAAATTAGCTTCCGCAAGTATCGGCCCTGGTCTAGTAGATCGGCCTACAATCGAACGAGCTTTGAAAGTCCTTTTTACTCTACCAATTCCCATCGTTCTAGATGCCGGGGCACTGGATGAAAGGGAAGCCTACGAAGCGACGGGTCCTGTCATTGTTACCCCTCATCCAGGGGAGTTTAGTCGTATGACCGGATATTCAACGAAAGCCATTGCTAAAAACCGCATCTCTCTAGCAAAACAATATGCCGAAACGAAGGAAGTTATAGTTATATTGAAGGGGGCTTATACAGTAATTGCTTTTCCTGATGGAGAAGCTTTCATTAATGAAACGGGCAATACTGGACTTGCTAAGGGTGGAAGTGGCGATGTGTTAACAGGAATTTTAACGAGTTTTTTAGCTACCCACGATTCGGTGAAGGAAGCGGTAAAAAATGCGGTCTACATCCACGGCTTATGCGCCGATTATTGGGCCCAAACTTATAGTGAACATTCAATGGTAGCAAGAGATTTTGCTAGCTTACTTCCTAAAGTAATGGAAGCGCTTGAAGGTAGTTAAGGGATAAAAATATCAAAAATGCCGGTAAACGAACAAACTTTACCATGGTAAGGTGTGGCTGATATTTATTTCATTTGAGAGGTCAAA
>CALGOZ010000057.1 GCA_937960785.1 uncultured Pseudogracilibacillus sp.
AGGAACGCTCCACTGGGTAAGTTAACGTACAAAAGGTGTCTAACTTACACAAGGGAGCGCTCTACTGTGTAAGTTTACGCTCAAAAGTTATACAAGCTTTTCGCTAGCCTACTCTTTCGGGTAAGTTGACATGTTAAATTGTTTTATCTTACCCATGACGGAAAGAAGCGATAGAAGATTTGAGTAAACTTTCTCAATGTAGAGAAAACCGAACAGCTTCCTATAAAACTAACGAAAAAATAACAATAAATCACTAAAGCGACAAATCAATAATCAAAGCAGAAGCCGGTTCTTTGTTGTAAAAAGGATGGACTAAGTATCTAGATAGTAGATAAACTTAGTCCATCCTCTTTTTTATTTAATATTACTGTTGTCTTTGTTTAAAAGGAGACTTGTTCGTATTGACATATACTCGGCAGGAACCGTCACTTCTTCGGGCACAATAAGGACATTTTTTCGTATTAATAATTTCAAGGGCATCGTTTATCGCATCGGTCGTATCTTCGTAGAAGTTCTCCGCACCGACCATATCGTACAATTCCGTTTTCTTTAACATTTCTAACGGTTCTTCGGCGATTTCAGTAATTAAAACGACCCCTTTATTCTTAATAAAGTCTTGGATTGAAGCAGCTAAGTTCGCTGCCCCGGTTGCGTCAATCATTGAGACGTGACGCATCTTTAATATTAATACTTCAGGTCTACGGTGAATCGCCTGGGATAAGGTCGATTCGAAACGGTCTGCTGCACCGAAAAATAACGGACCACGAATTGTAAAGCTTGCAATTTGTGGACAAGCATAGTCTTGACGACGTTTCTTTTCGATTTCTTTTTCGGTAAACTTGTCTGGTTTAATATCATCGACTTCTAATACGTGACTAATACGACGTACAAAAGATACCATCGCTAATAGTAAACCGACGGGAACTGCAACCGTTAAGTTGACAAAGACCGTTAATAAAAACGTCGTTACAAGTACAAGCGAGTCGGAAGTACGCATTTTCAAAATCATTGAAAACGACTTGTACTCACTCATGTTAAAGGCAACAACCATTAAGATTGGCGCCATACTTGCAAGGGGAATATACGATGCATAAGGTGCAAACAATAATAACGTTAATAATACGAATATACTTTGAAACACACCTGACATCGGGCTGACTGCACCACTTTTAATATTTGTAGCGGTTCGGGCAATCGCTCCCGTTGCAGGGATCCCACCAAAGAGTGGTGTAAGCAAGTTCGCTAACCCTTGTCCGAACAATTCTCGGTCGGATTTATGTTTTTTCCCAGTCATACCGTCGGCAACGACAGCAGAAAGTAACGATTCAATACCACCGAGCATTGCGATGGCGAAGGCTGGTTGCCATAAGTACATTAGCTTCTCCATTGTAATCTCAGGAAATTTAATCGTCGGTAATGACTGAGAAAATCCACCGAAAGCCGAGCCAATCGTCGCTACTTTACCTGGCATAAAAATTATAGCAATTAAGGTCGGTACAATTAAAGCGACAAGTAAGACTGGTGTTCGCGGCGATATTTTCGGTACGAACATGATAATGAGTAGCCCAATAATTCCAATTAGAATACTATATAAATTGACTGTATGGAAATTTGAGAATATTTCTAACATATTTTGATGAAAATATTCTTTTTTCTCTATATTCTCTAAACCGAAAAAATTTTCCAGTTGACCGGTAAAAATAATAACAGCAATACCCGAAGTAAAACCAATCGTAACGGAACGAGGAATATAAGTAATTAAGCTACCGAATTTGAAAATACTCATTAAAATTAACATAATACCTGCTAACATTCCGGCGATGAGCAAATCTTCATAACCGTATTGCAAGACAATTCCGAGCAATATCGGGATGAAGGCTCCGGTTGGTCCGGCAATTTGGAAGCTAGAACCACCGAATAAAGCGACGATTAATCCTGCAATGATCGTCGTGTAAATACCATATTCTGGACTTACACCAGAAGCTATCGCAAAGGCCATTCCGAGTGGGATTGCTACTACCCCTACTGTAATCCCGGCAATTAAGTCTTTACGTATATCTGTCATCGTCAGACCTTTAAAGCGATCATCTCTTAACAACATCCTACACTCCTGTTATGAAATAATATATCTGTTAACGTAACCTGTTCCTTTTGTACAATTGGTTACGAATTGTAAAATAAAAGACACAACATACATTATAGCATATATTGCAACTTTTTGTTATAGTACAGTTCGGCGTAAAAAATGAAACAGATTGAAAAGGATTACTTTTTAATAGAGTTGTAAGGACAGGTGGTAGAGAATTTTTTAAAGTTTCTGTTTTTTAAAAAAACTACATAAAAAGATTCCGGTAGAAATATATGAATTATATTAAGCTTTTCATTAAAATAATTGTTATTTAAAGGATTATCTCTTACAATATAATAAAGCTATCAACCTCTTAGGTAGTGACAGGAAGGTGGGTGGTATGGATGTGGAAAGAATTTAAGGAATTTGCAATCGAAGGAAATGTAGTTGATTTAGCGGTTGCTGTCATTATAGGCGGTGCTTTTGGTAAAATTGTAACTTCCCTTGTCGAAGATATCATTATACCACTCGTCGGTATTTTACTAAATGGGATTAATATCGAACATTTAGTATTTATGGTCGGTTCAGTTGAACTGCGTTACGGTGTCTTTTTACAGTCAGTCATTGACTTTTTCATCATTTCTTTATCGATCTTCCTCTTTATACGTTTCATATTACGAAAGCGCACGGAAGAAGAGGAGGAAGTAGAAGAGGTAAATACAGAAGAGCAACTTTTAACAGAGATTAGAGATTTATTAAAAGAGCAACAAAGTAAATAATATGAATTTAAAGTAGGGTAATGTGAGCTCTACTTTAAATTTAATCAATTAAGAAAGCGCTTTCTTTTCGGGGGGTATTCATTTTATGAAAATAATGTTAGAACAAAAACCATCGTTACAAATGGTAATGACTGCTGAGTTACGTCAAGCGATTGAATTGTTACAGCTTACGAATTATGATTTACGGAAGTTTATTGAAGAAGAGGCGGAAAAAAATCCTTTTATTGAAATTATCGAGCGAGAAGAAAGGCCGATTATACATCAAGCGACACGAACTTATCACTATGAACAGGATGTTGATCCGCTCGATTTCGTCTCACAAGAAAATAAGTCTCTTTATGAACATTTAATTCGACAAGTGAACTTATTGCGGGTTACTAAAGAAATGCATTCCTTATTATCTTATTTAATTTCAAATATAAATGAATCAGGCTATTTACCAATTTCAAATGAAGCGTTAAGCAAAGAAGCACAAGTTCCAGAATGGAAAGTAGAACGAGCTCGAAATATATTGTTAAAATTAGAACCTTTAGGAATCGGAGCCTACGACGTAAGTGAAAGTTTACTCGTACAAGCAGAAGAAAAATATCCTGAAGATGTGCTTTTACACGCAACCATCGAACACCATTTAGAAAACTTGGCAAATAGAAGGTGGGCGACTATTGCTGAAAGCTTGCATATAAGTAAGCAGGAAGTCGTTAATTTATTAGAAAAAATTCAAACGTTACAACCGAAGCCAGCGATGAATTTCACATCAAAGGAGACGACTTACGTTACTCCAGATATTATTGTCCACTATGATGAGGAGAAAGATGTATTTTCAATTAGCTTAAATGATTATTACGTACCGGATATACGTTTTAATGATGAATATGTTCGCAAGTTATTGCACGATCAAGAGGCAGAACGCTTCGTACAAGAACAATATCGACGTTTTCATTGGTTACGACAAAGTGTCGAACAGCGCCGAAAGACTATATTAAACATTATGAACGTCATCTTAAATCGTCAGCGGACGTTTTTTAAAGAAGGTTTCCGTGGTTTAAATGTTCTCACTTTACAAGATGTTGCAACAGAATTAAATATTCACGAATCGACGGTGAGCCGTGCGACTAGAAATAAAATGATTGAAACTCCGAACGGTACCTTTGAGTTAAGGCGATTATTTTCAACCGGAATCAAAAATAGTATCGGAAGACTTACATCCCAAGCGAAAATTAAACAATTATTAAAGGAAATTATCCAAAAGGAAAATAAGGCTAAACCTTTATCGGATCAGAAAATCGCTGACAGATTGAAACAAGATTATCGGGTGAAAGTTTCTCGCCGAACGGTTGCAAAATACCGGGATCAATTAAAAATCCCTTCCTCTGCTCGACGAAAACAATTGATGAAATCATCTTCTTAATAAAATGTTAGGAATAACTAAAAAAGGTCGGAATTGTTAATGAGTCCAATTCCGACCTAGGTTTATTAAAATAAGCATAAGATTATAAAGGCGATAAGTAGTTTAGTCTCCAGCCATCACGACACCGATTGGTTTTAATGTGTGCAGTACTTCAATCGTACCTTCGTGGGCTTTTAAGACATCTTTTAGTTTACGATAGACGAAGGGGCTTTCATCTGGTCCAGCTCCTCTTAATTCAACTCCGTATTCTTTTACAGCTTTCATCATTTTTTCCTCTGAGATTAGTCCTCCGGATCGTTTTCGTGTTCGCCAATTCATTCTACCTGCTGCTTTCGTTCGGCTCATAATACGTCCTGCACCGTGAATTGTACTGTAAAAGGCATTGCGACTTTTTTCGGAATCGACCCCTTGTAAAATAACTGAAATATCAGCCATACTTCCCCCGACAAAGCCGAGTTGCCCTGGGGCTGCTGGAGTTGCTCCTTTTCGTACGACGATATATTCTTTGCCGAAATGTGTTTCCTTCCAAGCATAGTTATGATGGTTGTGAACTTCGAAAGTAGCTTCAGCACCGAGGATATTTAATACTTTATCAATCACATAATCGCGTCCGGCATAGGCGTATCGTCCAGCTAATTTCATCGCACGATAATACATATCGCCGAGTTCACTGTCGATATCAAGTAGAGTAGGAGGTTGTTCCATTGGTTCTTGGATATTTCCGGCGGAGAATTCGCGACCTTTTGCTAAATTTAAAAATCCAGTTGCCGTACGATGGCCGAGGCCACGACTACCGAAATGATTACCAATCCAAACTTCCTTCGTTTTTTTGTCAATTAAAAGATCGACGTAATGGTTTCCAGAACCGGTCGTTCCTAATTGGGAGCGGGCTAGTGCTTTTAATTCGTCATGTTCATGTTTACCAATACGTTTAAATACGTCCCAATCCTTATCATCGAACAATTCGTGGTCGACACGCTCAGGATTCGTCCGAGCTACACCGAAAGGAATTTCTTCCTGAATTTGATCCATAATTTTAGGTAAGTCTGCTTTTACATCATCATAATATAAATTAGTCTTTACCGCCTTGTTTCCGCAGGCGATATCGTAACCGACTCCAGATGGGGATATTTGTCCATCATAAACGATGACCCCTCCGACAGGCTGTGAATAACCGTAATGTCCATCAGCGCATAGAGCACCACCGACGACATTACCTACTTTTAAGCAATTTTCAAATTGACGTAATGTATTTTCATCATGTGTGCCAAAAATTACTTTTTTCAATAATATCCACCTCTCGTCTTTAGTATACAACATTTATAAACGTTTCACATTTTAGCCATTGAAAATAGCCATAAAGTTGTTTAAAATATAATTGCACGGAACGATTTATAAGTAAATTAACGTTGGTCATTATTCCCATTGCAATTTTAGCAAATATTCATTATGATATATATAGAAATAAAGCTACAATGTTCGTAATTATTTTAAGTTTAACCTCTAAACAACTATAAGGGAGTTTTACATCGAGTACTGGCTGTCATGCCTTCCTTTGAGGGGACGACAAAAAGTGCTCTGCGGACACCCACTTGTACAAAGTGGTGGTTAAAAACTTCTATGTTAATTACGGCATTGTGGCTTTACTTTATTATAAAGAGCTGACTAACAATCTGCCCTAAGCATATTAGGGTAGATTTTTTTATTGTGTGACAATATTTACGAGCAATAAGTAAAATAAATGGCGGAAAAACTCATATAAGTTACACTAAATAATGAACGATTGAGAAAAAATCTAGGTCTAGTTTACTTTGTAGTCAAGGAAATGGGAGAAGTAGTATGGGACAAGCAAATACATATAATCGTACGACGCTAGTAGCTATTTTATTGCTTGGTGCGTTTATGGCTGTTTTAAATCAAACGTTATTGCTTACAGCTACACCACATATTATGCAGGAGTTTTCGTTAACGGAAAATACAGCCCAGTGGGTTACGACAATTTTCATGTTAATAAACGGTATCATGATTCCGATTTCTGCCTTTTTAATGGATTTACATCGAGACGGCTTTATTTAGTTTCGATGGTTACCTTTATTGTGGGAACGATTATTAGTGCGATTTCGCTAAATTTTACGATGTTAATGGTCGGTCGAATCGTCCAAGCTGTCGGAGCGGGAATTATTTTTCCCTTAATTGGTCTTTTGGTTTTTACGATTACGACATTGCCTTTTACAATGTTGACGGAGACGACCTCGTTAACTTATTTAACGGTCGCTTTTGCTGTGCGGATGATTGGGCTATCGATGGTGATGATGCCAGCGACAACAGCTGGATTAAATGTATTGCCCAATTCATTAATTCCTCATGGGACAGCGATGATGAATACAATGCGACAAGTGGCAGCTTCGATTGGAACGGGTGCTTTTATTACAATTATGACAATTGCAGCAAAAGATCCAGAAACTTTCGGTAATAGTGGCTTAATTCACGGTGTAAATGTATCGTTTTACTGGATGACGACCGTAACATTTGTCGGGTTTATTTTAACACTTTTTATTCAAAGGGCCGAAAAACACGATCAAAGGATGAAAAAAGTACGACAAGCTAAAAACCATTAATGGAAGTTTTTTAGATATGCTAACTTTTTTGGGGTATTTCAATGAAATATAAAAAACAAAAAAGTCAATGACAAAATGTCAACTTTTTTCGTAAATTTTTTCAACTAATATGAAACGCCTGCAAGAAAGGTCTTTCTTCCATTTACATGGTGGGGTATAATGAAAGTGTATACAATGAAGGAGGGAAAATATA
>CALGOZ010000058.1 GCA_937960785.1 uncultured Pseudogracilibacillus sp.
GACAGCTCCAGCGGAAAGTTTGAGCGCAAAATCGCGTGAATCTTTTCCGCAAGACAGCTCCAGCGATAAGGATGAGTGAAAAATTGTTTCAATCCTTCTCGCAGGAACTTATTTTTGATAAAGTTCAGGAAAAAACAATCGTATCATATATGCTAAGGGATGTATTAACTTTTAAGAAAAGAACATCTTTTAAAGAAAAATCCTTAGTGATATTTAGGTATCAAAATTTTTGCTCCCTTAAGTTTAAGAAAAGCTTATTTTCAAATATGTGCTGGATTCCCTTGTAAACTTTAAGTTTTCGGGAAATTCATTTTCGTATTTGTTAGTAGTATTTTTTGCGTTTGCGTAGCGACACAGTGCAAATCTTGAAAATTATTTTTGCGCGCGATGTTAGCTGTTTGTCATAAATAAAAATAATGACAATTTTGTTCCAGTTGGTGAAGTAATTTGTTCCGGTAAACTTATTTATCAAGTGAAATCAATGATGAATGCAAAATTACGGTGCTAATATAGATCGCGTAAATTTAATGTAACAAAGTAACCACATCTAATTTAAAGTCACAAACTAATCGCATAAAATTTTGTTGACAATAGAGTGGTGAACTTACTTGAATGATGTACGGAGGACAATAGAAAAATCTATTCCTTTTTACGATTTTCTTGGACGATGATATAATGTGTTACAGTTACATAAGTGGGGTGGAAGTAATGCGAAAAATATTTCGTTTTAGTTTACTTATATTGAGTGTTTCGTTTTTACTTGTAGCTTGTGGTGATAAAGAAGAAGCACCAGATGCGTCAAATCCAGATGAGGAAGTAATTCGTACTGTTGAAGTGGGAGAGGAGTATTCTAATAAGCACGGTGTTTTCACTGTAGTTAAAGGTTCGACGGAAGTTGTTGAAACAGACGGAGGACCGGCTAAATTATGGATCGATAAAGCTGTCGCATCTTCAGGAATGGTCGAAGGAAGCTTTGTTGAAATTATAGGAAAAGAAGAGATTGAAATTATTCAATTGGAAATGAATATTGAAAACGTATCAGATGAAGTCATTTCTCTTCCATTAGGAAAAGCGACGTTAATTACAAATACTGGCGAAGAAATTGAAGAAAGTGATACGTTAATGAGCGAATTTGTCCAAGATAAAGTGTATCCGGGAGTCCGTTTTAACGGAACGTTTACCTACATTTTAGAAGAAGCAAAAGCAGAGGACATCGACTCGATTATCGTTCGTTGGCCTGCAGCAGAAGATGAGAACGGTGAAGAAGTAGGAAATGAAGCGGAAGTTGAAATTAACTTTTAACCTTAAAGTCAGTTAACGTGCATAAAGAAGGAGGCACTTACGTTGAAAATAGCAGTAGCAGGAACAGGATATGTTGGATTATCGAATGCAGTATTATTAGCACAGCACAACGAAGTCATTGCTCTTGATATCGACGAAGAAAAAGTTCGTTTAATTAACGATAAAAAATCACCAATTGTCGATCCGGAAGTTAGTGAATTTTTAGCAACGAAGACATTGAATTTACAAGCGACTACGAATGCTAAGGAGGCCTTCGAAGGAGCGACTTATGTCATCATCTCGACACCGACCAATTATGATCCAGAGAAAAACTATTTCGATACATCTTCTGTCGAGACAGTAATTGAACAAGTGTTAGAAATTGAACCAGACGCGACGATTGTCATTAAGTCGACGATTCCGGTTGGTTATACGAAGGGAGTTTCTGAACGTTATAAAACGAAAAATATTATTTTTTCACCAGAGTTTTTACGGGAAGGTCGCGCGCTTTATGATAATTTACATCCTTCGCGCATTATCGTTGGCGAAAAGTCGGAGCGGGCTGAAATCTTTGCGAAGTTGTTAGCTGATGGTGCTGTTAAAAAAGATGTGCCGATTTTATTTACTGATTCAACGGAAGCTGAAGCGATTAAGCTATTTGCAAATACGTATCTTGCAATGCGTGTTTCCTTTTTTAATGAGCTAGATACTTATGCGGAATTAAAAGGTTTAGATTCAGAACAAATAATTCAAGGAATCGGGCTTGACCCACGAATCGGTATGCATTATAACAACCCGTCCTTCGGCTATGGAGGTTACTGCTTACCGAAAGATACGCGACAAATGTTAGCAAATTTCGAAGGGGTACCAAACAATATTATACAAGCGATTGTCGATGCGAACGATACGCGAAAACGTCATATTGCGGATCAAATTTTACGCCGAAAGCCGAAAGTCGTCGGAGTATACCGACTAACGATGAAATCGGGTTCAGATAACTTCAGATCATCCGCGATTCAAGATGTAATTATGCACCTTCGCGAGGCAGGAGTCGAGGTAATCGTCCATGAACCGGTGTTAACGGAAGATACGTTCGAAGGCTTGCGCGTTGAGAACGATTTTCAAAAGTTTATAAATGTAGCGGATGTTATCGTAGCTAACAGGATGGAAGAGCAGTTAAAAGAAGTTGAAGAAAAAGTATATACAAGAGACGTATTTAGTAGAGACTAGGCAAAAGTAGCCTAGTCTTTTTTGTTTAAAGGATTATCAGAAAAAAAGTATATTAAAAAAATTGGTATTCGTCCGGCTTATTATTCACTTCATGAAACGTATATCGAAACGAAATGATCGGAGATTTTTACTTTTCTTAAAAAACTTGATTTTCAACTTTGTATACGCTATCATAAAATTACATACTAACCGGTAGGTATCTGGAACACCGGTTGTTATTTAGCGACTAACATACTGACCGGTATGTTGGATAGGAGGATGATAAAATGAACTTTTCATATTCGGAAAAAGTAGTGAATCTGCAAGAAAAATTAAATACATTTATGGAAGAACATATTTATCCGAATGAAAAAGTATTTGAAGAACAGTTGAATTCACAAGGTGATCGTTGGAGTGCCGTACCACCAATTATTGAAGAGTTAAAAGAAAAGGCAAAAAAAGAAGGGTTGTGGAATTTATTTTTACCAGATGAGAAGTATGGAGCTGGTTTAACAAACTTAGAATATGCACCTCTAGCGGAAATTATGGGTCGCTCGATGATTGCTCCGGAAATATTTAATTGTAATGCACCGGACACTGGAAACATGGAAGTACTAGTTCAATACGGTTCAGAGGAACAAAAGAAGGAGTGGCTAGAACCATTGTTAGATGGTAAAATTCGTTCCTGCTTCGCAATGACTGAACCAGATGTTGCTTCTAGTGATGCGACTAACATTCAGTCGAGTATCATTCGTGATGGCGATGAATATATAGTTAATGGAACGAAGTGGTGGACTTCGGGAGCCGGAGATCCACGTTGTAGGATTGCAATATTTATGGGAAAAACAGATCCCGATGCACCACGATATGAACAACAGTCAATGATCTTAGTGCCGATGGATGCAGAAGGAGTGACTGTAAAGCGAATGTTACCGGTATTCGGCTTTGATGGGGCACCTCACGGACATGCAGAGGTCGAATTTAACAATGTTCGTGTACCTGCATCAAATATTATTTGGGGTGAAGGAAAAGGTTTTGCTATTGCGCAAGGTCGTCTTGGTCCTGGGCGAATTCATCATTGTATGCGTCTGATTGGTGCTGCAGAGCGGGCTTTAGAACTAATGATTAAACGAGCTCAAGAACGAGAGACTTTTGGTAATCAGTTGAGTGACCATGGTGTAGTTCAAGATTGGATTGCTGAATCGCGAATGGATATTGAACAAGCACGCTTACTGACATTAAAAGCTGCTTACATGATGGATACAGTCGGCAACAAAGTAGCTCGTTCAGAAATCGCAATGATAAAAGTAGTCGCACCAAATATGGCTCAACGAGTAATTGACAGAGCGATTCAATTATTTGGTGGTGCGGGGGTTAGTGAGGACTTCCCTTTAGCTCATTTATTCGCCAATGCTCGTACACTAAGAATCGCCGATGGTCCAGATGAAGTGCACAAACGTCAAATCGCTCGTTTAGAAATTAGAAAGTATAATAAGTAAAGGAGTGTTTCAGTTTATGTCCGTATTAGATCGATTTAAATTAACAGGGAAAAATGCAATTATCACAGGTGGAAGTCGAGGCCTGGGAGCAGCTATTGCAGAAGCCTATGCGGAATTAGGAGCTAATATCGTTATTTGTTCTAGAGACTTACAATCGTGCGAAGAAAAAGCAACATATTTAAAAAATACGTACGATGTTCAAACATTAGCATTAGCTTGTGATGTTACCAATCAATCCCAAGTACAAAAAGTTGTCGAACAGACTGTTGAAAAACTTGCTACAATTGATATTTTAGTTAACAATAGCGGTGCATCTTGGGCAGCGCCAACGGAAAAAATGCCGTTAGATGCCTGGAATAAAGTAATGGAAGTAAATGTGACGGGAACATTCCTGATGAGCCAGGCTGTTGGAAAGGTTATGCTTAATCAAAAGCAAGGTAAAATAATTAATATCGCTTCTACTGCCGGTTTAGGGGGTACACCTAATTTTATGCAAACGATTGGATATAACACGAGTAAAGGGGCAATTATTACTTTTACAAAAGATCTTGCAGTTAAATGGGGACCACACAATATTCATGTAAATGCAATTGCACCTGGTTTCATTCCAACAAAAATGTCCGAAGTGTTAATTGAATATGGTAAGGAAGAAATATTAAAGGTTACTCCATTAAATCGTATTGGTACAGATGAAGATTTAAAAGGAGCGGCGATCTTTTTAGCTTCAGATGCATCAAACTATGTAACAGGAGATGTATTGATTGTCGACGGTGGGGGCCATGCCTTATAAAGTGAATGAATGTAACTAACGAATAAAGGTCTTTCTCCTTACTTTTTATCGAAAGAGACAAATGGAACGTAGCGAAGGGATATGGTAAATTATAGAGTAGTAAAAAGACATTATAAGGAGAAAGCCATGAAAAGAAAAATAACTGACAAAAGTATCGAACTATTTGAAAGAAAAGGATTTACCCAAACGTCAATCCAAGATATCGTCGATGAACTAGGTGTAACAAAAGGAACCTTTTACTATTATTACTCTAGTAAAGAACAACTTCTTATGGATATTCACCTAGAATATATTGATGAATTGTTAGCCCAACAGAAGGAAATTATAAATTGTCCTAACAGTACGAATAAAGAGAAATTAGTCAATTTAATCGAACAATTAATTAAAGATATTCGTAAAAATGGTGCGAGGGGTCGAGTGTTCTTTCGTGAAATTCGCCACTTATCCGAGGACAATATTGCGATTGTTAAAGAAAAGCGAAATCAAGTTCGCCTCAATATCGAAAGTGTTATTCGTCATGGGATTGAAAGCGGGGAGTTTAAAGCTGAATTAGATGCAGACATTATCTCCTTTGCGGTTTTAAGTTTAACGAACTATAGTTATCAATGGTATAAACCACATGGTCGAGTTAGTGAAGACGAGTTAGTACAAATGTATACGAACTTACTATTTGAAGGTATCGTTAAAGAATAATCGAAAGAAGTAATTTATTGTACTCCCTAGATTTTCACCCTAAACATACTGAACGGTTAGTATAAAGTCGGGAAAGGAGTATAAATGTGAAAATAAAAGTTCGCGTCAGTGAAACAGACTTACTAGGTCATATTAATAATAAAAGTTACTTCGACTATATCGAGGAAAGTCGTAATGACTTCTATATTAGCGCGAATATCCCCTTAGATGATACTTATACCTTCATCTTAGCAAAAGTATGTTGTACGTTTTTACAACAAGGTTATTTTGGTGAAACATTACATCTTGAGACGTATCCGAGGGAGATTGGTCATAAAAGTGCAACATTAGTTACAAAGATTTATAAGGATGAAAAGAAAGAATTAATTGCAAAAGGTGAATCGATTGTTGTCTATTTTGATCTTAAAAAGCAAATTTCTTTGCAAATACCAGAAGAGATAAAAGAAATATTACTTCGATATAGGAGGGAAGAATATGACTGAAAACTATAAAGATACGATTGAAGTCCGAAAGGGAGAAGAGTTACCAATTGATAAGTTAACTAACTTTTTACAAGAAAAAGTGCTTGATTTAGATAAGGAAAACTTAGAAATTGAACAATTTGGTGCTGGTCATTCTAACTTAACGTACTTGTTACGTGTAGGGGATTGGGAAGCCGTTTTGCGTCGTCCACCCCATGGCCCAGTCGCAAAAGGTGCCCATAATATGGAGAGAGAGTATAACTTTTTAAATTATATTCACTCATTTTTCCCAGTAGCGCCAAAACCAATTATATTTTCAGAAAATGAATCGATTGTCGGAAGTCCCTTTTTCATTATGGAAAGGAAAAAGGGAATTGTGCTAGATACGGAGTTTCCTAGTTTTATTGATTATAGTCGAGAAATAGGTGAAAGACTGTCGAGTATCATGGTCGATCAACTAGTGAACTTACACTCAATTGACTATACAAAAACAAAGTTAACAGAAATGACGAAACCAGAAGGCTTTATGGAGCGCCAAGTTAAAGGATGGATAGATCGTTATGAACGAGCAAAAACTGATGAAATAAAAGGCGTCGACGAGCTTGTTACGTATTTAGAAACAAACATTCCAACAAGTAGTGAAGCGACAATTATTCATTACGATTATAAATTAAATAATGCTATGTTTACAGAAGATTTAAAAGAAATGAATGGTTTGTTCGATTGGGAAATGTCAACAGTCGGTGATCCGTTAGCTGATTTAGCTGTAGCCTTAAGCTACTGGATTCAAGGTGATGACGATGATTTACTAAAATATGGTCTTGGTAAACCTCCCGTAACGATTATGGACGGATTTTTTACTCGTGAGGAATTTGTGGATGCTTATGCAAAACGGAGTGGTAGGGATATATCTAACTTTAATTATTACATGACGTTTGCGTATTTTAAATTAGCAGTAATTGGTCAACAAATTTACTATCGTTACAAAAAAGGACAAACGAAAGATTCACGTTTTGCAAAGTTAAATGTACTTGTAGAAAATATGTTACAACTAGCAATTCAAACGATTAAGTAGGCGAGGAAATCAATGAAGATAAATGTTATTTTGAAAAAAGAAGATATCGAACGAGACAAATTATCCGATAATCATCTAATCATTGTTCTCGATATATTGCTCGCCACTTCTACGATTGTATCAATGTTAGAACACGGAGCAAAAAAGATACTCCCAGTAACGTCAGAAATGGAAGCGTTATCTTTATGGCGCACTCAACAAGAAGACTCCCCTCTACTCGTTGGTGAACAAGAAGGATATGGACTTGAAAAATTTTTATCTCCCAATCCACTATTATTACGAGAGAAAGTTAAAGGCAGGTCCGTCATTTTATTAACGACAAATGGAACGGTGGCAATACGAACTGTAGCTGGCTTTCCCCACGTTTATGTCGGTTCACTATTAAATGGGAGAGCTTTAGCACAAGAAGTGTATAAAAATTATCGACATATTAGAACAATCCAAATTATTTGTTCTGGTTCGAGTAATCAGTTTTGTATGGAAGATTTTTACGGTGCAGGTTTCGTGATAAACGAATTGCTCCAAACCTTCGATAGTAGTTTGTTAGAGCTTACCGACAGTGCAAGAAGTAGTTACTTATTTTATAATTTCTTTGCTACAACGGAAGAAGGGGAACGAATTTTACAATCATCACAAGTAGGAAAGCTATTAAATCAACTTCATTACGGAAAGGTAATATCGTATGTCAATAGTCGCAATATATATACGATAGTGCCAAAATTAAGCGAAAAAAAGCTCATTTTGAAAAATTAGTAGAAAGGGGAAGATTGTTATGAGCAATGATGTACATTTTAAATTTTGGCCAGAACGATTAACAAAAACGTTAACAGTTCCTGAGACAACATTGTATGACAATTTATATGTAACAGCTAAACGATATCCAAATAAACGAGCAATTAGTTATTACGGGAAGGACTATACCTATCGAGAATTATTTGAAGAAGTAGAGAAAGTAGCTGCATATTTAGAAAATGAATTACATGTTAAAAAAGGCGATAACATTTTATTGTTTATGCAAAATTCGCCACAGTTTTTAATAAGTCTCTTTGCAATTTTACGTGTAAGAGCTGTAGTGATACCGATAAACCCGATGAGTATTACCAAGGATTTAGAATATTATATTAAAGATGCAAATATAACTTATGCCTTAGTAAGTAACGAATTATATGGAAAAGTAAAACCATTAATAGAAAATAATTTAATAAAACGAGTAATTGTTACCGCTTACTTAGAGTATATAGATGAAGAAAAAGCTCTTACGAAATTGCCGGAAGAAGTGATTGCTCCTCTAGTTGAAGACGATTATATCATACCATGGACAGAAGTAATTCAATATAAAGGAAGCCCTTCAAGCTATGAAGGAGAAGCAGATGATGTAGCGATGATCCCTTATACTTCAGGAACAACTGGTAAGCCAAAAGGTTGCGTTCATACGAATAAAACGGTTCAATCTAATGTGCTTGGGGCTTACCATTGGATGAATATGACATCTGATAGTGTTATTTTAACGACCTTGCCTCTTTTCCATGTCACGGGTCTTGTGCATACTGCTTTAGCGCCCCTATATGGTGGAAGTGAATTGGTCATTTTAACACGTTGGGATAAAGAATATGCGATTCGTGCAATTGAAACTTATCGGGTAACACATTGGATTAATATTAGTACGATGGTGATTGACTTTTTATCAAACGATAAGTTGAAGGAATACGATCTATCATCTCTTGTCTTAGTTGGGGGCGGAGGAGCACCGTTACCAGAAGCAGTTGGGAAAAAGCTAAAAGATGCAACAGGATTAGATTATGTAGAGGGATATGGATTATCTGAGACAATGTCGCATACTCATTTTAATCCACCACATCGTCCGAAATTACAATGTTTAGGCATTCCAGCTTTTGGGGTTGATGCTCGGATTATTGATCTGGAAACGCAAGAGGAATTAGGTCCAAATGAAGAAGGAGAACTCGTCGTCAATGGACCGCAAATGTTTGTA
The DNA here is from genome assembly GCA_937960785.1 of uncultured Pseudogracilibacillus sp. Lineage (GTDB taxonomy): Bacteria > Bacillota > Bacilli > Bacillales > Amphibacillaceae > Pseudogracilibacillus. The sequence goes on from CALGOZ010000058.1 coordinate 8,999, forward strand.
GAGTATTACAATAACGAAGAAGAAACGGAGCAAAGTTTTATAACAATCGATGGGAAGAAGTTTTTCCGTACGGGGGATATTGTTAAAAGGGACGAGGAAGGATATTACTTTATCGTCGATCGTCTAAAACGAATGATCAATGCAGCTGGATTTAAAGTTTGGCCGACAGAAGTTGAATCAGTCTTGTATAATCATCCAGCAATTAATGAAGCTTGCGTTATCAGCGCGCCAGATAAGATACGTGGCGAAACAGTAAAGGCAGTAGTTACGCTAAAAAATGATTATAAAGGAAAAATAAAACCAGAAGATCTAATTGACTGGACTAAGGATAAATTAGCTAATTATAAATACCCGAGAATTGTTGAATTTCGTGAATCGTTACCGATGACCTCAAGTGGAAAAATTTTATGGAGGCAGTTGCAAGAGGAAAGTTATAAGGGAGTTTAGTTAATTGGGTATGTACTGTTTAAGAAGAGTAGATTATATTTTTTGAAGATAAGCCCTATTTGACTTGAAGTATTTTATCTCTCTTTTTGTTAAACTCTAATTATGCTGTAATTAGATTTTAGATAATCATTAAGCTGTACGCAAAAAGAATTCAATTATGTGCAAGTTTATTATCTTCGAAGCTTCTGTAATAATTTCTATTTAGCTAAAGAATATGACGAGCTAATTGAAGACCAGATAGCTACATTGGAAATTGAAGTGCATGTGCATTAATACTTGTATAATAGTTATGCAGCGTACAACTAAATATATTGATAGATTGTGCCTGTTCTGACTCACGAATAGGCACAATCTGTTTTTTTATCAAATTAAACAAATCGTGAATGAAAATATAAGGGGCTAATTATAAGACTTCAAATAACAAAGTATTAACAACATTGGAAAACTACGAATTCATGCTAGATATTTCCCTTCTATCATCGACATTATTTACGCGAATCGTTTCGGTATACGTCTTTAATTGATTAATAAAATCTTGGATGTACGAGGAATGGAAGTTCGATTTAGAGTAGACAACAGCCATTCCAGAATAATCGATGTTAAATCCATCGATCCGTACTCTAATCTAGTTAAAAGAAAGTATAGTAGGCTCCTTTGTTTGGTTTGATTTTTCCTTTGTACAAGAGAAAAATTGGTTTTTTAAAAATTAAAATTGTTGAACGATATGATTGCTGTTTTAATGAAGTAGAGTTTAAACTTTGTTGACTTTATCCTTTGAAATAAAAATTTCCCGAGCAATAACTTTCCGTTTTTTTCCGGGAACTGTTTTTTGAATTGTTTTATATGTGCAATTACTTCGTCCTTTTTGTCGATAAAGGGTGTAAAAGTGATTTTTTGTTCGTATTATTTTTGAACGAAACGGTAAATCATGTTATGAAGTTCGATATCTTTATGCCAAAGTCGATTATCAGAGCGTAATGGTACATCACCTGTTTCATATTGCAATTCGATAAGGAATGGTTTTTCTCCTTGTTGATCAAGAATTCGTTGGACAGTACCCTCTCGAGTTGGTTCGTAAAAGCTAATATTTCCTCCGGGCAAGATTAGGTCTTGCTTTGTTGCTTTAAGTTGGACGTCGAGTTCGATTTCTCCTTTTTCGCATTGGAAAATTTGTTGCCATTTATCGATTAGTGGATCCCGCTTTTGTACGGCTACACCGACGGAGGTGAGGATTGTTTTTCCGAGGGGATGTTGATTGATGGCTCCTTGTTTTTTAAGCTGGGAAAGTCGATCGTCGTCGGAATCGTCCCACTGGATCAAGAATGGCAAAGGTAAGTTAGTATTTTCCATTCCAATAAAGAGTAGTTTCCATGTCAGTAAGGAACCGTCGGGACGTTTTCGTTCGAAGGGAATTGGACCTTCCACGATTAAGCCTAGCTTGCGAAAGCGTTCAGCGTCCTTTTCGATATTGTTCGTGCGAAGGGCAATGCGACTCGTTCCGTCACGAAAATGTTCGTTAGTAAGCGTCGTCCAAAGGGAATACATTTCCTTTGGTGTATGAGTAGTAAGGTTTTTGTCAAAGGCACTAAGGATTTCGATGTAACTTAAATCAAAGTAACTTAATAGATTGTATGTGCCAAGAGATTCATGGCGCCCACCTTCGATTGTATAAATTCCTTGTTCTGCTAGTTTTGTTGCAAGTTTTTCTGGTTCGTTTGTAAAATGTACGACGTGGTCGAACATATAAGTCATGGAACTTCACCCTTTCTTTTATATAAGAGTTAAAGTTGTTTTTATTATACCAAAGCATTATTGGGCGTCTAGGGGAAATAACTCAATTTTTGTCTAAAATAATTGAAGTTGTGGTGTTGTAGTTTAGGGGTATGAATTCTACCGACGTATGGACTGTGGTTAGATGGCGAAGCTTTATTTGTTAGTAAGTTATTATCGTTTTCATTTGACTATGTCCCGATAACAAAAGGGGAAATTAGTATCCTATTTTTGGGGTTGAAAAGAATTTAGCCTAACTTTTCCCATGTTAGGGAGTAATTTTTAATAGTTTTTCCTTAGATTTAATTACGTAAGGCTAGGCATCGATCACAAAATAGATTCTTTCTTATTAGAGATGAAATTTTTGTCGTTTATTTTTATTGTTAGTCGTTGCACTTTTTTCTTGTGCATAGTACGGTAGAAACGAACCTGTGACTAAGTTAGAAGGTGAGCTTTCTCCTTTGATTAATGAGAAAACGACAATATTATAGCGTGTTTTATATAAGAGGGGTGACTTTATATGGCGTATTTTGCAGTATTTTTACAGGTGGCGGATTCAGAAGTGGCTAAGAAATATCGTGAGGATCATATTGAGTATGTGCAACGACTTTGTAAAGAAGGGAAAATTCATCTCGTCGGTAAGTTACACGGGGCGGGTGGATTGATTGTGTTTCAAGCTGAATCGAAGGAAGAGGTCGAGGAGTGGCTGCACAAAGACCCGTTTATAATTCATGGTGCTAGGACGTATGAATTGTATGAATGGGATATGCATACGGCGGCACAATATATAGCAAAGTAATCACATCGATTGAATATGTAATCAATTAGTATTAAAATTAATTATTGTTATTAGTTTGGTCATAGGAGTGGCAACTTGAATAATATAGTTAAAGGTATCATTTTAATGTTAATTTCTTCTGTCGGCTTTTCGATAATGACACTTTTTGTCAAGTTGGCCGGAGATTTACCATCGATTCAGAAGACGTTTTTTCGTAACTTAATTTCAGCGATTATTGCGTTCTTTTTTGTCATTTATAATAAGGAGCGTTTGTTTGGAAAAAGGGAAAACCAACTTGTTTTACTAGCACGTTCGATTTTCGGTACACTTGGAATCATTTTTTTATTTTATGCAATCGACAACCTTGTCATGTCGGATGCTGATATGTTAAATAAGATGAGTCCATTTTTAGTTATTATTTTCTCGGCAATTTTCTTAAAGGAACGGGTAATGCCTTTTCAAATTTATACGATTGTCATTGCGTTTATCGGAATGTTGTTTATCGTAAAGCCTTCGTTTTCTGTCGAGATAGTGCCGTATATGATTGGATTTTTATCGGCGATTTTTGCAGCAGCGGCTTATACCTTTTTGCGAGTTCTCGGTAATCGGGAAAAATTTTATACCGTCGTCTTTTACTTTTCCTTTTTCTCGACGGTCGTATTGCTTCCGTTTTTAATTATGTTTTATGAACCGATGACGGGTAAGCAGTTGACCTACTTATTGCTGGCGGGACTCTTTGCGACCTTTGGCCAGTTCGGCATTACGCTTGCGTATAAATATGCTCCAGCTCGAGATATTTCAATTTTTACGTATTCGACAGTTATTTTTACGACGATTTTAAGTATTGTCTTCTTTGGAGAAGCACCAGATATTTATAGCTTTATTGGTTATATTATTATTTTAAGTGCAATGACCTATATGTTCCTTAAAGGAAGAAAAGTGGCGGAGTAATATCCAATTAATAATATAAAGGTAGTAAAAACTGGATCCCGGGCAAGTTGAGGGGTCCAGTTTTTGTTTTTTACAATAATAACTTTATTTCAATATATAACGGTGAGGCTTTGTTTTCAATAGTTTGGCTTATTGTAAACTGATTATGAGTTTCGTATACAATCTGTTGGCTTACTGTAAACGGGAAAAGATTTTATATACAGTAGGTAGGCTTCTTGTAAACAGGAAAAACTTTCGTTTACAATGAGTGGATTTGTTGTAAACGAGTTAAAGTTTCTGTATACAGTAGGTGTGTTTGCTGTAAACGGAATTAATTTTTTTGAAATTCTGTATACAGTAGGTGTGTTTGCTGTAAACGGAATTTATTTTTTTGAAATTCTGTATACAGTAGGTGCGTTTGCTGTAAACGGGATTTATTTTTTTCTAATTCTGTATACAGTAGGTG
>CALGOZ010000059.1 GCA_937960785.1 uncultured Pseudogracilibacillus sp.
AAAATATGCACAGTCGGCTCTTCTTCACCACTATCCCGGAAAATTAAACTTTCAGCCCCATCACTCGATGTAACGACTACTTCTATATCATAATATTTATCGAAAATCTCCTGAACGATGCCGTAAGCATATTGTGTAAAGCCGACGACTTCCCCTTTACCGAAAAACTCAATCGGCACTTCAATCGAAAGTTTCATTAAATCACCGTCGATATAGAAGCCTGTACCAACGACTCCGACATAGTTCGGGAAGTAATCGTCAATTTTTTCACTAAATGCTTTCACCTTTTGATAATCGTTTGTATATTTATCTTTCGCTTCATTCGATGGGAACAAAATATATTCTTCATTGATTCGCTCCCATTTACCGATTTTTGCTTCATTTTCTTTTACGACGGTTTTTTGTACAAAGTTACCTGGAACTGGAGAAGATTGCTCTGCTTCTCTAAAAAGGGCAAACATAATCGGTACACTTTCTAAACCTTCTATTTGCCGAATTTCTTCTAAAACAGCTTGGGCGATCCGTTCACCTTCTTCAATCATTTCTTTCATCGGTATATCTTCATAATAGTAAGGACCGCCGATTTCAGTCTGGTAACGATAGACCGATTTAAGAGAGATTCCGATCGAGACACCGACTAATTCAACTCGATCACCTTTTCGCTCTAAAAAATTCTGCTCTAAAATATGTGAAAAGACACGTGGATTGTTTTTGTGCTCTTTTTTACTCGATGAGTCTTTTAACTTCGGATTTAGATCATCGATTAAATCATAAATTTTTTCCTGAGATAAATATTGACCTTCTTCAAACACATATTTATCCGGTGAAAAAACAGAGACAGAATGACGTCTGAGACCTTCTTCTAATTCATCAATGTCGACCCGGTTAGTTACTTGGTTTGTAATCGCACCGCGAGCTGCACTCGGGCGATATGGGAGTAACATTTTATATTGGTTCTCTTCTAAGGAATGCGAGGGGATGATCGAGACCTCTGTTTCCCCTTCTTCCTCCGGTTCAATGACATCATCTTTAATGACATTGCCACAGGCTGATAAGAACATTAATATGCTGATTGTGAAAAACAATATGATCCGCTTCATCGGTCTTCCCCTTCGACGATTGAGATAAATGTTTTTTCATCCCAAATCGGCACTTGTAATTTTTGAGCTTGTTCATATTTCGAACCAGCATTTTCACCGGCGATTAGTAAATCTGTATTACCACTAACACTTCCAGTCACTTTTCCACCGTTTGCTTCGATTAATTCTTTCGCTTCCTTACGTGTATAATGTTCTAATCGTCCGGTTAAAACGACGGTTTTATTTTGAAAAGCTTCTGTTAAAGCACTCGTGACATCTTCTTTCTCTACATCTTTATATGTCATATTTAAACCCAGGGTAGCTAACGCTTCGATTAAGTCATTTACTTTTGGCTCGGCGAAAAATTGCACGACAGATTGAGCCATCTTTTCCCCAATTTCATCGATGGCAACTAAGTCCTCAAAAGTCGCCTTTTGGATGTTTTCCATCGTAATAAAGTGAGCTGCAATTATATCGGCCGCTTTTGCTCCGATGTGACGGATTCCAAGACCGAATAAAAGTTTTTCTAACGAATTTGCCTTCGATTGTTCGATTGCCTTTAATAAGTTTTCTACAGACTTCTCTCCCATTCTTTCTAACGGTAGGAGCTGTTCCTTTTGTAAACGATATAAATCTGGGATCGATTGAATTAACTTCGCTTCGAAAAGTTGTTCAATTATTTTCTCTCCTAGGCCGTCGATATTCATCGCATCACGGGAGGCAAAATGGATTAAACCTTCTTTTACCTGGGCGGGACAGTTTGGATTAATACACCGTAAAGCTACTTCATCATCGAGATGGACGAGTTCACTGTGGCAAGCTGGACATTTGTCCGGCATCGTATAAGGAACTGCATCTTCTTTTCGTTCTTCTTTTAATACTCGAACGACTTTTGGAATGATGTCTCCTGCTTTCTTAATAATAACCCGGTCTCCTAAATGGATATCTAGCGCTTTGATTTGATCTTGGTTATGCAAGGTCGCTCGACTAACGGTCGATCCATCAACGAATACCGGTTCGAGTAAAGCAGTGGGAGTTACGACACCCGTCCGTCCGACACTTAATTCAACATCGTACAAGGTTGTTACCGCTTCGATTGCCGGAAATTTATACGCTGTTGCCCAACGAGGAGTCCGAGCTGTAAATCCAAGCTGTTCTTGTTTATTAATATCATTTACCTTTATAACAATTCCATCAATTTCATAAGGTAGGCTATTGCGCTTTTCTGTCCATTCTTCGACATAGTCGATAACTTCATCAATAGAAGTGCATCGTTTCCAGTGTGGGTTAACTTTTAAACCAAGCTCTTTCAAATAAGCTAATCGTTCACTATGTTGTTGAATTGTTTCTTCCGGCCAAGTACCATAACCAAAAATAAATAAATCTAATTGACGAGAAGCTGCAATTTTTGGATCGAGTTGACGTAAAGAACCAGCTGCTGCATTTCGTGGATTGGCAAATAAGCTTTCTCCTTTTTGTGCTCGGGCTTCATTTAAACGTTCGAAAGCTTCTTTTGGCATAAAGGCTTCCCCGCGCACCTCTAATCGACCAGGGGCATCGATTGTTAAAGGTATGCTACGAATCGTTTTTAAATTACTTGTTATATCTTCACCGACCGTCCCGTCACCTCGTGTTGCACCACGAATAAAATGCCCATCCTCATAAAGTAAGGAAACGGCTAGTCCGTCGATTTTTAATTCACAAACATATTCAACAGATGAGTCTAATAACGATTTTACACGACGGTCGAAATCCCGCAATTCTTGTTCGCTAAAAGCATTGCTTAAACTTAGCATTGCAACTTCATGTTCTACTTTGTCAAAGGCTTCAATTGGTTCTGATCCGACTCTTTTTGTTGGAGAATGAGATAAAGTTAAGTCGGGATATTGCGTTTCTAAATTAAGCAATTCGTGAAATAGCTGATCATATATCGCATCAGATACGAGCGGTTCATCATCGACAAAATATGCCCGATCATAGCGGGTCAATTGTTCTACCAATTGTTCAATTCTTTTTTTCGCTTCTGCTTTATTCATCATTTCACCTACTTAACTCTTTCGCTTACTTTAATTATGTTTTGTAATTGGTGCGAGCTTTGCGAGTAATTTTTTTATTCCAGTTGGCGCTGGAAAGGCAACAGTTAACTCTAATTTGTCGCCGGACCCTTCTGTACTAACGACTGTACCTTTTCCCCATTTTTTATGGGATACTTGATCGCCTACTTGCCAATCTTCCTTTTCCGCTCCTGTCGAAACCCGTTTGCTTCTGCGTCGTTTCGGTTTTTCTTTTTGACTACTAGGTTTATTAGAATTTATTGTTCTAGATAACGAAGGGAAAAGAGATTCGGCTACATTTCCTTTTTCCTCCTTTAAAAAATCGGGAATATCTATAACAAATCGACTCACATCGTTCGTATTAACAGTACCGTATAGCATCCGGTTTTTCGCACTTGTCATATACAATCTTTTTTCCGCTCGGGTTATCCCGACATAAGCTAATCGTCGTTCCTCTTCCATCTCTTCTATATTCCCTAACGAACGAATATGAGGAAAAACATTTTCTTCCATACCGATCATAAAGACGACTGGAAACTCTAACCCTTTTGCTGCATGAAGGGTCATAAGTGTTATTTGATCTTTATCTTCGATCTCTTCATCATCAAGTTGATCAATATCTGTAATTAATGCTAAATCAGTTAAAAAGTTCACGAGCGTAGGTTCATCAGCTTCTTTATCAAACTGTTGAGTTACCGATAAAAACTCTTCTAAGTTTTCTAAACGAGATTGAGCTTCTAAAGTCGCTTCATCAATCAGCATATGGCGATAGCCTGTTTCCTCCATTACTAGCTCGACAAGTTCAGATACGGAATAGTCATCAGTTTTTGACGCAAATTCTTCAATCATCGCTTGAAAATGTAATAAGGATTTTGCCGCTCTTGCTGGGACTCTTGTTTTTTCGATATCGTCAATTACTTCATATAACGAGATGTCCTCCTCTAATGCATAAGCGCGTAAACGGTCAAGAGAAGTGTTACCAATTCCCCGGCGTGGCTCATTTACGATACGTTCAAAACTAATATCATCTTCACGATTTACAATTAATCGTAAGTAAGCGATGATATCTTTAATTTCCTTTCGTTCATAGAACTTTAAACCGCCGATAATCGTATAATCAAACTGCGCTTGTCGTAAGGCGTCTTCAATCGAACGGGAAAGAGCGTTCGTCCGATATAAAATAGCAATATCTTTCGGTTGAAAAGATTCATTCTCAATTAATCTCTCAATTTCTTCCTTTACGTAAGTTGCTTCTTCTCGTTCACTTTGAGCACGATACGTAACAATTTTATTTCCTTCTCCGTTTTCAGTCCAAAGTTTTTTTGGTTTACGACTTTCATTTTTGTTAATAACGTGATTAGCGGCCTCAAGGATTGTTTTCGTTGAGCGATAGTTTTGTTCTAAATAAATGACTTTTGCGTTTGGATAATCCTTTTCAAAGGATAAAATATTTGCAATATCTGCTCCACGCCAACGGTAAATCGACTGATCTGAGTCACCGACGACACAAAGGTTTTCGTACACTGCTGCAAGTTGTTTAACTAAGTAATATTGTGCATAGTTCGTATCTTGGTATTCATCGACATGAATATATTGGAATTGATGTTGATACTTCTCCAAAATTTCAGGTACTCGTTTAAACAAATGGATTGTTTCCATAATTAAATCATCAAAGTCGAGGGCGTGATTTTGACGTAAGGTTTGTTGGTATCGTTCATATACTTCAGCCCATATTTTCTCCAATGGATCCCTTTGTTGTTCTAACGCCTGTTCTGGGGTAATAAGTTCATTTTTATAACGGCTAATTTGTGCTAAAAGAGCCCGGGGATGGTATTGTTTAGAATCGTAGTTCAATTCTTTCAATGCTTGTTTTACGACGGTTTCTTGATCCGATGTATCTAATATTGAAAAATTCCGATCATAACCGATTAAATCGATATGACGACGTAAAATTCGAACACACATCGAATGAAATGTCGAAACCCACATTCCTTCACTCGTTTTACCGATTAATTGTTTCACTCGCTCTTGCATTTCTCTCGCTGCTTTATTTGTAAAGGTAATTGCTAAAATATTGTAAGGATTCACAAACTTCTCTTCTATTAAATATGCAATCCGGTGGGTTAATACGCGTGTTTTACCACTACCAGCTCCGGCCATTATTAATAATGGTCCCTCTGTATGGCGGACTGCTTCTTTTTGTTCTTTATTTAAATGTTGTAATAACGTTATTGCACTCATCTTGTGCGCTCACTCCTATTTTACGGCCCGTACAGTATCTAACGCTGCTTCAATATCGTCGTAAATCACGTTTCCGACGACGATGACATCAGCATATTGTTTCATTTCTTTCGCTTGTTCGAACGTTACGATGCCACCGCCATAGAACAATTTTGTTTCTTGTAATTGCTCTTTCACCCGTTTTACGATGTTTACATCTCCGTACGTCCCACTATATTCAATATAAAAGATTGGTAATTTAAAAAACTTTTCTGCCATTAATGCATAAGCTACGACGTCTTCTTTATCGATTTGTTTACAATTTGTTTTTTTAAATGCTTTTGATGATTCGTTTAAAATACAATAACCTTCAACGATTAATTCATCCCAATTAATAAGAGATTGATACTGTTTAATCGCTTCGTGTTGAATATCGAGAAACCACTTTTTATCCTGACTATTAAAAACAGAAGGTATAAAATAATAGTCAAAACCAGGCGTAATAGCCTCCATCGTCGATACTTCTAGAATGCAAGGTAACATAAAACGACGTACACGATATAATAAATCGAGAACTCCATCTAAAGTAATATGATCTGTACCACCGATAATTACTGCATCCGTTTCCGATTCGCAAATTCGTTCTAAATCCTCATCGGATATTTCCTTTGCTGGGTCTAATTTAAATACGTGTTGCCATTTCGTTATATCTATTTGCAATTTTCTTTCCCCCATCTATTTGCTTCATCTATTATAACAAATAATTTCGTTTTCTATAGTAGAAATGTGTCTTTTAACAAAGACAAAAAACACTACTAGCTACTTCGTACAGGGCCCTCAATCTTCGGCTATTTTTTGTAGCATCGTAGTGTTATTCATAAACGTTTTATTTTTCCTGCAAAATTTACTTATCTTCTTGGAGACGACTTAAGACGATTTCATAGCCACCACTTCCAAAGTCCAACGAACGTCTTACACGAGAAATCGTTGCTGTTGAAGCGCTCGTTTCTGTTTCAATCGTCTGATATGTACTTCCTTCACGCAACAATTTCGCGACTTGAAGTCGTTGAGACAAGGCTTGGATTTCGTGCATTGTTGCCACATCATCGAAAAACTTATAACATTCTTCCCTCGTCTCTAACGAAAGTATCGCATCGAAAAATTGATCAAGTTGTTTTCCACGTAATTTATCTATTTGCACAATATCACCCTTATTCATTATATTCAGGTATGTAAAGTTGTTCAACATTTTTCGGTGGTGATGTCTGAATTACGTTTACCCACGTTTTTCCCGGAACAAACGGCACGATTTCTTCATTCTTTTTCGCAAGTAAGTAACCATTTACGTTTTCCCATTGGACTTTTTGTACTTTACCACGCTGTAATAAATAGCCGAATCCTCCTGATTGTAAATCTATCGCTCGTCTTCCTTCCGCATCGATTACTTCATGTGTTGCTTCGATAATAAAAACATTATCAATTTCAATCGGAGCTTCCGTCCCTAAGTCCGTCGTAACCGTCCCATCACTCGTTCGAATATAAGCTTCCCTAGATTCATCGTATTCATATTCGACGGTCGATGATTGAGGGTAATATTGAATCTTTGCATAGGGTGCTTCGATTCCTGTTACTTCATCATCTTCTTCTAAAAAAGGTAATGGTTCATGGTCATACTCCATGTCATATTGTTTCATTTCGGCTCGGCGGTACACTTCATTAAACAGTAGATAAGAGTTATGGGGTGCTATACGAAACGTTTCACGGATAAACAATTGTTTGTCATTATCATATTGAGAACCATTTAAAAAAGGAATTCCTCGATTCACAATTAATTCATCGACGAAGTCTGCTGCTCCGTGATAAATATAAAGGGCGTCATACTGATTCGCTAGGTCAGCATAATATTCTCTTGCACTTCGGACCGGTCCGACTCGTTCCGGCTCCATACTATGATACAACGCTAAAAAACGAGTAATATTTCCTTCAGCTAATAGTTCAAATACGATATCCGCTTCCTCTAAGCCGGACTGCGGTCTCGCTTGGGGATGGTTATTGATCATTACGGCAACAGCTCGATGGGTTGGTTCTTCAGTTGTCTCTAATCCAGTAAAAGGAAACGTATACGTCGTTGATGCTTCATCCTTTGATTTTTTGGAGAGGATTTGTGACTGATCTTGATCATCAAGAAAAAAGACAAACACTCCTATAGCACCGAATATAGCAATAACTAAAAGGACAACTGTTATAATCACTTTTTTATTCATGGCTTTCCCCCCGTTTTTAAAGGTCGTTTAACGCATATTTGCAGGTACGATTGTTTCTCGAGTCATTACATCAATAATTCCTTTAGGAGTTACTCGAATATAAGGTAGATGAACAGATGATAAAAAGAGTAAATTATAAACCGGATCTTTAAATTCATAACCGGCATCGATTAAAATGTTTTTAAGTTCATACTCTTTTTCAATTAATGTCTCTATACTTCCGTCATACATCGCTCCTGCTAGGGATAATGGCAATTCAAAAAGAACTTTTCCTTTATGAACGACGACGATACCACCACCGATTTCTTTCATTCGTCTCCAAGCAAGCTGCATATCCGCTTTACATTTTCCAATCAAAATAATATCGTTCGTAGTCGAAAAGGTAGAACAAAGCGCGCCAAGCTCTCTAGTAAACCCTCTTAGTACAGTATTTACACGCCACGTACCTTCACGGTCAAGTAAGAGTAAAAAGGCATCATTATTATCTGTTCCTAAGTTAGAAGCTGTAATATCGATTTCTACTGCATACGGTTTTAAAATAACGTCATTATGCATGTGCAAACCAACAGGAATCGAAAATTGTAAATCATCCTCCGTTAATTCCCAATCGAAGGATAGAGGTTCGATTCCGTATTGTTTCCAATTAATTTTTTTCGTCGGTGTACATTCTATGCCATCTTTAATAATCCATTTTCCTTTTGCTAATACACTTAACGGAGTTGGATCATCTTTTTCATAAAGTAAATTAATATGAGCTAAGCGGCCTGGTGCAATTCCGCCAATCAATTCATCTAGACCATAATACTTAGCTACATTATACGTCGCCATTCGGTAAGCATCGATAAGTGGGACACCTTTTTTAATAGCGATTTCGATACAGACGTTAATCAGTCCCTTTTCAATAAAGGTCGAAGTCGGTCCGTCTGTCGTATATGTTAGTTGATCGAACGCATCAATCCCTTCAGCGAGTAGATCATCGAGTAACACTGGTAAATCCGGTCGAATCGAAGAATGACGTAATGTTACATGATAACCGAGACGTAAGCGACGTAATGCTTCCTCGCCGTCTAAGGCTTCATGATCTGCACTGGCACCGAGTAGTTTTAGTTTAGTTAACGTGTTTTCAGAGGCACCTGGAAAATGACCTTCGATTCGTTTATGATGACGCTTTGTCTCCTGGAGCCAGTATAAAAGTCGGTCATCACCCGCCAATAATTGTGGCCAAGATGTCAGCTCTCCGCCTTGAATAACGGAAGGATGGGAAAGCCATGATAACACTTCATCGGTATTTAAAAAAGCCTCTTCATCCCGCATGATCGTCTGCGAATCATATCTCCCCCACCAAAAGCTAGATACCGGTAATTCATGTAGGTCTTCAATTAAGCGGAAAGCTGTATCGGTATCTAGGAGCGAAATAATTCGCAAGTTATCATTAATTAACGTCGTAGTACCGTATTTTGCTGCGAAATATGCTAAAGATTCTGGATTATAAAGTTGAAAAGGATGGGCGTGGGGCTCGATATAACCCGGTACTAGGTATTGACCAGTACAATCGATTATTTCACACCCGTCAGTCTTTTCAGGTAAACGCTCACCAACGTAAACGATTCGATCTTTATAAATCCATACGTTCCCTTTCTCCCACCTTTTCGTATAGACATTTAAATACGTACTATTCTTAAAGACGATATGAGGAGCAATTTTATTATCAACTACAGCTATATGTTCACGTAATTCTTTATTTCTCCAAAACTGTCCATGTTCTAACATATTCAACTCTCCAGTTACACAATCATTATTATATCATTAAATCGTATAGGTGAATTCGGTTTCATATAAATCTATTTTAGCATAAATGTTGCTTATTTTCGTCGCTTAAAGCTATTTTTATAAAAAATATGAAGTTTTGTGAAAAAGTAGTGAATTTTTTCAAACTGGGAGTAAGGATAAGAAAGAAGCTTGCGACATAACTTCACAAGCTTCTTTACGGTTTACACGTTCGTTCCAATATCCCTTCGGTAAAAGAAGTTATCATTATCATCGAAAATCGTTAAATAACTATAGGCTTTATCACGAGCGTCTTCTAAAGTTTTACCAATCCCGCCAACAAGTAGTACTCGACCGCCATTGGAGACGAGGCCAGCTTCTGTTCGTTTCGTTCCAGCTTCGATAATAAACGTATCTTCTGGTACATTTGTTTCCGGAATTAACTTACCTTTTTCATAATCACCTGGATACCCTTTCGAAGCAACGACTACACCGACACAAGCGTCATCTCGCCAACGTAAATTTGGATCTTTACCTTGCATCACATCGAGCATTACTTGGATAAGATCATTTTCTAATAAAGGTAAAACGACTTGGGTTTCTGGATCACCAAAACGAGTGTTAAATTCAATTACTTTTGGCCCGTCTGCTGTCTGCATCATTCCAGCATATAAAATCCCCGTAAACGGACGACCTTCCTTCATCATTCCAATTGCTGCTTTTTGCAATACATTTTTTGTCGTAAAATCGATTATTTCCTGGGAAATATCTGGAACTGGTGCAAACACTCCCATACCACCCGTATTTGGACCTTCATCATTATCGTAGGCTCGTTTATGATCGCGAGCTGCTAACATTGGAAACACCTGATGTTCGTGAACAAAAGCGATTAAAGAAAACTCTCTTCCTTCTAAAAACTCTTCAATTACGACTTTTTCACCCGCACCTGAAAAAGCCCCCTCGACCATTAGAAAGTCGATTGCTTCAAGAGATTGTTCAACAGTTTCTGCAACTACTACACCTTTTCCTTCAGCTAGACCATCGGCTTTAATTACGATTGGTGCACCCTTATCTTTAACATATTCCTTAGCTGCACTTGCGTCGGTAAACGACTCGTAAGCTGCCGTTGGAATATCGTATTTCATCATAAATTGTTTTGCAAATTCTTTACTACCTTCTAATAAGGCAGCTTCTTTCGTCGGAGCAAATATCGGTAAATTTGCTTCTTGAAACGCGTTTGCAATGCCTGCATTTAATGGATTCTCAGGTCCAACAATTGTTAAGTCAATGTCTGTTTCCTTAGCAAATTTGACTAGCTCATCGATCTCCATTTCATCGATTGGTATACAAGTGGCAACTCGCTCGATTCCAGCATTTCCTGGAGCGCAATAAATTTCCTTAACTAAACTACTCTTTTTCACTTGTTCGACGACACTATGTTCTCGGCCTCCTCGGCCAACGACTAATACTTTCATCCCTATCTCCCTTACCATTTAATGTTTAAAATGACGTACTTTTGTAAAGACCATCGCTATCCCGTGCTCATTACAAACATCGATAGAATCTTGATCTCGCTTAGAACCGCCCGGTTGAATAATCGCAGTAATCCCTGCTTTTGCAGCTGCTTCTACCGTATCTGGCATAGGGAAGAAGGCATCGGATGCTAAAACGGCTCCTTTTGCTTTTTCTCCTGCTTGTTCAATTGCGATTTTTGCAGCACCGACACGGTTCATTTGTCCAGCACCAATACCGATTGTTTGCTTATCTTTTGCCAGTACGATTGCATTTGATTTTACGTGTTTTACAGCTTTCCAACTAAAGAGTAAATTCTCTATTTCTTCTTTCGTTGGAGTGCGTTCTGTAACGACTTCAAGATCCTCTTCGGTAATTGTCGCTGCATCGTTCGTTTGTACAAGTAGACCCCCTTTTACTGAAACCACTTTGTCATACACTTCAACATCTTCATTCATCGGAATCTCGAGCAGACGAATGTTTTTCTTCTCAGTTAAAATATCTAGGGCTTCTTTTGTAAAACTCGGAGCAATGACGATTTCTAGAAAGATTTCAGACATTTTAGTTGCTGTTTCCTTGTCTACTGGACGATTTACAGCAATAATTCCACCGAAAATTGAAATCGGATCTGCATCATAAGCCCGTTGAAACGCCTCCTGTAATGTTTTGCCAACTCCGATTCCACAGGGATTCATATGCTTTACCGCAACAGCCGTCGGACTATCGTATTCTAAAACTATTTCTAAAGCGGCGTTTGCATCTTGTATGTTGTTATACGATAACTCTTTTCCATGAAGTTGTTTTGCTGTTGCTAAACTTATTCCTTTATAATTCGGTATTTCATAAAAAGCTGCTTCTTGGTGTGGGTTTTCACCATAGCGTAATTGTTGTACTTGTTCATATGTACGGGTATATGTTTCAGTGAACAATTCCCTATCCGATACTTGTCCTGTCATATATTGGGCAATTACACTATCATAGTTGGCCGTATGACGGAATACTTTTGCAGCTAACTCTTTACGTACTTCAAGTTCGAGCGCACCTTGCTGTAAAAGTTCTAAAACACTTTCATAGTCCTCAGGATCGACAACTACTGTTACATGCTCATAGTTTTTTGCCGAGGCTCTTAACATCGCTGGGCCACCAATATCGATATTTTCAACGATATCTTCATGGGTCGCTTCTTCTTTAGCCAACGTCTCTTTAAATGGATATAAATTGACAGCGACAAGCTCGATCGGTGTAATGTCATTTTCTTCCAATGCTTCTACGTGGGAATCGACATTTTGTTTCGCTAGTAAACCACCGTGAATTTTCGGATGGAGTGTCTTTACACGCCCATCTAATATTTCCGGAAAATTAGTAACAGAATCTACCGAAATAGCTTTTATTCCGGATTCTTTTAGAAGTTTCAATGTTCCACCTGTAGAAACAATTTCATAACCTAACTCTTCAAGTCCCTGAGCAAAAGGTATTAATCCAGATTTATCTGATACACTAAGCAATGCTCTTTTTTTCATTTCTCTTCTCCTTATCCTTACGAACGTGTAATTTCATTAATAACTTTTGTATATAATACGTGCTCAACTTGTTGGATTCGCTTTTGTAATGAGTCGACTGTATCCTTTGGGAAAACTGTCACAGGTTCTTGAGCGATAATCGGCCCTGTATCAATTCCTTCATCGACATAATGAATCGTTACACCGGATACCTTGACTCCCGCGTCAAGAGCCTGTTTAACAGCATCTTTGCCAGGAAAAGCCGGCAAAAGAGATGGATGGATATTTACAATTCGATTTGGATACGCATCGAGCAACTCTTTTCCAACGAGTCGCATATATCCAGCTAGGGCAATCCACTGGACGTTTGCTCTTTTTAAACGCTGTAAAATCGTCCTTTCGTATTCTTCCTTCGAACTAAATTGATTTGGATCTAATACGACTGTTTCTACTCCGAATCCTGCCGCTAGACCGATTACATGTGCTTTTGGCCGATCACAAATTAACATGACGACATCGAACTGTCGCTCATCGCTCGTCATCATCGCTTCAAAGTTCGTCCCAGTACCGGAAGCAAACACAGCCACGCGTGGCCTTACATCAAAACTCATATAAAATGTACCCCTTCCTTATCGATTACTTTTCCAATAATAGTCGCAGTTTCTCCTAAGGATGTCAACTGCTCAACTAATTGTTCGGCGACATTTTCTTCAACAATTAATGCCATACCAATTCCCATATTAAAAATACCGTACATTTCTTCAGCTTTTATATTGCCTTCCTTTTGAATAAAAGATAAAATTTCCGGTACTTCCCAAGTCGATGGATCTAATTCTACCCCTAAACCTTTAGGTAAAATTCGTGGGAAATTTTCATAAAAACCACCGCCTGTAATATGGGCTATACCGAGAATTTTAGACGTTTGTAAAATACTTTCTATCACTTTTGCATAAATTTTAGTTGGACGTAATACAGCTTCGCCTAATGGTTCAGATAATCCATCATATTGCTTTGTTAAATCGTATCCCTGTATTATTTGTCGAACTAAAGAATAGCCATTCGAATGAATACCGCTCGATGATAGTCCGACGATAACATTATCTTTTTTAATGTTTTCACCAGTTATAATATCCTCTTTTTCTACAATACCGACGGCAAAACCAGCTAAGTCATACTCGTCCTCTTTATACATTCCTGGCATTTCGGCTGTTTCCCCACCGATTAAAGCTGCCCCCGATTGGACACATCCCTCACTTACACCGGCGACAATTTGCTCAATTACTGCGGGATTATTTTTACCGCAACCGATATAATCAAGGAAAAATAACGGTTTTGCCCCTTGAGCGACGATATCGTTCACACACATCGCTACAAGATCGATTCCAATCGTATCATGACGGTCCATTTCAAAAGCGAGCATCAATTTAGTTCCTACACCGTCGGTTCCAGATACGAGGACTGGTTCTTCATATTGTAATGATGATAAATCGAATAGTCCTGCAAACGCACCGATACCACCGATGACTTCTGGCCGATTCGTCTTTTCGATATGTTTTTTCATCCGTTCGACAGCTTCATAACCTCTTTCAACATCGACTCCTGCACGTTTATATACATTTGACATTTCTTACTACTCCCTATTTTTTATAATATAGATTAATTATTAATACGTACGATAATATCCGACATCATCTTCTTCTAATACTGGATAACTACCGGTCATACAGGCAGCACATATACCTTGATGAACTGTTTCGTTTTTTAAAATTGCCTTTTTCATTCCTTCTTGTGATAAAAACTGCAACGAGTCTGCGCCGATTAATTTGCGCATTTGTTCCAACTTATTATTCGCTGCAATTAATTCCTTTTTCGTCGACATATCGATTCCGTAATAACATGGATTTTCAATTGGAGGGGAAGAGATACGTACATGGACCTCCTTAGCTCCTGCCTCCCGTAATAGCGTAACGATTCGTTGACTCGTTGTACCCCGGACAATTGAGTCATCGATCATCACGACACGCTTACCTTTTACGACACCTTTTACAGGGGATAACTTCATTTTTACTCCTTGATTCCGTAACTGTTCAGACGGTTGAATGAAGGTTCGTCCTATATAGCGATTTTTTATAACTCCCATTTCATAAGGTAGGCCACACTGTTCAGCGTAACCTATTGCAGCGGAAATACTCGAATCAGGGACACCAGTGACAACATCGGCATCGAAGACGGGATGTTCTTTTCCTAACTCAATTCCCATTCGTTTTCGAGCTGAATGAACATTCACATAATTCAAATCACTATCCGGTCGAGAAAAATAAACGTATTCCATGGCGCATAAGCTACGTTTCTCTTGTGTTAAAAATCGCTTTGATTCGATTCCATCATGACTGATGATAATTAGTTCACCTGGTTTAACTTCCCTTTCAAAAGTAGCACCAACAATACTAAAGGCGCATGTTTCTGAAGCGACGACGTAACTATCACCAAGGCGTCCTATTGATAAGGGACGAATTCCTCGAGGATCTAGAGCAACGTACATTTTGTCATTCGTCATTAGAAGAAAGCCATAAGCTCCAACAAGTTGTTGTAATGCTTCAATTAACGAATCTTCAAAATTTTCGATTCCGTTACGACGCATTAAATGGGCAAGTAACTCAGTATCGGAAGTTGTCTGAAAAATACTTCCCGTATCTTCCAGACTACGACGAATCGCATCAGCATTGATAATTCGTCCATTATGAGCGATACTCATACTTCCATCCAATGAATGGAAAACATGTGGTTGTACGTTGTCGTATACTTTATCATTTTGAGTTTGGTTCCGGATATTTCCAATCGCTGCAAATCCTTTAAACTTCGTAAAGTCAAAATGTTTAAATACGTCGTTAACTAACCCTTCACCTTTATGAAGATGGAGGCTAGAACCGTCATTTACGACGATTCCAGCGCCATCTTGTCCACGATGTTGCATCGCATGTAAGCCATAGTATGTTATTTCAGCAGCTTGCTTGTGACCCCATATCCCAAACATTTAACCATTCCTTTTATATTAATTCAATGACTTTTCAATACTTTGATCCCAGATTTCCTTAAGATGTTCAACAGTTTCGGAAAGGATCGTCTCTTTTTGGTCATTTTCTACAGTTAACATGCCATCAGCAGTTACAGTACCGATTCGTTTAGCGTTAATATTTAAAGCTTCAAATTGGGTTACATCTTGCTCTTTTACTGTAACGAGATAGCGACTTTGTGATTCACTAAAGAGAGCTACCGTTGGATTCCCGATAATCGTTACATCAGCACCTAAACCTTCGCTACGAATTACCGATTCACTTAAAGCTACTGCAAGACCTCCTTCAGCTAAGTCTTCAGCCGATTGGATTAGTCCTTTACGAATTGCTTGTAACAATTTTTCACTAGATTGTTTTTCTTTTTCTAGATCGATTGCGGGAGGCTTTCCTTTATAATCCCCCTCTATGAGACGTTGAAGCTCACTACCCCCAAATTCTGCACTCGTTTCTCCAATTAAATAAATCGCATCACCTGCTTGTTGAAACGAATTTGGTGTAATATTATCCGTCGTCTCTAACAGGCCGACCATTCCGATAATCGGTGTCGGATAAATTGGTTCTCCATAAGACTGATTGTACATCGACACGTTTCCACTTACGACTGGTACTTCTAAATGACGACAAGCCTCACTAATACCGGAAATGCTCTGTTCCATTTGCCAGAACACTTCTTCATTCGTCGGATTACCATAGTTTAAACCATCGGTAATTCCGAGCGGCTTTGCCCCTGATACAACGATATTACGCATTGCTTCGGCTACGGCAATTTGCCCACCAACATAAGGATCTAAATAAATATAACGGGAATTACTATCCGTTGTAATCGCAATTGCCTTATCGCGTTTAGGTATCTTTACGATCGCTGCTCCTGAACCTGGACCGACTAATGTTTCACCACGACTATTCGAGTCAAATTGATTGTAGACGTACCGTTTACTTGCGATGGTTGGCTGAGCAAGTAGACGGTGTAAAGTATCTTTATAATCTGTAACTTCTGGAATCGTCGGCTCCATTTTTTGGAATGTTTTATAATAACTCGCTTCTTTAGATGGTAAATAATAGACAGGTGCATCTTTATCTAAAGCATCGACTGGTACATCTGCCCAAATTTTCCCTTCATGTTCAATACGAAACACTTTTTCCTCAATTACTTCGCCGATTGCACAAGCATCGACATTATGCTTCTTAAAAATATTAATAATTTCTTCTTCAGTACCTTTTTTAACAACAAGAAGCATTCGTTCCTGTGTTTCGGATAGCATCATTTCGTAGGCTGACATATTTTCTTCTGCTTGGGGTACTTGATCTAATTGTAATAACATTCCCGTTCCCGAGCTTGAAGCCATTTCACTTCCTGATGAAGTTAAACCTGCAGCCCCCATATCTTGCATTCCGACTAACCCATCATGGTGAATTACTTCTAAGCAAGCTTCGATTAAACGTTTTTCTAAATGTGGATTTCCAGAGGCAGGATTTGCATCGTCTGCTACTTCATCATCAGAAGAGTGGGTTGCACCATGAATTCCATCCCGTCCGGTCGGCGCACCGGCATAAAGTACGATATTACCGACTCCTTCAGCAATCCCTCTTTGAATTTCTTCATGTTTTAATAGGCCTACAACCATTGCATTAACGAGGGGACTGTCTTCATAACAACTATCGAATTGGACTTCTCCACCGACAGTTGGCACTCCGACATTGTTTCCATAATAAGCAATGCCACGAACGACTTCTTTAAATAAATATTTTGTCCGGTCCTTCGAAAGTGGTCCAAAACGTAATGAATTCATTGCAGCAATAGGGCGTGCCCCCATCGAGAATACATCACGTAAAATACCACCTACTCCGGTAGCTGCTCCTTCAAAAGGGTTAATTTTCGATGGGCTGTTATGACTTTCCATCTTAAAGACGACTGCCTCACCATCACCGATATCGACTACGCCCGCACCTTCTCCCGGTCCAACAAGTACTTGAGGTCCTTCGGTTGGAAACTTTTTTAGTAAAGGTTTCGATGTTTTATAGCTACAATGTTCTGACCACATCACTGAAAAGATACCTGTTTCTGTATAATTAGGCCTTCTGTCTAAAATTGCTTTAATCCGTTCGTACTCTTCATCGGTTAAACCCATCTTTCGATATTCCTTTTTCCGTTCAATTTGTTCCGGTTCCATTACCATCCTAATCGCTCCTCTATGTTTCTTATTTCTTTATAATTACTCCGTTAAGCCGAGTCGCTCAAAAATAAAATCAACATTTTTCAGGTGATACGTATAATCAAAACATGCATCAATTTCTTTCATCGTTAATTTTTCACGAACAGTTTTATCATTTTCTACTAACGACCGGAATGGGACCTTTTCCTTCCAGGCTTTCATTGCTAAGGGTTGTACGACATTATAAGCAGCTTCCCGTGCTAATCCTTTATCGATTAAACTTAATAAAACTCGTTGTGAAAAAATAACACCGTACGTCGCATCGATATTGTTCTTCATATTATCTTCATAAATAGTTAGATTTTTTACGACGTTTGTAAAACGATTTAACATATAGTTGATTGCAATCGTCGCATCTGGAATAATAATCCGTTCTGCTGAAGAGTGAGAAATATCCCTTTCATGCCAAAGTGAGACATTTTCATAGGCAGTTACCATGTAACCACGAACGACTCGTGCCATTCCACTCATATTTTCGGAAGCGATTGGATTTCGTTTATGAGGCATCGCTGAAGAACCTGTTTGGCCCTCATGGAAAAACTCCTCGACTTCCCGAGTTTCTGTTTTTTGAAGTCCGCGAATTTCCGTAGCAAACTTTTCGATTGATGTTGCGATTAATGCAAGGACTGATATGTAGGCTGCATGGCGGTCCCGTTGTAATGTCTGTGTAGAAAGGGGAGCCGGCTTTAAACCTAGCTTTTCACAGACGTACTGTTCCACATAAGGATCTATATTCGCATAGGTCCCTACTGCTCCGGATAATTTACCGTATTCAATTCGATCTGCCGCCTCATTGAATCGTTCAAGATTACGCTTCATCTCTTCATACCATAGAGCAAGTTTCAAACCGAAAGTCGTCGGTTCTGCATGAACGCCATGGGTCCGGCCCATCATTACCGTATGTTTATGCTCTATTGCCCGCTCCTTTAATACAGCGATAAATCGTTCGAGGTCTTTACGAATAATCTCATTCGCTTGTTTGATTAAATAAGACAAAGCCGTATCGACAACGTCCGTCGATGTAAGTCCATAATGAATCCATTTTTTCTCTGAGCCTAACGATTCCGATACCGTTCGAGTAAAAGCAACGACATCATGACGGGTCTCCCGTTCAATTTCATAAATTCTTTCTACATCAAAGGATGCCTTTTCCCGAATCGTTGCGACATCTTCTTTTGGAATAACACCGAGTTCGGCCCATGCCTCACAGGCTAAAATTTCAACTTCTAACCACGCGTTATATTTATTTTCTTCGGTCCAAATCGCACCCATCTCTTCCCGGGTATATCGTTCAATCACAATAAGTCCTCCTCATACCGTTGAATTAGCGTCAGTAATTCTCTTAAATTTTCAGCTACTAATGTAACGTGACCCATCTTTCGCTTTTCTTTCGCTTCAGCTTTTCCGTATAAGTGAATTGAAGCCTCCGGTAGCTCAGAAAAAGCAGTAAGCGCCCTATTCATATCTTCCCCTAAGACGTTAATCATTAACGCCTCTTTTTGTTGTTCGATATTAGGTAATGGTAGGCCACAAATCGCACGGATATGCTGACTAAATTGAGATACGTTGCAAGCTTCGATTGTAAAGTGTCCCGAATTATGAGGACGAGGTGCCATTTCATTAATAAAAATTCCATCATCTTTTACGAACATTTCAATCGCAAAGGTACCGACGATATTAATTTTTTCCGCTAACGTTTTCGCAGCAGTTAAAGCTTCCTGTTTGACTTGTTGTGAGACTCCAGCTGGGGCTAGTGTTGTATAAAGAATATGATCACGGTGTTCATTTTCCGCTAATGGGAAATACGTTATCGTACCGTCTTGAGCACGGGTGAAGACGACGGAGATCTCTTTATCAAAACTAATCCATTCTTCCATAATGAATGTGCCTCCGCGTTCGATAAATTGTACTGCAGCTTCCACATCAGCACGGGATTCTAATTTAAGTTGACCCTTTCCATCGTATCCACCAAGGCAAGTTTTAATAACAGCTGGGAAGGAGAGGTTTTTCACTGCTTCCCGTACCTCTTCCTCTGTACGTACGATATAAAAAGGTGCTACTGGTAAACCTAATTCACGCATTAACGTTTTTTCCGCTTCCCGATTTTGTGTTACTTGTAAAGCGTAGGCTCCCTGGGGTAACTTACCTTGTGCCTCGATATAACGAGCTGCCTCCAAATCTACATTCTCAAATTCGTAGGTTACTACATCAGATTTTTCCGTTAACTGTTCAATTGCATTCATATCATCGTAGGTTGCTACAATCTGTTCATCTGCTACTTGGGCTGTTGGACAATTAGGGGTTGGGTCTAAGACGATGATGCGATAGCCATTATAACGGGCGGCAATCGCCATCATTCGACCGAGTTGTCCTCCTCCGATAATACCAATTGTTTGTGGGGGTAATATAACTTGATTATGATTATTTGTTCGCAAGGTCTTCCCTCATCTCATCTACATTTTTTTTCATTCTTTTACGGTATTCGTCTAATTTTTTCGCCACTGTTTCATTCTCTAGGCTAATAATTTGACCAGCAAATAGAGCTGCATTAATTGCTCCAGCTCGCCCGATTGCCATCGTGGCTGTCGGCACTCCTCCAGGCATTTGCACAATAGAAAGAAGGGAGTCCATACCACCGAGGGCACTCGTTTGCACTGGCACTCCGATTACCGGTAAGGTCGTTTGAGATGCGACCATTCCTGGCAAGTGTGCAGCTCCTCCGGCACACGCAATAATTACTTTTAAACCACGAGATTTGGCCGACTTCGCATAATCGAACATATCATCAGGAGTTCGATGTGCTGAAACGACTTCCCTTTCATATTCAATTCCTAATTGTTCTAGCGTGTCGCAGGCATGACGGATTGTTTCCCAATCCGAAATACTTCCCATGATTACTCCGACTTGGACCATTTTTTCACCTCAAATTCCGTTAAAAGCAAAAAAGTCTATTCTACCCCCTATTTTATCTAGGGGAATACGAATAGACTGCTTTTTTCATTTTATTTTTTGCATAAGTATACAAAATATGTCAACCTCTTCCATAGTCGTAGCATTTACGGTGCTTACGTAGAAACTTTTGAGCCATATTCTCAAAATTATATGGAGCTTCTTTTTATTTATTTGTTCACGTTACTAGTATAGCAAAGTTTAAAATTAATCGTCAACAAATGTGTGAACAATTATTTACAATTTTGGCTTAACATTCGGCTTTTGGGATAAAGGTTTATCGTGAGGGGGGGTGATTTCGACTTCCGCTTCGTAATCATCCTCTTTCTCCTCCCTTACTTGATCAAGCTTTTCTTTTCGTTCTGCTTCTTGTTCCGCTTCGATAATTCGTTGTTTACGAACTTGCTTTAACCAAAAACCTCCTTGAATATGCTTCGGTTCATAACTAATGATGAATGCCTTTGGATCGATATCCGTAATTATTTTATATAAAAACAATTCTTGTTTGCGCGGGGCTAACACTTGAATCGATAAACGATCCCCTTCCATTCCATAAGACTTCCAAGTTGTCACTCCGAAACCTTTTTCTCGTAATTTTTTTGTAAAAGGTAGTTCTGGGTTTGTAGATATGACATTTACGGTAATATAACCTAAAGCGAGACGTTCCTCAATCTTTGAACCTATGATAATTCCAAGAGCAAAACCGATAGCATAAGCGATAATATTTTGAATTTCTTCTAAGTTGTCCAATACGATACTTAAACCGATAATATAAACAACCACTTCAAAGGTACTTGCAAGCGCTGCTAAATAACGCCTTCCTTTTAAAGTTAGTATCATTCGCATCGTTGAGAAGGATACGTAGACAATATTAATAACTAAAATAGTAAGGACAATTCCGTAAGCATTAGATAACATTGACATTCCTCCTTGAGGATCGTTTGAAGGTAACCTGTTTACTGCTGTAGACTTTTGCACGTCTCTTTCGCTTCATATGATATAGTTAAAAGTAATCGTCTGAAACTGTAGAAGAGGTGTAAACTGTGCAGAGACAATCGTTATTTCCATTGAAGTCGTTGCTTTTTTTATTCCATGCAACGAATACAATTATTATAAGCTTCCTACCTTTATATTTACAATACAAGGGATTAAATGGGACAGAGATTGGTTGGGTTTTAGCAATAGGGCCTTTCGCTTCAATTATATCACAACCCTTTTGGGGTTATTTAAGCGACAAGTATAATACGGTCAAACGTATGTTACTTATTTCCGTTATCGGTATGTTAATAGCAAGTGTAATCTTTTTTCAGATGAATCATTTGCTTGCGATTTTATGTATTGGAGCGATTTTTTACTTTTTTTCTTCTCCGGTTGGGGCTTTAAGTGATAGTTTAGCTCAGAGGAGAGCTGATGAGTTAGGTATCTCTTTCGGCTCAATCCGTACGTGGGGATCGATCGGTTTTGCCTTTTCCTCTTTAGTCGTCGGACAAATATTAACGACAATCGGAATCGGCAATATGGTTTGGGCTTATTTATTTTTCGGATCGATTTTACTCATCGTCGTCTTTTTAATCGAAGACGTCCCAGCAAAAGATCATTCCGTATCAGGAAGAGACGTTATTTCCTTACTTAAACAAGCGCCTTATACGTTATTTTTGCTATCTATGGTATTTATTACAATTACTCATCGGGCAAATGATAGTTTTATCGGACTTTATATTGCCGATTTAGGAGGTAGTGAATCCCTCGTTGGAATCGCATGGTTTATCGGCTTAATTAGTGAAGCGACAATTTTCGCCTTGGCGGTCTTTTGGTTCCGAAAGTTTAATCCTATCTTCTTTCTTATTATAGCTAGTCTATTGTATGCACTACGGTGGTTATTATTCGGAATTTCTGATTCACCGTATACGATTATCGCCTTACAACTATTACATGGATTAACCTTTGGTGTCTTTTATGTTGCTTCTTTTGAATTTGTGTCGAAACTAGTGCCAGGAAAACTAATCGCAACAGGACATTTAATTTTTTATTCTGTATTTTTTGGCGTATCCGGTATTATCGGCTCTTTAGTAGGAGGAAAAGTAATCGACCTCTACTCAATAATAACCTTATATAAAATGATGACCTTGTTGGCGATGGTTGGAATTGCTCTATTTATCGCTTATTATGTATGGTTGCAACGAAAGACTAATAAAACAGCTCAAAACCATCATGAACAGGCTGGAACCTAAGTTAGCAAGAATCTAGCTTAGGGATTTTGGTTTATCAGGGCTCTTAATTACGATAATGGTGGTTTATGAGATATATCTTGAAAATGTTACACTCTTCTATAACAATTATTTAATGAAGTAAGATTAGAAGCATCTTTTGTACCACTAGCAGAAATATTTAGAAATTGTAGCATAGCGGGGAGATGCAATATATCTCAATTCATGCAATAACGATGAATGAAACATAGTGGATCCGACCACTGTAGCGCAGTTTTCAAAATTCAATAAGCCAGATACAGTAGAATCACCCAATATGATAAAACTCAGAAATGAAGCATAGTAGAGAACAGACTTTACCTACTATATAAAAAATCCCCTTAGCTAGACATAGGCTAAGGGGATTTTTTGATTAATAGTTTATATTCTACTGTAAGAAAATGAAATATAAAACAAAGATAACAGACAATCCATAAATAACTGGGTTAATTTCTTTCGCACGGCCTTGCATAATCATCGTAATTGGATAAAATATAAATCCGATCGCAATACCTGTCGCAATCGAATACGTTAGAGGCATTGCAATAATCGTTAAAAAGGCCGGCACTGCAATTTCAAAACGTTCCCATTCGATATCTTTAAGTGCCTTAGACATTAAGACACCAACGATAATTAATGCCGGTGCTGTTACTTCTGATGTAATTACTGCTAATAGCGGTGAAAAAAATAAAGCTAACAAGAAAAATCCTGCAGTTACTACAGAAGCAAAACCTGTCCTACCGCCAACAGCAACCCCGGAAGAAGATTCAACAAAAGACGTCGTTGTCGATGTTCCAACTACAGAACCGACAACTGTCGCTGCTGAGTCCGCAAACAATGCTCTTCCGGCACGCGGTAACTTATCATTCTTCATTAAACCTGCTTGGTTAGCAACTGCTACTAATGTTCCAGCGGTATCGAAAAAGTCTACGAATAAAAATGTTAAAATAACGACGAGCATTTGCAAGGTGAAAATATCACCAAAATTAACGAACGCTTGTCCAAAAGTCGGCGCTAAGCTTGGTGGAGTACTTACAATATCGTTAAGCCCACTCGGTGTACTAATTAAGCCGAAGATCATTCCGACGATCGAAGTAATAATCATACCGTAAAAAATACCACCACGAATGTTTAAAGATAATAAAATAACTGAAATAACAATTCCAAATATTGCTAACATAACTGGTGGTGATGTAAGATCGCCTAAGGCTACTAATGTCGCTTCATCGCCAACGATAATTCCGGCATTTTGAAAACCGATAAATGCGATAAAAAATCCGATTCCTGCACCTACTGCTAACTTCAAATTCGGTGGAATCATATTAATAATTTTCTCTCGTAAACCAGATAACGTTAATAAAATAAAAATAACTCCAGAAACAAAAACTCCTGATAAAGCCGTTTGCCACGGAATTCCGTAACCGAGTACGACTGTATAAGCGAAGAAAGCATTCAAGCCCATCCCCGGAGCAAGTCCGATCGGATAACGGGCAAGTACTCCCATTAATAATGTACCAATCGCTGCGGCAATGGCTGTAGCCGTAAAGACAGCTCCTTGGTCCATCCGGGTTATACCTTCTGGTAATTGTTCAACCCCCTCTAGAGAAAGGACCGACGGGTTGACGAATAATACGTAAGCCATCGCTAAAAAAGTCGTCAGACCAGCCATAAATTCCGTACGATAATTCGTGCCGAGTTCTTCAAACTGAAAATACCTCTTCAACAAAAGTTCCTCCTTCAATTTTACGTACAAATCGACTGGAAAAATAGAAAAGCACTCTTATCAAAGAGTGCTACTTACGTAAAATAAAGGTAGGCGAAATTTAGTTCATACCGTTAGAGGGCATTAATTTCGCTACAAAATCTCTATTTTAACGTAGTTAGACTATTTACGGTAGTCTAGTAGAAACTCCAAAGCCGATTCTTCAGATTATACGTTAATTTATTTGATTTAAATTTAATCATACTCGTTTCTCCATCATTCGTCAACAAAAAGATTTATTCGAGGTGCCACGAAATAGTATAACTTTACTTTCTGAAAAATAAGCTACTGAAAATCCACACTCTAACTCCGAAATAACTTAATACGTAACACATTTATTTAGTTTAATCGAGCAATCGATTATTTTCATCAACAGATAATATTTTAGTTTCTTTTGATGATGTGAGCATTCCTGTTCCATGGCAAACACTACACTTATACTGCCAACCTTCATCATCGACTTGTTTTCCCGTGCCATCACAAGCGATACACTGCTTTTTCATTTCAATTATTCTCCTTTCGATTTTTCACCATATTTATAAGTCCACCAGCTAAAACTATATTAATTTGCCGGGGCGTTAAATCATGGGCTACTTCTATAGATTTTTGTTTATCTTTTAACATAATTGAGAAACTTCTTTTGTTCTTTATGTTTTCGTAAATATTGCTTAAAATTAACGTATCCCCCTCCTCTAATTTGTCATAATCAGCTACATGGACGAATGTTAGTGGTAAAATACCAAAATTGACTAAGTTTTGGCGGTGAATACGCGCAAAGTCTTTTACGAGAACAACTTTTAACCCCAAATATCTCGGAGCTAGTGCCGCATGTTCACGGCTAGAACCTTGCCCGTAATTAAAGCCACCTACAATAGCATGACCACCACTTTTTATTAACTGTTTACTTCTTTCGTAATAAGTAGGGTCGATAATTTCAAAGGTAAACTTGCTTATTTCTGGTAGGTTACTTCTAAAAGGTAACACACGAGAACCTCCAGCTAATATTTCATCAGTCGATATGTTATCACCCATTTTCAATAAAACGGGTAGTTCTATCGTATCGTCAATTCGCTCCATTTTCGGTATGGAAACGATATTCGGTCCTTTTTCAAGTGTTATTTGTTGTGCTTCTTTTTCTTCCGGGGGCGCCTCCAAAGCTGCCTCCATATTCGCAAAGCCTTTTGGAGCTTTTATTTTAGGAACATCCATTTCTAATGTACGCGGATCTGTTATTTCGCCGGTTAAAGCTGAAGCTGCTGCCGTTTCTGGACTGCATAAATAGACACTGTCCTCTATCGTGCCCGATCGACCAGGAAAATTTCGTGGGGTAGTTCGTAAACTGTTTTTACCCGTTGCTGGTGCCTGCCCCATTCCAATACATCCGTTGCATCCTGCTTGATGAAGCCTAGCACCCGCTTGGATAAACTTAGCAATATGACCGGTATGAACTAACTCCATTAAAGATTGACGAGAGGTCGGATTTATATCAAAGGAAACTCCTTTAGCAATTTGTTTGTTAGCAACAATTTCAGCTGCAATAGCAAAGTCCCTATATCCGGGATTAGCAGAAGAACCAATGTAAGATTGATAAATTGGTGTCCCTGCAACCTCTTTTACTGGTACGACATTTCCTGGACTTGAAGGCTTAGCTATAAGGGGTTCGAGACGTGATAAATCGATTTCCTCGTATTCATCATACTTCGCATCTTCATCGGCTACTAACTCAATCCAGTCCTCTTCACGCTGTTGGCTTTTTAAAAACCGTCTTACTTCCTCGTCGGATGGAAATACAGTTCCTGTCGCTCCAAGTTCTGCTCCCATATTCGCAATAACGTGCCGATCCATTGCGTCCAAATGCTTTAAACCTGGCCCATAATATTCAATTACTTTTCCAACGGCACCTTTTACATCATGCCGACGTAACAATTCTAAAATAACATCTTTTGCACTTACCCATTCTGGTAATTTTCCAGTTAATTTAATGCCCCATACCTTTGGCATGTTCACATAAAAAGGTTCACCAGCCATCGCCATTGCAACATCTATTCCTCCGGCCCCGATTGCTAACATTCCCATACAACCATTGGCACACGTATGGCTATCTGAACCTAGCAGCGTCTTACCTGGTTTCGCCAAATATTGCATATGAACAGGATGACTCACCCCATTTCCCGGTCGACTATAATAAAGACCAAAGCGACGGGCAGCACTTTGTAAAAATAAATGGTCGTCTGGATTTTTACCGTCAGTTTGGATTAAGTTGTGGTCTACGTATTGTGCCGACACCTCAGTTTTTACTCGCTTTATTCCCATTGCCTCTAACTCCAGCATAACCATTGTCCCAGTTGCATCTTGGGTTAACGTTTGATCAATTTTAATACCTATTTCAGTACCTGGTATCATTTCACCGCTTACCAAATGACTTTTTATTAATTTTTCTGTAACATTTAATCCCAATTATCGAAAACCTCCTTAATCGAACTTCGTATACAATTATTTTTCTTGAAAAATATTTTTATACATTATATCTGTATGTAATTAAATTCAGAAACATACATTTTTCGACTGTATATACTTTATCTTTAGTTGAAATCTTTTATGAAATATTTTTAATACTGTGAAATATAATTCAAGCAAACGAAATAAAGATTTATTGGGAAAATATTGTTTTTAATAAAGAAAGATCCAACTGTAATAACAATTACTCTTACAAAACATTCATAAAGAAGAAATTAGTAAGGAATATAGCGTAAAAGTGATTGAAGTTATGCTTTATTCAATCGTTGAATTTCTCGTAAAGGAGTATCCATAATGGGAAGTATTATCGAGGTAAAAAATATATACAAAACCTACGGTGACTTGCATGTTGTCCACAATATAATAATGAAGGTTCAACGGGGTGATATTTACGGCTTAATTGGTTTAAACGGTGCCGGTAAGACAACTCTTATCAAATTACTACTCGGGATAATAAAACCGACAAAAGGTTGTTGTGCAATTTTCGGTGAAAAAGTGTCACACCTAAGTTCGTACCTATGGAATAACGTAGGCTATGTTATTGAAAATGCGCAAGCTTATCCAGACTTAACTGTTTATGAAAATTTACTTATCCAACGTAAGCTGTATCGTATTACTGACGACGGGCGATTCATCGTGTTCTATCCATTTTTCAATTAGAAAAATATAAACATAAAAAAGCAGCCCTTTTATCCTTAGGAAATAAACAACGATTAGCCCTTGCAAAGGCGTTACTTCATCGTCCGACTTTGCTTATTTTAGACGAACCTGTAAATGGTCTAGACCCAGAAGAAATAGTGAGCATACGGCTCTTATTACAATTAGCCGAAGAAGAAAAGGTAACTATTTTGCTCTCTACTCACTTACTAGACGAAATGGCAAAACTTGCAACGACAATTGGTATGATTCATGAGGGTCCCTTATACAAGAAGTAACTAAACAAGAATTGCAGGAGCAATTAGAGATGCATGTGCATATTAGTGAAAAGAACAAAACCGAACTACAAAAGCTTTTATCAGAGAAAAAATATGCCTTTCAGTCATTACAAGATGACACGTTACGTCTTAGTGAGAAAAAGTTCGTCCAACATCCGGAGCGACTAGCTTAATTCCTAGTTCATAAAGATATTCAACTAACACAATTATCCGTAGAAAGAGAAACTTTAGAACAATATTTTTTACGTACGATAAAAGAAAGGATCGAACATAAAATGAATTCCTATCTCTCTTTAACAAGTATTGAATTATACAAAATTAGAAAGGCGAAAATGACATAGATTGTTGCACTTTTATTTATGATTGTACCTTTAGTTGCGGTTTTTTTCTTTTATAGCAAAGGATCTACACTTCGCTAAACAATCGGGGCTCCTTGGAGAAAAGACGCAAGTTATTGGGGATATAACAGCCATTTCATATATCGATACGTACGGACAAATGATTTCTGTTGGAGGAATAATCGTCTATGGATTTGTAATGAGCTGGGTTTTCGGGCGGGAATATGCAGACCGTACGATGGTTAGTTTATTAGCGATTCCTTACTAACGTTCCACCGTCATTTTTGCTAAATTTACTGCCACTTTTATTA
Source organism: uncultured Pseudogracilibacillus sp. (assembly GCA_937960785.1). Classification (GTDB taxonomy): domain Bacteria; phylum Bacillota; class Bacilli; order Bacillales; family Amphibacillaceae; genus Pseudogracilibacillus. The sequence goes on from CALGOZ010000059.1 coordinate 28,741, forward strand.
CAAATATATTCCTTACCTTTCTCATCTTTATCGTCGGCATTATGATCGGATTTCTACTTCGTATTGACGATTTTACGTGGCAACTCTTCTACAATAACGGCACGTCGATCATGATCGTTAGCGGGATAACAATTTTACTAAGTGCGCCATTTGGATTTTTTGCCTCGTTTGGTAGAGGGTACTTATTATCACTTGGTGCTATTTTTATCATTTTAATTTTTTCACAAATTATAGTAGCGATAGGATATGGTGAATATTTCCCTTGGTCGGTACCAGTTTTATATAGCGGCATTACTGGAGTTCCTTTCAAATTCGATACGTTACATAGCGCTTTAATTGCTATTACATCTCTTACAGGAATACTCGGCACTTGGTGGTAGTTCAATTCTGTTGACCAATCATAAAATCAGTTAGCTTCTTTATGTTTCTTCCATAGAATATAATTATACATTGCTTGGCCGACGAATAAACAGACGAAAGCAAACATGATGCTACCCTTAACAATACTATTCCAGTCAGTTAAAAAGTAAATAATAAATAATACAACAAGGAGTAAGGGAGTAGTATATAAGGTGCGAATAAATTTACGTCGATAAGATAAACGATGGTAGAAAAACTCGAAGCCCTCGTCGACCTTCTGACGATCTTTAAAAAAGTATAATAGTGCTATATTAATAAATAATATCACGATTGTAATAATGAGAAAAACACTTATTTCCATATACAACAATCCCTCAAAAAGATTTCTAAAAAAATTAAGAGGATCCCCCCTTACCGAAAATGATTAAGGTGAGGATATCCTCCTTTATTTATTTTTTTCTACTCCCACTCGATTGTGCTCGGCGGTTTAGAAGTAATATCGTAGACAACTCGATTTA
>CALGOZ010000060.1 GCA_937960785.1 uncultured Pseudogracilibacillus sp.
TTTCCGCTGGACCATCGCCGCGAAAAGGTTATCGCTGATTTTCGCTTAGACCTTTCCGCTGGAGTGTTGCCTCGGAAAGGTTGTTGCTGATTTTCGCTTAGACCTTTTCGCTGGAGTGTTGCCTCGGAAAGGTTGTCGCTGATTTTCGCTTAGACCTTTTCGCTGGAGTGTTGCCTCGGAAAGGTTGTTGCTGATTTTCGCTCAAACCTTTTCCGCTGGACCATCGCCGCGATAATAGGTTCTTATTATTTATGCACATTTTGTTACAGATTGGGAAAATAGTGTTCGTTATCTCCTATTTGTTCTTAATATTTATGAAAATCCAGTTGCAAATCGCTATATCTTTGAGAAAAGATGATATTACGTATTGACGATGTTTGGTCTATCGTTTAAAATATTTCGTAAGAAGTTGACGTTATATCATTTTCTGAAAATTAAAACTGAAGGGGGAAGAGCTTGGTCCTAACTTTGACTCTACTAATCTAAAAAAATAATTAAGAAATGGGGGATTGACGTTGTGGATTAAGCCAAATCAAACGGAAGTTAAGCGGGTGCAATATTTAGATGAAAAGGGCGAGTTAGTAGGTGATCGTCCGGAAATTTCGGAAGAGACGATGCGGGATTTATATGAATGGATGGTGCAAATACGGGTCTTTGATGAAAAGACGATCGAACTACAGCAAGAAGGAAAAATTGGTGTGTACGCTCAGTTCAAAGGGCAAGAGGCGGCTCAAGTTGGAAGCGCTTTCCCGATGGGGGATGAGGATTGGATTTATCCGAGCTATCGTGAGTCGGGTGTATATTTAGTCCGAGGGATGCCGATGGAGCAGACTTTTCTCTATATGATGGGTGAGATACAGGATGCGACTTTGGCGGAGGCGGAGGAGCTAGGGATAAACTCGAATGTGTTCCCAGTACAAATTATTATCGCTGCCCAATGTATCCACGCTGTTGGGGGAGCTTGGGCAAGTAAATATCGTAATGAAAATAGTGTAAGTGTGACCTACGTCGGTGAGGGTGGAACATCGGAGGGGGACTTCCACGAGGCGATGAATTTCGCGGCTGTGTATGATCTACCGGTTATATTCTTCGTGCAAAATAACCAATGGGCAATTACAACGCCTGTAGAAAAACAAATGGCGACAAAAACGGTTGCGCAAAAGGTAGAAGCCTATGGGATTCATGGGATTCAGGTGGATGGAAATGATGTTCTTGCGGTATACGAAACGATGAAAGAGGCCCTAGCTTTAGCCCGTGAAGGAAAGCCGGTATTAATCGAGGCGATGACTTATCGTCAAGGTCCGCATACAACACTAGATGATGATTCTCGTTATCGTGAGGAAAGAGAGTTAGAACAATGGTTAGAAAAAGATCCGCTCAAACGAATGAAAACGTTCTTAATAAACGAAGGCCTATGGGATGAAAAGCGAGATGAGGAATTGTATAAGAAGGCAGAAGAAAAAGTGCTAGAAGCTTACGATTTAGCTGTGAAAAAGGCGACGAGCAAGGTCGAAGATTTATTCGATATCGTGTATGAGGAAAAGACGGAGGAATTAAGCGAACAGCAAGAAGAGGCGAGAAAAAGTTCAGGAGGTGTATTAAATTGATCCATATGACAATGATGGAGGCGCTTAACTCAGCGATTAAAGAAGAGATGGAGCGGGATCATTCGATTATTTGCCTTGGTCAAGATATTGGAAAAGGAGGCGGTGTACTGCGAATTACAGAAGGTTTGCAAGAGCAGTTTGGTGCAGAACGAGTCGTCGATACACCGATTGCTGAATCAGCGATTATAGGTTCGGCCGTTGGAATGGCTACAAGAGGGTTACGGCCGATTGCGGAGATTCAGTTTTTCGGCTTTATTTACGAAGCGATGGGACAAATTGCTGCCCAAGCTGCGCGAATTCGTTCCCGTTCTGGTGGGGTATATAGTGCTCCGATGGTTATTCGTGCTCCTTATGGTGGTGGTATCGGCGCTCCTGAGTTGCATACCGATAGTTTAGAGGGGTTATTCTTACATTCTCCAGGAATAAAAGTCGTCACCCCAAGCAATCCCTACGACGCAAAAGGATTGTTAAAAGCTGCAATTCGCGATCCCGACCCAGTTCTATTTTTAGAGCCGATTTTACTTTATATGATGTCTTTTGGTGAAGTGCCGAAGGAAGACTATGTCGTCGAAATAGGAAAGGCAAAGGTGTTAAAAGAAGGAGAAGACCTTACGATTATTACTTACGGTCCTGCCGTGCCAAAGGTAGAGCAAGCTGTAGCACAAATCGAGAATGAACTATCCCTTTCCGTCGAGGTAATTGACTTGCGTACAATCGTTCCAATGGATCGGGAGGCGATTATCAATTCGGCAAAAAAGACAGGCCGTGTGATGGTTGTCCACGAAGCGGTGAAAGCAGGCGGAGTCAGTGCAGAAATTTCAGCACTTTTAAACGAAAAGGCCTTCGATTATTTAAAAGGACCTATTGCACGGGTGACTGGCTTTAATACACCGTATCCAGTACCATCAGTAGAAAAGGATTGGTTACCGAATGAAGAGCGTATCGTTCAAGCGGCGGAAAAAATGTTTGCAAAAGTCTAAAGTTGAAAGACCCTCTGGGAGTCTAGGCATCATGCCGGGATAGCGATTATGTTAGCTAATCCTGGAAAACAACTGCTTTCTACTGGTGTATGTGTGCCAATTTCTGAAATGCCCAAAGCAATCCAAAAAGCTCGGCAAACAATCGTGTTTTACTTTAAATGAAAAATACTTTCTTACCGAAGGCTTTTGCGCGAAATGCTAGTTTGTCTATTTTTTACTTTAAATCAAATAGCATCTTGCCAAAGGTTTATACATGCGATGTTAGTGCGTCCAACCTTTACTTTAAATAAAAAATGGTTCCATTCACTCTTAAAGTTGAATCGAACCATTTTATATTTATTTATATAGTCCGTTTGCATATATTTCGGCAATATTTTCGATGATTGTTTCTGGGTCTTTATCTGTTTCATCTAAGGCTATTTTCCATAGATAATTTTCTGTTACGTAAAATAAAACACTTGCAACCACATCTGGATCGAACTTCGGATTGCGTACTAAATCTTTTTCAATTGCTTGTTCGACGTTCTGGGCGATTCGTTTAAGTAGTCGTTCGGTTATCTCCTTCCAGCGTTCTTCTACTCGGTCGGAAAGTTGAATCGCTTCGTAGGTGACAGTAGCTAATGGTTTATGTTCATTTATTATCTCGATTAAACTACGTATATTATTTTGAATAAAACTAAATGCCTCTTCCTTAGAACGGACCGTGTATTCTTTACTAGCTATGTCGTAAATTTGGTCCATTACATTTTCAGTAATCGTTAAAAATATATCTTCTTTCCCATTCGGAAAATGATTGTAAGCTGTACCGTATCCGATGCCAGCGTGATTAGCAATCATCGTAATCGTCGTCTTACGAAAGCCATATTCGATAAACAGTTCGGTTGCAGATTCGATAATCTTACGTTTGGACGTTTCTCCACGGATGACTCGACGATCTACCTTCTGTGCTGCTTCTTTACTCAATCGTTTGCCTCTCCCTTTAATTTGAGATAACGCTTTTTAATGTTTGATATATATGCTTAGGGTATGATTCCTTGTTGCCTTATTATAGCGACTCAACGATTTCTGGGCAAGAGCAATGAGACGGTATTCGGTTTCTTTTAACTTGTTTGTGACGATTTTTTTACAATAAATGCAAGAAAATGCTCCCTCGAATGTAGTCTACTCTTGAGCTACTGTCGAGGGAGCATTCATTCAATTAAAAGATTAAGTGAGCAAGTAAAACGATGACTGGCAATGTAATAATTGTACGTAATAAGAAAATGACGACTAAGTCTCTAAAGTTTACTGGAATTTTTGAACCGAGTAGTAGGCCACCGACTTCAGACATGTAAATTAATTGAGTGACAGAAAGTGCTCCAATTACAAAACGAGTCATCTCTGAAGCGATTGATGAACCGATAATAGCTGGTAAAAACATATCTGCAAACCCGATTAAAATCGTTTGTGATGCTTCTTTTGCTTCTGGGACTTGCATCAATTCTAAAATTGGAATAAACGGTACCCCGAGCCATTGGAAAAAGGAAGTAAACTCAGCAACGACGAGGGCTACAAGTCCAAAGGCCATTACGACCGGAGCAACTCCCATCCACATGTCGAGCACGTTTTTAAATCCTTCGGAGACGAATTTTTTAACACTCGTTTCTTGACGGCTACGTTCGATTGCTTTTTCGTAACCGTAAGTGAAAGTATTGTATCCGGCTGGAATAGATTCGTCTATCTTTTCCTGATTTGGATTAATAAAGCTATCTTCCTTTCGAGAAAGGGGTGGAATTCGTGGCATAATTAAAGCCGCCACGAATCCAGCTACGATAATCGTAAAGTAAAAGGGTAAAAACATATGCGTTAATTCTAACTTTTCGATAATAACGAGCGTGAAGGTAATCGATACGATGGAGAAAGTTGTCCCGATAATCGCTGCTTCTCGCTTCGTATAATACCCTTCTTCATATTGTTTACTTGTAAGCAATACTCCGATTGTACCGTCACCAATCCATGAGGCGAGGGCGTCGATCGAAGAACGACCCGGTAAACGGAAGAGCGGGCGCATAATTTCTGTCATAAAGGAGCCGATAAATTCGAGTAAACCGAAATTAGTAAGTAAAGGTAAAAAGAATCCAGCAAATAAAAAGACAGAAAAAAGTACGTGTAACAAGTCATCTAGTAACAGTTGACCGGTATCTTCACCGTGAACAGCCTCTGGACCGATTTGGAAAAATACCATAATCGCAAAGACCATAGCTAAGAGGCGGATTACAGTCCAAAAGTTCCCGACTAAAAACAATCGTTGTAAAAAAGGCTTTCCGATGAGGCCATCTGGCTTAATCCGGAAAAATAAAGTAAATAGTCCCGTTATCACAATAATGAGCATCATAATAAGCGATAAGTAATTTGCTAATAAATCTTGAATAAATCCAGCTAAAACAGCAATCGGAATGGTAAATTCTCCTGCAATTTTAATCGGAGTCATAAATAGAAAGATTCCAATGAGTGATGGAATAATAAATTTCAGATGTTCTTTAGATGTATAGTTGTTCATTATTTTTTACTCCTGTTCGTTATTGTCTAGAAATACTATACACGTAAATGTATAATCATACAATAGGAAGAGAAAAACTCTTTATTTTAACATTATTCTGAAAAATTCAATTAGAATAAGCGCATTGGCAAAAAGCTTGATTTAATAAGGTTTTTATTACTTACATGTTGTAAATTGTTCTCTAAGTGGTAAAAAGAGGATACCGAGTACAGGTCGTATAAAACTACTTTTCTACTTTTAATTGATGACGAATTTGCTGGTAAAACTTTTTTGCTAATAATAGTGTGTGTCGTTGTTCGTTTTGCTGAAATAATGATAAACTATACGTTGAAAAAGGTAAAAATATAGAAAAGAGGGAACGTCTATGACCGAAGAAAAGGAACAATTACAATTCTACATACGTCATCATGAAGATTTTTTACAAGATAAAATGATTCTCGTCTTTAAAAGCGATGAAGCGCGCAAGTTTTTCGAATCAAGATTAAAGGGAAGTGCGTTTGAAAAAGTGACGAAGGATATGGCACTTCATGCTGCGAGGATCGGTATTAACGGAAAGATTGTCCCTTACGGTTATACGACGAGATTAACGCAGGAAGAAAAAGCGAAATTAAGTACCGCAAACTGGGACGAGACCGCTCGCCTTTTAGCAGAAGGTAACGAGCGTTTATATAAAGAAGCGATGGAAAAGTTATCAAAAAAAGAATGATGAAAAAAACCGAACAAGCTCACGTCGCAACCGACAAAGAGCAGTTCGGTTTCTCTTTTAACGATGGATAAAGTCGACGTCAATCGATTCGTTATCTAAGTGAATCCTATGGGTTGCTGGGGTTGTTTCGGCGATTACTTTTCCTTTTCGGATAACATAAAGACAGTCGCTCGTCCGGCGAATTGCTTCGGCTTCGTCTTTAGCATCTAAAATTATGCAATTGGCTGGGAGGCCTTCTTTTATACCATAATCGCTTAATTGTAATGTCGTCGCGCCGAAATGGGTAATCATCGAGAATAGATCTTTTAGTTGTTTTGGGCTTGATAGGTGAGCTGTATGAGCTAGGAGTAGTGCTGTTTGTAACATATTTCCTTTCCCAAGGGGGCCAAAGGGATCCATAATATTATCATTACCGATACTTACATTGACACCAGCTTCTAAAAGTTCATCGACCCGGGTTACGCCCCGATATTTCGGATAGCCGTCAAGTCGATTTTGTAAAAGGGCATTCGATGTAGGATTCGTTACGATATTCATTTCTGCTTGTTTGACGTGTTGGATTACTTTTGCTGCATAGTCATTTTGGTAATTATGTAGGGCTGTCGTATGACTTGCTGTAACTCGTCTTGGCATCGAATAGCGTAGGGCATATTTTGCAATTACTTCTAAATAGCGAGATTGCGAATCGCCCGTTTCATCCGTATGTATGTCGATTAGTTTATCGTATTTTTCTGCTAGTTCGAAGATGAGTTTTATTTGTTCAATTCCATCTTCCCGGGTGATTTCTGCTTGAGGTAGTCCACCAATTGCATCGACTCCTCGTTTTACGGCTTCTTCGAGGAGCTCTTTTTCACCATTGCGTAAGAACACTCCCTCTTGAGGAAAGGCGACGATTTGAATATCGACGAGATCTTTCATCGCTTCTTTCACTTGTACAATGGCATCTAATTTTTTAAAATCGGGAGAATAATCCGTGTGAGCACGGATCGCTTGCACACCGTTGGCCACAAGCCAGGTGACGACTTTCTTCGCACTTTGAACAACTTCATCTGTCGTTAAAGAACGCTTTCTTTCCGCAGCGATAGCGATTGCTTCTTGTAAGGTACCGCTTTTATTCGGTCGGGGGTTTCCCGCACTTAAGGCATCGTCTAAATGGACGTGAGACTCGACAAAAGGCGGACTGACGAGCTTGCCTTTTGCATCGATTTCGTCCTTTGCTGTTTCTGTAATGTTCGGTGAGATTTGAAGGAAGGTGCCATTTTTTATACCGATATCGACCGGTGTATCCCGGTGTCTTAATCTTGCATTTCGTATTACTAAATCCATAGAAAAGCTCCTCTCGTAAACTTTTCCCTTATTCTTATTATATAATGAACAACTTTACAAAAGAAACGACGATTTGTTGAATAAAATTTGTCGATAAAAACAACTTGTATTTTTCTTCACTTTGATGTATAAGTGAAGTAACGCCTTACTTTTTTACATAGACAAAATGTAAGCGTTTACTAAGGTTTAAGAAAAAGGGGGAATTTATATGAATGCAATTGTTGTTGCTCTTATTGGAATGGTTATTTTAGCCTTGGGTTATCGTTATTATTCTAAGTTTATTGCGGAGAAAATTTTCCGACTCGATCCTAATTATGAAACACCAGCCCACCGGTATGAAGATGGTGTCGACTTTGTTCCGACGAATAAGTTCGTCCTTTGGGGTCATCATTTCACGTCCGTTGCAGGGGCGGCACCAATTTTAGGTCCGGCGATTGCGGTGTATTGGGGTTGGTTGCCTGCGTTTTTATGGGTTATTTTAGGAACGGTCTTTGCGGCAGGAGTTCATGATTTCGGTACACTTGTTCTATCGGTACGAAATCGGGGACAGTCGGTAGGGACAATTGCCGACCGATTAATCGGTCAAAGGGCGAAAATATTGTTTTTATTTATTATTTTAATTTTAGTATTAATGGTAAATGCCGTCTTCGCCTGGGTAATTTCGAACTTATTTATTACATTTCCATCGAGTGTATTTCCAGTATTTATTCAAATCCCAATCGCGATTTGGATTGGACATATCGTATACAAGCATAAGCAAAAGATGTTAATACCATCTTTAATCGGACTTGTCATTATGTATGGAGCAGCGATTCTTGCTAGTAAGTATGAATTTTTACAGATTGATTTAGTCCGTTATATGGGTGGGGAAGATGGGGCTAGCTTATTCGGTTTAACGACGGTAGGGACAGCCTTTTTCATCTGGATTATGATCTTAATGGTGTATGTCTATATTGCCTCGACATTACCCGTCTGGAAATTGTTACAGCCGAGAGACTTCATTAACTCGCATCAATTAGTTGTCGGTCTTGTTATTTTATATTTAGGATTATTTTTAACGAATCCGACAATTACAGCACCAGCGACTAATTCGGTGCAAGACGTATCTTGGTTCCCATTACTATTTATTACGATTGCTTGTGGAGCGATTTCTGGTTTCCATGGTTTAGTATCTTCTGGGACGTCATCGAAGCAATTAGATAAAGAAACGGA
>CALGOZ010000061.1 GCA_937960785.1 uncultured Pseudogracilibacillus sp.
TTGTGATAGAGATTAGCTTAGTTTTTACTGTAAAAGTTTTCCTCCGATAATGTAACGGCGTAAGCTTTACCAGTCTTTACTATAGAGTGTATAGGGCGTATTAATTCTCTTTCACTTCACCATGAGAATCTATTCACTTTTAGTAGCAGGCGTCAAATACGTAATTTAAATATACTTTCCTTGATGGCGTCAAAAAATAATAAAAAAACCCTTAAGCTAGACTGTATCTAACTCAAGGGTTTGTAATCATATCTTATTTTAAAATTTTAATAGTTACAGTGCGACGGCCCCATTGTAGCGCTTGGGCTTTTGATTTGTAAAGTACATCAATTCGGTTTCCTTTAATATCCTCACCTGTATCAGCAGCTGTTGCTACTCCATATCCTGGTACATATACTTGTGAACCTAAAGGAATAACGTCAGGATCAACAGCGATTATCCTTTCGTGTTCGTCATTATCGACATTGATACCAGTAGATGTAACTCCACTACAACCTTGACAATTAGGCGTATAGGCTGTCGCTACTACTTGAATTGTTTCGCCAACTGTATATTTTTTCTTCGGTTTATTAGTGTTATTTACTTTTGTTACATTGTTGACTCGTTCTTTTTCTCGGGCTTTAATTCGCTCGCGGTATGTTGTTTCTAATCGTTTTAAGTTGTTGTCCTTCTTTGTTAGTTGTTCCTTTTCCTCTTTTAATGTAGCTTCTTTTTTCTTTAATTGTTTTTCTTTTTGTTTTAGGTTTGCTTGTTTTTCAGTCATTTGTTCTTTAGTTTCTTCTAGGTCATTTAAAAGTTCTTCTTGGGCGTTTAGTTTGTCAGCAATTTCTTCTTGAAGTCGTTCTACCTCTTCACGATCTTCGATTTGCTGTTCAATAATTTGTTGATCAGCACCCGTTACAGCGGTTATAGAAGTGACTCGGCTAATAAAATCGATAAAGGACTTTGCATTAAATAAGACTTCCAAATAACTAATGTCTCCGCCAACTTCTTGATAGGAGACGAGGCGGTTGTTTAAAATTTCACCCCGTGTTTCAATTAGTTTGTCCAGTTCGTTAATTTCATCTAATAAATCGTAAAACTCATCTTCGTATTTCATGACTTTCTCTTCTGTAGCAGCGATATGTTTATTATGTTCTGCAATTTCTTTTTCAGTTTCTACAATATCCTCATGTAATGCTTCAATTTCACCGAGTACATTTACGATTTCTTTTTCTTTTTTTGAAAGATTTTGTTTAATTTGTTTACGATCTTGTTCAATTTCTTTAATTTTCACAGGGGAACTGTGCGTATTTAAAGGTTTGATAAGTAAACTTGAACTAAGTAGAAGTAGAATCGTAAATAAATAGATTCCTTTCCTCAAAATCGTACAACTCCTTTTATTTCAATTAGAACTATACTACATTTTAAACTTATTCTTCTGAAATTAAACTATAACATATGAAAGAAACAAATATATTATATTTATGTTACAAGAACGTTAAGAATTGTAACAATGACTTTTTGAAATTAACTAATAGTAATATTAAGTACTTTTTTAAACGAAATAGAATTCTAATTTAACTAGGAAAACTGTCGTAAGTCGTTAAGTGCAGGAATATTTCGAAAAATTGTCACTTTTAAACCTGATAAAAAACAAATTATTGACATAATGTCATCTATTATAACTAAAACGTGTATAAAACCCGTCATGACAAGGATTCGGACGGATTAGAAAGGTGATCTTTACTGAGATAAAATGTTGAGTTTTCTGAATAGAGTCATAAATTATTCGAAGTAAGTTCATTGTTTATTCATGTACAACATGATTTAGCCTATGTATCCTATATAAGTAAAAGAAAAAGTTTATAAAATAAACCCGTAAAAATTAACTGAACAATGATGGGGGTTTAAACTTATGTATATTTTAAATATTGGAGTGAACCATCAAACAACTCCAATTGAAATTCGTGAAAAGATTACTTTTTCCGAGTATATCGAGTTAGCGAATGAAAAATTATCCCAATATTCAAATATTAGAGAAAGTGTCATCTTATCAACATGTAATCGAACAGAAATTTATGTCGTTTCAGATTGTATAGATTCAGGTTATTTATCTGTGAAAAATTTTTTGTTAGATTGGTTTGATTTAAGCAGTGAAGAGATTGCACCATATTTAGTCGTTCATGCGGGCACTGATGCGATTCGTCATTTGCTTCAAGTGATTACGGGTTTACACTCTATGGTTTTAGGTGAGACACAAATATTAGGGCAAATCCGAGAAGCTTATTTAACGTCGCTCAAACTAAATACTACGGGGAAAATTTTTAATGAAATATTCCAACGAGCAATTGCTTTTGCTAAAAAAGCCCATGCGCAAACTGGAATTGGTGAACATACTGTATCGATCAGCTATGCAGCGGTTGAACTATTAAATCAATCTATTGTAAATTTATCGGAGAAAAGAATTGTCGTTGTCGGTGCTGGAGAGATGAGTGAATTAGCTATTAGAAATTTAATCAGTTTAGGATGTCAAAATATTACGATTGTAAATCGTACTTATGAGCGAGCAAACAAATTAGCGAATGAATTTTATGTAAAGGCAGAGGCAATTGAACATTTATCCAATGTGTTATTAGAGACGGATATTGTTTTATTAGCAACTAGTTCACCAACACCTGTTTTATCTAAAAGCGATATCGAGGAAATTCAAACAAAACGAAATTATTTTCCAATCACCTTCGTTGATATTGGATTACCGAGAAACGTAGAGGAAACAATTAACGAAATTGAAAATGTAAGGGTATATAATATTGACGCTTTACAGTCTGTTGTCGATGCGAATTTACAAGCACGACAAAAAGCAGCTGAAAAAGTGGAAGCCATGATAGAAGAAGAAATAGCTAGTATCAAAGAATGGATTAAACAACTTGGAGCAAGGCCAATTATCACAGCCTTACATAAGAAAGGAGAAGAAATACACCAAGAAATTTATACAAACATTTTGAGAAAGATGCCCGATTTAACTTATCGTGAGAAAAATTTACTCTACTTTCAGACAAGGCGTATCGTTCGCCGTCTACTACATGAGCCAATTATTTGTGCGAAACAGTTGTCTAAAGACAATCAACTAATTAATTCACTTCAATGGTTTATGAAGGCTTTTAATTTTGAAGAAGAACATAAAGAGAAGGTCGAACAACATATCAATTATTATGAAACTTTATTACAAACTGAAATAAAGGAAAGTACCGATTAGCAAATAAATTATATAATCTTTAGGGGAGATTAGATGAGAGAAGTAATAATAGGTTCCCGGAAAAGTAAACTAGCACTTGAGCAAACAAAGCAAGTAATTGAAGAAGTAAAAAGTAAGGATGAGAATCATCGTTTCATCATTAAAGAAATGTCTACAAGAGGAGATCGTAATTTAAATATTTCACTCGATCAATTTGCGGGTCGGGGTGTTTTTAACCTTGAAATTGACCAAGCCTTAATTGAACAAAAGATTGATGTCGCGATTCATAGTATGAAAGATTTGCCTATAGAAACATCTGAACTATTGACGGTAGCTGCAATACCGCGTCGAGAAGATCCACGGGAGGCACTTATTTCAGCAAATCATTTGACCTTGGAACAATTACCTCGGGGAGCTATTGTTGGAACGAGCAGTGCGCGAAGATCAGCTCAGTTAAAGGCGATTCGTCCAGACCTACAAACAAAACAAATCCGGGGTCCTATCGATGATCGTATTGCGCAACTTCAACGAGGTGACTACGATGCAATTCTTTTAGCAGTAGCTGGCCTAAAAAGATTACAACTAGAAAATTATATAACTGAGTATCTACCTTTAGATTCCTTTTTACCAGCGGCTTGTCAAGGTGCATTAACGATTCAATGCCGTTCATCGGATATTTATTTAAAGAAGGTTTTTCAATTGATACACGATGAGGAAACGGCTTTAGCGACTGAAGCTGAACGATCCTTAATAGAAAAACTTGATAAAAGCGAAAAGACTCCAATCGGTTGCCTAGCGACTGTAGATCATAACCTAATAACTTTACGTGCAATAGTTTTAAGTAAAGATGGAACAGACTTTGTCCAAGGAAAGGCGCAAGGGAAGATACCCGAGGAAGTAGCTTCAATACTAGCAAAACAATTACTCGACAAAGGAGCTGGTCAAATAATCGAAAGGTATGCATGTTTATGAGTAATCTTTTGCAACATAAAACAATTTTAGTAACAAGGGCGGAAGGGCAAGCCGAAAGCTTCGCTAAAAAAATTAGTGCATATGGTGGGGTTCCAATCATTACCCCATTAATAAAAATTACATGTCAAAATTCTAAGGGGAAAAATTCGACTATTAAAAAAATAAAGGAAGCAGATTGGCTATTTTTTACTAGCGCAAATGGTGTGCGATGCTTTTTTGCTAGATTGAATGAATTAGCGATCCCAATCGAATTACTTAAGCAAAAGAGATTTGCAGTTGTAGGTTCAAAAACAAAAAGAACGCTACAACAATTTGAAATTCCGATTCATTTTTTGCCGACAAAGTATGATGCGGCAACAATGGCATCGGAATTTATACAGAGAATTCCTAATAATGAAAATATTCTTCTAATAAGAGGGACATTATCTCGTCAATTATTACAAAATCAACTTCGCAAAAATGGTTATAATGTCCAAACTTTAACAGTCTATAAAACGGCCACTAATGAAAGTGTGAAATCAAAATTGACCGATTCAATACAAAAAGGTATAGACTTTATTACTTTTACTAGCCCTTCTACTGTCGATGCCTTCGTCAACCTTATAGATGAACCGATTTCTGATGATGTCGTATACGTCTGTATTGGCACTACTACAGAAAAACATGCAAGCAAAAAGGGATTAAAACCGATTTTAACCCCGGAAAAATTTACGATTGAAGAAATGATAAAAGAAATCGGAAAATATATAGAAAAGAGAGGTAGATAAACAGTGGAGCCAATCTTATTTAAACGTAATCGTCGCTTACGAACTTCACCGCAAATTCGTTCATTGTTTCAGGAGACGAGTTTACAAATAGAAGATTTAATTTATCCTATGTTCGTTGTAGAAGGTGAAAATATAAAAAATGAAGTAAAATCAATGCCGAATATTTACCAACTATCCTTAGATCAATTAGAAAGTGAAATTAAACAGATTCACTCCCTTGGAATAAGGGCAGTTTTATTGTTCGGTATACCTAAACATAAGGACTCTTACGGTTCGGAGGCTTATGCTACAGATGGTATCATTCAGCAAGCAATCAAGTTAATTAAACAAATAGTGCCGGATATGCTCGTGATTGCTGATAATTGTTTATGTGAATATACATCCCATGGTCATTGTGGTGTGATGGTCGATGGAAAGATTGAAAATGATCAATCGATCGAACTCATGGGAAAAACAGCAGTTACGCAAGCAGAGGCAGGAGCAGATATCATTGCACCATCTAGCATGTTAGATGGGAAGGTTGCCAAAATTCGTACGATGCTAGACGAAGCAGGGTACGAATATGTTCCCATTATGTCTTATGCGGTAAAATTTGCATCATCTTTTTACGGTCCTTTCCGCGATGCTGCAAATAGCACGCCGGAGTATGGCGATCGAAAAACGTATCAAATGGATCTTCCAAATCGGAAGGAAGCATTAAGAGAAGCGATAGCGGATATAAACGAAGGTGCTGATTGTATAATCGTCAAACCGGCGCTATCTTATTTAGATATTGTAAGGGAAGTAAGTGAAACAACGAAACTACCAATTTTAACATATAACGTTAGTGGTGAATATTCAATGGTAAAAGCTGCGTCCGCAAAGGGGTGGATTAACGAAAAAGAAATAGTCTTAGAAAAATTATTAGCAATGAAACGTGCAGGGGCTCAGCGCATTATTACATACCATGCGAAGGACGTTGCGAAATGGTTAGAAAAAAATAATGGAGAGGTGCTTTAGTCATGCAATTTGAAAAGTCAAAACAAGCTTATGATATAGCAGTTGAGTTAATGCCTGGAGGAGTTAATTCTCCGGTAAGAGCCTTTCGTTCTGTCGATATGTCACCAATTTTTATTGAAAAAGGAAAAGGTTCCCGAATAACAGATATCGATGGAAACGAGTATATCGATTATGTATTAAGTTGGGGTCCTCTTATTTTAGGTCATTCGGATGAACGAGTCGTTCAAGGGTTAAAAGCAGCTGCCGAAAAAGGAACGAGCTACGGGGCACCAACTCTGTTGGAAAATAAACTTGCCAAACTCGTAATGGAACGAATACCATCTATTGAAATGTTACGGATGGTTAATTCTGGAACAGAGGCGACGATGAGTGCTTTAAGAGTAGCTCGTGGATACACTGGTAGGGATATTATTGTAAAGTTTGAAGGTAATTACCATGGACATGGTGATTCTTTACTAATTAAGGCCGGATCCGGAGTGGCAACGCTCGGATTGCCTGATAGCCCTGGTGTACCTAAGACCGTTGCCCAAAATACGATTACTGTTCCATACAATGATTTAGAAAGTGTAGAAGAAGTATTTGAGAAACATGGGGAAAATATTGCAGCAATAATTGTCGAGCCTGTTGCTGGAAATATGGGAGTTGTCCCACCGAAGGAAAACTTTTTACAAGGCTTACGAGAAGTGACGAAAGAGTACGGAGCATTATTAATCTTCGATGAAGTAATGACTGGTTTTCGTGTAAGTTATGAAAGTGCCCAAGGCTATTTTGGCATTGAACCAGATTTAACTTGTTTAGGAAAAGTAATCGGAGGAGGGTTACCTGTAGGAGCATATGGTGGTAAACGAGAAATCATGGAAAATGTCGCACCAGCTGGTGAGATTTATCAAGCAGGAACATTATCCGGAAATCCTCTAGCGATGACTGCTGGCTATGAAACATTGCGAGCCTTGGATGAAGAAGCATATAGTGACTTAAATAAGAAAGCCGATCGCCTTGTAGACGGCTATAAAAAAGCATCCGAAACCTATGGAATTCCGTTACAAATTAACCGTGCGGGCTCTATGTTAGGTTTCTTCTTTACAGATCAGCCAGTTGTAAACTTTGCAACGGCCCAAACATCAAACTTAGAAATATTTACTCATTATTATAAAGGGATGATTAAAGAAGGTATCTTTTTACCACCGTCTCAATTTGAAGGGCTGTTTTTATCAACGGCACATACAGAGGCAGACATTGACCATACAATCGACGCCGTAAATCGTGTATTCAAAACAATGAATGAAAAATTTAAATAAAAGGATGAATATAATGACTCGTTTATTTAATGATACGATTATCCAGGCTTATAAAGGAGAAGATACGAATTACACACCGGTTTGGTATATGCGCCAAGCCGGCCGGTCTCAACCGGAATATTTAGAAATTAGAAAGAAGCATACGTTATTTGAAATCACTCACAATCCGGAGCTTTGTGCTTATGTTACTCGTTTACCGGTAGAAAATTATAATAATGATGCAGCAATTTTATATAAGGATATTATGAGTCCATTACCTCCAATGGGAATCGATGTCGAGATCAAGCCTAATATAGGACCGGTAATTGATGACCCAATTCAATCAATTAATGACGTTAAAAACTTAGGGGAATTAAATCCTGCTAAAGATATTCCATACATTTTAGAAACGATTGAACTACTCACTCAAGAGCAATTAAATGTACCATTAATTGGATTTAGTGGCGCACCTTTTACGTTAGCGAGTTACATGATTGAAGGTGGTCCATCGAAAAATCACGAAAAAACAAAAGCCTTTATGTATCAGCATCCTGATACTTGGTTTGCATTAATGAAGAAGCTAGAAGAAATGATCATTACTTATACGGAAGCTCAAGTCGATGCCGGAGCTCAAGCGATTCAAATATTTGATTCCTGGGCTGGTGCCTTAAGTGCGATGGATTATAGGAAATACTTAATGCCTACGATGCTCAATATCCTTTCTAGTTTAAGGAAGAAATCAGTTCCTTTAATATTGTTCGGTGTTAATACGCGTCATTTATTAAAGGATTGGAATGAACTTCCGGTCGATGTCATCGGTTTGGACTGGCGTACTTCAATTGAGGAGGCGCGGGAACTCGGTGTAACGAAGGTGTTACAAGGAAATTTAGATCCGACAATATTGCTTGCGGATTGGGATCAAATTGAGAAACGCGCAAAGGAAATTATAGAAGCGGGTGTCAAGGATGGAAGGCATGTCTTCAACTTAGGTCATGGAGTTACACCGAATATAAAACCTGAAACATTAAAAAAGCTTACAGATTTAATTCACACGTACTCAAAAAAATTAAAAGGCTAATAGAGAGCAAATGGAAGGGATGAGCATGCAAAATACACAAGATCTTGTCGTTATAGGTGGCGGTATTACTGGATTAACCGCCACTTACTATTTACAAGAAGAAATAAAAAGAAACGATTTACCTTATCGTGTTCAATTATTGGAAGCTAGTGAGCGATTAGGGGGAAAAATAAATACGTTAAGAAAAGATGGTTTTATAATCGAACGGGGGGCGGACTCCTTTTTAGGGCGTAAAAAACAAGCGCTTGAATTAGTAGACAAGTTAGGATTAACGGATGAACTTGTTCGCAATAAAGTAGGTCAGGCTTATATTTTATTACAAGATCAATTGCATCCAATTCCAGAAGGTTCATTTATGGGAATTCCAACGAAATTACTTCCTTTATTACAAACTAATTTATTAAGCTGGCGAGGAAAGGTTCGGCTTATGAGTGACTTTCTTATTGCAAAAGGTAAAGAAATGGAGGATCAATCTCTCGGCTATTTTTTAAGGAGACGTCTCGGCAATGAAGTTGTCGATCATATCATAGAACCGTTATTATCCGGTGTATATTCGAGTGATATCGATCGAATGAGCATTATGTCAACTTTTCCGAACTTTTATCATCTTGAGCAAAAGCAAGGAAGTTTAATAAAAGGGCTCCGTAAATCAATGCCGAAAAAGCGCCGAAATACTGGCAAACGCCCAGGGCAATTTTTCACTTTTAAACAAGGTCTATCTAGGTTGCCTGAGGAACTTTTTAACAATATAGATGATGGAACTGTATCGTTACATACAAAAGTTAAAAAAGTCGAACGAAAAGAATCCTATTATAAACTTTATACATCGACAGGAATTATCCATTCTAAAGCTTGTCTTTTCACTATACCGCATAAGGAAGTTCTCTCTTTATTTAAGAATAGACATTCTTTTACCGAACTTGAGGAAATTCCTGTATCGTCTGTAGCAAATGTTGTTTTTGCCTTTCGAAAAGAAGACTTCACATGTAAAACAGATGGTACTGGATTTGTCGTGTCACGAAAAGGCGACTATCATATTACAGCTTGTACTTGGACGACGGAGAAATGGCCCCATACGACACCTGCAGATTATGTGCTTCTTAGAGCGTATGTTGGAAAGCCGACCGAGCAAGGTATTGTTTTTTTATCTGATGAAGAAATTATTGAAAAAGTAATGACAGATCTAAAAAAAGTCCTACCTATTCAGAGTGAACCTTTATTTCATTATGTAACTCGTTATACACATTTGATGCCTCAATATACAGTGGGTCACAAAAGACGTCTCTCGTCCTTGAAGCAGTCTCTTGAAAAGGAACTACCTGGAATTTTTGTAGCAGGTAGCTCTTATCAAGGTGTTGGAATTCCTGATTGTATTGAACAAGCTAAAAATGCATCAAGCGAAATTTTAAAATATTTAGGTGAGGCTTAAAGTGTTTATTACAACAGCACAATAAATGGTAACCAATTTGAAATTAATTATTTTATTACTATGTAGAAGTCTGTTACCCCCTTTTTTGTAATAAATAAAGACAATCTATTTAGAATTACGGTATACTATAATAAATTGTATATTTTACAATTAAAGGGGGTAATACGATTAAAGTGAAACGTTTTATCTTTATTTTTTTACTTATAGTTTTAGTTGCTTGTCAGAGTGATGAGTATCCTTTTTTGGAACAGTTTTATGAAGAACTAGAAAAGTTTAAGCTTGATGCTGCAATAGAGCTATATAACGAGGAAGTGACTAATTTATCAAACGGCGCAAAAATATATGTAGATCGCAAGTCATCAAAAGAATTAGTGAACTTCTTAGATCAACTCGTAGAACGTAGTAATGAGCGAATTGAATCGAAAATGACATTGCTTAATCGATTAGAAGAACTTTCAGCGATACATAACGACAATCGCAAGTTTACAGAGAAGTTAGATGAGCTGATTGAAAAGACAAAAAATGAAATTGAAAATTTAACGAATGATGAACAAAAGCGGGTTCAAAAAGAACTGCAACGTTTTAAGGCGGAATCAAGAAGCACTTTCGACTATACGCTTGATGAAATTAGGGAACGTTATGATTCGATATCGAAAAGTGGTAATTTTAATGAAGAAATGCTCCTTTATAAAGATAAGGCCTTAAATGTAGGCGTTTACATGGAGGTGTCTCCGGGTTACGCTACGTTCTTATATTTCGACGAAGAATTAGAACGGCCGTTTTTTGTAGAAGTTATTTCTAAAAAGAGGACCTCGGAAAATGTTGCAAACGAGCCAGATAATGAACTAAATGAATGGATATTAGCCTATATATTAGGCGCTTCAAAAGTAGCGAGACTACTCGATATAAATTTAGATGAATTATTCAAAGGCACGTTTTCGGAAAGGTTTTTGGAAATAGTAACAGAATCTGAAGAAATAAATGACCACAAAGAGATAGGAGATCTTGTGGCACATTTATATGAAACAGAAGAGCATCTACTTAAATTTGATTTATATTTAAAGCCGAATTTAATCAAGAAGTAAAAAAGAGACCAATTCAAAACTAGCTTAACCGAATAGGATGGACTGAAATTTTTTATGACGTAGGAACTCAGTCCATCCTTATTTTATTCAGAGATTTTTTTCTGTTTGTTTTGGCGACATACTTCCTTAAGTTTACCCTTATATACGTAGTACACTCTTCATGTGCCTACTAAATTGGACCAAAAGCTTACTAAAGTATTTTCGCGTCGGGAAAGTTTTGAAAAACCTACTTAATATATTCTTGGAGCTGGGAAAGTTTTAAGGAGAACCTATCTAATATACTCTCGGAGCTAGGAGAGTTTTATGAGGAATATATCTAATATTTCCCCGGGAATAGGGAAGTTTTGAATGTGTTGTTTATTCCTCACCTGGCTTGGGTTTCCGCTGAGTAAGATAGAGTGCTGTTTCTGGTTAATTTACCCGGTGGAGCGCTCTATTGTGTAAGTATGAAC
>CALGOZ010000062.1 GCA_937960785.1 uncultured Pseudogracilibacillus sp.
ACACACGAAAATGCGATTTTCACTAACTTCAGGTACGCGGCAGCTTCCAGCACACACGAAAATGCAGTTTCCACTAACTTCAGGTGTGCGGGAAGATTCAACACTCGAAATATACGTTTTACATCAACTTTAAGCGTACAACCGGCTTCGATGTCAAACTGAATAAAATAAAAAAAACACCAAATCGACTAGGATTCGGTGCTTTTGTTCGTTATAAAGCTGACTTTGCTTTATTTACTAATTCAGCAAATGCTTTTTCATCGTTAACCGCTAAGTCAGCTAACATCTTACGGTTAATGTCAATATTCGCTTTCTTTAAGCCGTGCATTAACTGGCTGTAAGAAATATCATTTAAACGTGCCGCAGCGTTAATACGTGTAATCCATAATTTACGGAAATCACGCTTACGCTGTCTGCGGTCACGGTATGCATATTGACCTGATTTCATTACTTGTTGTTTTGCAGTTCTAAATAATGCATGTTTGGAACCATAGTAACCTTTTGCTAATTTTAGGACACGTTTACGACGTCTACGTGCCGTTGGTCCACGTTTTACTCGAGCCATTGTAATACCTCCTACAATCTATCTTCCATGTTTATTATCGTGGTAACATTTGATCAATACGTTTTTGGTCTGACTTTGAAACTAAAGCTGATTTGCGTAATTTACGCTTTTGTTTTTGCGTTTTATTTGCAAATAAGTGACTTGTATATGCGTGGCCTCGTTTTAACTTACCTGAAGCCGTACGCTTAAAACGCTTTTGCGAACCTTTGTGAGTCTTCATTTTTGACATTTTCGTTTCCTCCTTAAAAACTATCTTGCATACTTACTTCTTTTTTTCAGGAATTGGAGCTAGTACCATAAACATTTGGCGACCTTCCATCTTCGCCCGGGATTCTACGATTGCAATATCTTTTACTTCATCTGCTAAGCGTTGTAATACTTCCTGACCGAGATCTTTGTGAGTAATTGCTCGACCTCGAAAGCGTACGGACGCCTTAACCTTGTCGCCACTCTTAATGAAACGGCGGGTATGACGTAATTTCGTATTGAAATCGTGATCCCCAATTGCTGGTGTAAAGCGAACTTCCTTAATGTTAATAACTCGTTGTTTCTTCCGTGCCTCTCGCTCACGCTTTTGTTGCTCATAACGATACTTACCATAATCCATAATTCGACAGACTGGTGGTTTTGCATTCGGCGCAACTAAAACTAAATCGAGCTCACGAGTTCTTGCAATTTCTAACGCTTCTTGACGAGATTTCACTCCTAATTGTTCTCCATCTGCATCAATTAGACGAACTTCTCTGGCACGAATCGACTCATTAACATTCATGTCCTTGCTAATATCTAGCCACCTCCAAAAATTTTCGACCCAAAAAACAAGAGGAAAAACAAAAAGTGGGCGCAATTATGCACCCACTATATCCCTTTAAATTACACATTTAAAAGTAACGAAACCAGCCAACAACATCGAAGGATGCGTCGGACAGGTGAGAAGCGGGTGCTCCTACTTGTCGTTTAGATCATTCTCATATTTCATTTGACTAATATATAGTAACACAGTTAGTAAGTCATGTCAAATTCTAATTATTTATAACTAACTTTCTCGGCAATTTCTCTTTTAATACTTTCTATAAATTGGTCAAGCGAAACTACTTCTGTCTTTTTCTCACCGTAACGACGAACGTTTACTGTGTTTGCTTCGGCTTCTTTATCTCCCAAGACGAGGGCGAAAGGGATTTTCTTCGTCTGAGCTTCGCGAATTTTATATCCTAACTTCTCATCTCGCGTATCAACTTCTACACGTACTCCGGCTAACTGTAATTCATCGGCAACTTTATTTGCATAATCGAGATGAGCATCTACTGAGACTGGAATAATTTGTACCTGTACCGGAGCAAGCCATGTCGGAAAAGCTCCTTTATACTCTTCAATTAAATAAGCAACAAACCGTTCCATCGTCGAAACAACGCCTCGGTGAATAACGACTGGACGATGCTCCTGACCATCTTGACCGATATACGTTAAATCAAATTGCTCTGGTAAGTGGAAATCAAGTTGAACTGTCGATAACGTCTCGTCATGACCTAAAGCAGTCTTAACTTGGACGTCGAGCTTTGGACCATAGAAGGCTGCTTCACCAATCGCTTCGACATACTCTAAGCCCATTTCGTCCATCGTCTCTTTAAGCATCGCTTGGGCTTGTTCCCACATTTCGTCATTATCGACATACTTTTCTTTATCTTCGGGATCACGATAAGAAAGACGGAAGTAATAATCGTCGATTGCAAAATCTTTATATACTTCTTGAATTAACTCGACGACACGTTTAAATTCATCTTTTAATTGGTCTGGGCGTGCAAAAATGTGCGCATCATTTAAAGTCATCCCACGAACCCGTTGTAAACCAGCTAAGGCTCCTGACATTTCATAACGATGCATCATACCAAGTTCAGCGATTCGAACTGGTAACTGGCGATAACTGTAAAGGTTGTTTTTATACACCATCATATGATGTGGACAGTTCATTGGACGTAGGAATAGTTCTTCATTTTCCATTTCCATCGGTGGGAACATATCGTCTTGATAATGGTCGTAATGACCGCTTGTCTTATAAAGTTCAGCACTACCTAATACCGGTGTGTACACGTGTTCGTAGCCGAGCTTTTCTTCTAAATCGACGATATAACGCTCGATGATTCGTCGAACTGTAGCACCTTTAGGCAACCAAATAGGTAAACCTTGCCCGACTTTTTGCGATACGGTAAATAATTCTAATTCTTTACCTAAACGACGATGATCTCGCTCTTTACGTTCTTCGAGTAATTTTAAATACTCTTTTAACTGGGATTCCTTTTCAAAAGCGGTGCCGTAAATTCGTTGCAATTGTTTATTTTTACTATCGCCACGCCAGTAAGCACCAGAAATTGAGAGCAACTTGAAGGCTTTAATTTTACTTGTCGTCGGGACGTGTACACCACGACAAAGATCGAAAAATTCCCCTTGGGTATAAATCGAAATCGTCTCTCCTTCAGGAATATCATCGATTAGTTCTAATTTTAAATCGTCACCTATTTCTTTAAACTTTTCAATCGCTTCTTCTCGACTTAACTCTGTCCGGACGATTTCTAAGTTTTCGTCGATAATTCGTTGCATTTCTTTTTCAATTCGTGGAAGATCTTCTGGGGTAATTGCTTCCTCCATATCAATATCGTAATAAAAACCTTCTTCAATTACAGGACCGACACCAAACTTCACATCGCCGTATAGCCGTTTGATTGCCTGTGCCATTAAGTGGGCTGTGGAATGACGCATAATGTCGATTCCTTCTTTATCGCGGTAGGTAATTAATTCAATCGAACCGTCCTCAGTTAATGGTGCTCGAAGATCAACTAATTCACCATTGAAGCGAACAGCTAGTGATTGGCGTCGTAAGCCGGGAGAAATCGATTGAGCAATATCTTCTCCTGTCGTGCCTTTTTCAAATTGTTTCGTATTTCCATCTGGAAACGTAATCGTAATCAATGTGCTTCACTCCTAAACTATATTCGTAAAAGTTTTCTATATTTACAAAATAAAAACACTCATCCCAAAGTAAAGAAGGGACGAGTGTTGGTCGTGGTTCCACCCTTATTCTCAATTCGTCCAAACGAATTGACTTCATTAAGAACTCGATATCGAGAGTTAGTCGCTACGATTTACTTCAATTTCAACCGTAGAGCTCCTAGGAGGTAACTGCTAGCGTGTAAAGAGGAAGCTCTCAGCCAAGACTTCCTTCTCTGTCTTCCACATCTCTAACAATCATGGCCTAGTCATCGCTTTATTATACAGCTTTTTTCATTGAGAGTATTATAGCATAGGAATTCAAATAAGTTCAATGTAAAACTATTATTAATCGTAACATACGTTAAAGATTACGATTACGTGATACTAAATTTCACAATTATACTAGTATCTAGTTATTTCTGAATAAGGAAAGGAAATGATTTTTCCGAAGTAAAGGTCGCTCGTTCTTCAAAAATAGACCGGAGAGTCATCATTTTTCCATCGATTTCATCTACACCATAAATGTATAGTTGCTTCGGTAACAAGGCAATTACTGGGGCAATATTCCACTCTGTCTCATCTAGGCCAAATAAGTACAAAGGAGCTCGTTTCATTTCATTTCGTAAATAAGTGCGTGAAAGTTTTATCCCATCTTCGGAAAAAAATTGAAATGGATCCCCTTGAACAATATGCAATGTCGAGCGTTTCGGTGTTGACTTTCTCACATAACTTCTTAACTTTTGTACGAAAGCTTGATATTCTTCTTCTCGTTTCATTTCATCGATTGCAAAGCCGACGATATCAATTAATTGATGATGAAATATTTTAAATTGAAAAAGTACGAACGTTTCAAATTGAATGTATAACGATGTAGGGGAATGCTTTTCAAAATGATCGGAAATTCGTTTATATAAATAACTAAATAAAGAACGATGCTGGAACCATTTTTTCATAAACGGACAATCTCGTAAAAGCCAATTCGTATATTCGATAATTCGTTCGAGGTCTGTTGGATCGGAATAAAAGTAATACTTTTTTGCTATTCGTTCAATTTCTTGTGGGAGTTGCACTGTAATATAAACAGAGACGACATATGTAAAAAGTTGTTCTTTCGGAATGTTCATCTTTATTTGTAAATTCTTTTGTTCTGTTTCTTCGAACGTCTGCGCGGTAGGCAACAGCGATAAAAAAACTCGATACGGTTCTTTGTGGTGAAAATGGATTTTATGCAAAAACAATCGACCTCCATCCTTGAAAAATTGATTACATTACATCCTATGGATAAGAGGTCGAAAAAATGTTAGTTTATTGTTCGTGACGGCGATTTTTTCCACCGACGTGGACTTCAGTACTTACTTGTTTAATTCGCTCCATTATTCTACCTGCTTTTACTTTTTCAATTTCGCCACGGGTCGTTTTTGCTAATACTGTTTCTAACTGTTCCATCGTATAATTCGAGGTGAAAAAGACTGGTAAATTTTCCATCATACGGTATTGTAAAATTGCACCGAGCACTTCATCGCGGAACCAAGCAGATAAGTTTTCTGCTCCGATATCATCGAGCATTAGGACTTCAGCTTCTTTAAATACAGCAATTTTTTCCTGTACGGTATTATCTTCGATTGCACTTTGAATCATCCGGACAAACTCAGGCATATATATTAACGTCGAGGAAATGTTCAATTGCTGAAGAGCATTAGCAATCGCGCCGAGAAAATATGTTTTTCCAACACCAAAAGGACCGGCAAAGTAAATTCCTCGTCTTGGCAAGCCCTTTTCCGCTGCTTGTAAAAATTGATCGATTGCTTTAATCGCCTCTTTTCTACTTGCATCGATATATAGATGATCCATTGTAGCATTTAAAATCTCCCGAGGCATATGTAAGCTTTTTATGAGGCGACGTTTTTCTTCCAGTTGTTCTGTGGCAATTTTTTTCGAACATTTTTCGTACGTTAAATGTATATCATCATTGACAACTTGTAATTTCGGTGTAAGTCCTTGGACTAAGTTTTTACAAGTTTGTAATGAAGCACATTCGTCACAGTTTTTCGATTGGGTTTTATATTCATATAACCGATTCAATCGTTTTTCGATCGTTTTTTCTGTTAGTTCAGGATGTGCTTCTAAAAATTGTTCAATCGGAGGGTACGCTAACACTTCTTGACGTAAGGCATCATGACGAGCTTTGAAGTTTTTGTTTTGTTTGATCAACTGTTCTAAAGTCGATTGTAATGATTTCATAACATTCATCCCTCATGTTTCTTTTATTTGCTACGATATTTCTTTAAAATTGCAAGCATTTCTTTTTCCGCTTCTTTATCTTCTTCCGTTCGTTCGACTTGATCTTCTTGTTGTTTATTTCGCTTTTTAAACCAATCGGGAATTACTTCTTGCGTCTTTTCATTTCGACTATAAGATTGGCGACGTTTCTGCGTCGACCCTTTCGACTGCTGTAAAGCGAATTCTACTGCTTCTCGCGCTGACTTTAATTGAGCTCGAGACCAGTGGCTTGCAACTTTCTCCATATACGGTCGGGATAACATCATATTCGTCTTCAACATAGTGAAGTGAATTAATACATTCATTACTGGGATTGGTAGGCCTTGTTGGACCATAATATCCCGAATCATTTTTAAGTCCTGTTCCGATGCTTGATGGCCATCGGATAAATCTTCTAGCAATTGTTTTGGTGTAATCGTCTCAAAGTGTTCGATTAACTGTTCGAACTTCGTTTCCGGGCGTTTGTTCTTTTTATTGGTAGCTTGCTTTTTCGCCTCTGGTGTAAAAGTTAATTTTATATCGCTTTTTGGAGTATCTTTTAAAAACAGGTCATGACAAGCCGCCTTAAACTGTTCGATATCTAAGGTATGTTCCTCCGTTAGCGCCCAGAGAAGAGCTTT
The DNA here is from genome assembly GCA_937960785.1 of uncultured Pseudogracilibacillus sp. GTDB lineage: Bacteria > Bacillota > Bacilli > Bacillales > Amphibacillaceae > Pseudogracilibacillus. The sequence goes on from CALGOZ010000062.1 coordinate 6,451, forward strand.
TTCAATTTCATAGGTTTCTAAGTCATATAAGTTCGCTAGTTGCGTAATAATTCGTTTATTTTCTTTAGTAAATAGATTCGCTAAAGGAAGATTCCGTTGGCGCAAGGAATGTTGTAAAGAAGTAAAGTCAATCTTCCGTAATGTTATTTCAGGCTGTGATTGTATATTCGATTCTTTTTCTACCACAGATGGTTTTAGTTCAAACGTTTGAAATACGTCGTGGAACGAAGCGGTAATTTGTTTGCCTTTTTTATGTGTTTTCTCCGGTGTGTAGTACCCTTTTAATTGTTCGAATCGCTTTTTACCAACGTGACGCTCTAACAGTTGCGTCAACATTAGATCTGTAAAAAATTGCGCTGGACTATAAGGAGGTATTAATTCATACGTAAATACCTTTGTTTCGTCATCTTCCTTATATGTACGTAGTAGGCCGATTCCTTCTAATTTTAAACGTGCTTCATAAATTTCCCGTAACGAGAGGTTTAGGTGATTCATTAATGTATGATGCGTTTGTATTTGCTCTTTTTGTCGGGCGGTAAGACGAGCCTCATAAAGGAAAAGCTCATACAAATGCACTGCATAAATCCCAATTAGCGGTTGGTATAGATGGTATAATGAAGCTTCGTATCGTTCTGGTAAACTAGCTTCTAATACGACACGAAAACCATCGACGGGTAATAGCTCCCCGATATACTTCACCCTCGTCCCTCCTTTAGTCGTTTTTCTTCGGCTTATTTAGCAATTCTTTTAATTCATCGAGAAAAATATTTATATTGTCGAATTTCCGATACACGGAAGCAAAACGTACATAAGCGACTTCATCGACTTCCGATAATCTTTCTAGAACCATTTCTCCAATCGCACGACTTTCAATTTCTGGCTCTTCTGATTGCCTTACTTCTTGTTCAACATCCCTGGCAATCTCTTCAATCGTTTCGATTGGTACTGGACGTTTTTCACAAGCGCGCATCAAACCGCGAATAATTTTTTCCCGATCGAATTCCTGACGTGTTCCGTCTCGCTTTTTAATTATTAAAGGGGCTTCCTCTTTCCTCTCAAAAGTACGGAAGCGAAAGCCACACCGTTCGCATTCTCTACGACGGCGAATTTCGTCGCCATCTTCATGGGGTCTTGAATCGAGTACTCGAGAATGTTTGTGATAACATTTTGGACATTTCATCGTAACGTTCAACTCCATTTAGCTCCAACTTATTTCGTACCTATATAGTATAACTATTTTAACACGTTTTATCGAAAATGAACAAACTTGTTCTTATTTTATCTATAAAAGTACTTTATTAAAGGGATTATATAAATATTAGCACCACAATTAAGTGTAAAATATAAGCGGAAGCAAAATAAAACAAGGATGGCTGAATTTCACCAAATTAGGAAATTCACCATCCTTCTTGTATCAAACTAATTTAAGTTTATGTCTCATCTGAAAAAACATTCAGATGATATTCATCTATTATGATAAAGATTCGCCAACTAATTTCACTAAGTCAACGACACGGGCTGAATAGCCCCACTCGTTATCATACCAGGCGAGAACTTTCACTTTACGATCTTCAATAACAATCGTTGATAGACCATCGATAATCGCCGAATAATCGTTCGTCGTGTAGTCGATAGATACTAATGGCTCGTCGCTATAGGATAGAATTCCTTCTAATGAGCCTTTTGCTGCTTCTTTAAACGCGTTGTTTACATCTTCCGCAGTTACGTCTTCTTTTACATCGACGACTAGGTCAACTAAGGAGACATTCGGTGTTGGAACGCGTAAAGCCATTCCGTGAAGCTTACCATTTAAGTGAGGTAATACTTCACCTAAAGCTTTTGCAGCCCCTGTTGAAGTTGGTATAATCGACTGACCGCATGCACGAGCACGACGGAGATCTTTATGTGGATTATCTAAGTTTACTTGGTCTGTTGTATACGCATGAACTGTCGTCATTAAGCCATTTTCAATCGTAAAGGCATCATCGAGCACTTTTACGACGGGAGCTAGACAGTTTGTCGTACATGAAGCATTGGAAATAATCGTATGCTCATCGGCATTAAAGGTATCGTCGTTAACACCTAAAACGATCGTATTATCGACGTCTTTGCCCGGAGCAGTGAGGACAACTTTCTTCGCCCCGGCATCTAAGTGACGGCTTGCTCCTTCCTTAGAGTTAAAGACACCTGTTGCTTCGATGACGACATCGATATCATTTGCTTCCCATGGTAGTTTTTCTGGTTCACGTGAATCGCAATGTAAAATGTCCTGCCCATTAACTCGTAATCCTTGTTCAGTTGCTTCGACTTCACCGTCGAAGACACCGTGAACACTATCGTACTTAATTAAGTGAGCTAATGTTTCGGCTGGATAAGAAGCGTTAATTGCAACGACTTCTAAACTTTCATCTAAAATTGCTTGACGAAATACCATTCGTCCAATTCTTCCAAAGCCATTAATTGCTACGCGAGTTTTCCCCATTACTATATCCTCCCAAAATATGTTACACAGTTATGTGCTATAGCCAAGAAACAGTATACCATATAACGAGAAAAAATATGTTATAAATCCCTTGTTATTTTGACTACATCAATTGTTCAACATTTAACAAGAGAAGTCAACAAATGTTATGTTACATTTTTATGTCTTTTTGTCGTCTTCGGGTAAAACATCCCAGTTTGCTAAAATATCAAGTAGTTGACGTTCAGATTCCTCAATCGTTCCGTTATTATCAATTACGGCATCGGCCCATTTTGCCTTTTCCTTTACATCGATTTGTGCATTTATTCGTTGCAATGCTTCTTCTTTGGTAATATGATCCCGTTTTAATATTCGTTCTAGTTGTACCTCTCGGTCCGTATAGACGACGATTACCTTTTCGACAAAATGAGTTAACTTGCTTTCGTATAATAGTGGGATATCAAGAACAACGCACGGTTCTTTTTGTTTCATATAAGCATCACGTTGTGCAAGCATTTCTTTACGAATAGCAGGATGGACGATTTCGTTTAGCGCTTTTCGTTTCGTTTCATCTTCAAAGACGATGGCGCCTAATTTTTTGCGGTCGAGGGTTTGATCTTCTTGTAAAATCTCTTCACCGAACGTCTCGACAATTTTTTCGTAGGCTTCTTTACCCGGTTCGACTACTTCCCTAGCGATTAAATCCGCATCGATTACTGGAATGTTTCTTTCGATTAATTTTTTTGCGATTGTGCTTTTTCCTGTTCCTATACTACCCGTAAGACCGATAATTAATGTCATATGCTCCCTCCTACTTTCACAATATGTCTTTCGCCTAAAAGTTGTTACAGTTTGATTACTAGCAACTTACTCCTATAGTGATTGACATTCTGGACAATAATGGGTACCACGACCCGCTACTTTGATTTTTTCAATTAAAGTGCCACAATGATCGCAAGGTTTTCCATCTTGACCGTAGGCATATAATTCCTGTTGAAACATCCCCATTTCCCCTTTACCATCTACGTAAGAACGAATCGTCGTTCCCCCTAAATCAATCGCATGTTGTAACACTTCTTTTGCTTTTATATAAATAGTTTCAATTTCTTGCTCGGTTAGGGTATGGGACCGTCGTTCCGGGTGAATATTGGCTAAAAATAGTACTTCATCGACATATATATTTCCAAGACCAGCGATGATCGTCTGATCAAGTAAGGTTGCCTTAATTGTGCGACTCGTTTTTGAAAGTCGTTCTTTTACATATTCGGGGGTATATGTTGTTTCAAAAGGATCAGGTCCTAGTTGGTTTAACGGCTTTTTCTTAAACTCCTCACCGATCGGAAATACGTGCATCGTACCGAATTTACGCACGTCTTCATAACGCATATCCGTCCCATCAGTAAAATGAAAGACGACGTGGGTATGTTTAGTAAGAGGCTCATCTTTCGATACGATTTTATATTTTCCTTCCATACGTAAATGGGAAACGAGGACATATTCTTCTAAATAAAATAATAGAAATTTACCGCGACGAGCGATATTTGTAATCCGCTCATCGCGCACTTTTATACGAAATTCTTCATCATCTTCAGGATATTGGATAATATTCGACCAGTAAATCGATACATCTTCAATTTGTTTATCCAAAACAAGATGGGATAACGTTTTGCGGATCGTTTCTACTTCAGGTAATTCAGGCATTGTGACTACTTTCTCCTATTCCTTGTTGTTTCTTTCTAATCGGCTTCGTACCAATTGTTGCCGTACGTATAATCTACTTTCAACGGTACATCTAACGTAACCGTATTTTCCATCACATCGGTAACGATATCAATCAACGTATCTATTTCTTCTTGCGGAGCTTCCAAAATGAGCTCGTCATGGACTTGCATTAACATGTTTGCTTGTAAGTCTTCTTCCTTCAATCGTCGATGTAAATCGATCATTGCCTTTTTAATTATATCGGCTGCACTTCCTTGAATTGGCGTATTCATCGCTGTTCGTTCGGCAAAACTTCGGACATTGAAGTTTCGGCTCGTAATCTCTGGCAAATAACGGCGACGCTTCATTATTGTTGTAACATAACCGTCATGCTTCGCTTCTTGAACGATTCGTTCCATATATTCTTTTACTTTAGGATAAATCGTTAAATATTGATCGATAAATTGTTTCGCTTCTTTTCGTGTTATATTTAAATTTTGCGATAAGCCATAATCGCTAATACCGTAAATAATTCCAAAGTTTACGGCCTTAGCTTGTTCTCTCATGCTAGAAGTTACTTCTTCAAGAGATACGTGGAACACATCAGCTGCCGTTTGACGGTGAATATCTTTATCTTCTTTGAACGCCTTAATTAACCTTTCATCACCAGAAATATGGGCTAGGACTCGTAATTCAATTTGTGAGTAGTCTGCTGCAAAAATAACCCATTCCTCTTTCGATGGAATGAAGGCCTGACGAATTTTTCTTCCTTCTTCCAGACGAATCGGGATATTTTGTAAATTCGGCTCGACGGAACTTAGTCTTCCGGTCTGTGTTAGGGCCTGGTTAAAGCGGGTATGAATTTTATTTGTATTTTTATCAATCACTTTTAGTAAACCTTCGATATATGTCGATTGTAATTTCCGTAGTTGACGGAATAAAAAGATTTGTGGAATGATTTCATGTTTATCTTCTAATTTTTCTAATACGTCTGCAGCTGTTGAATATCCAGTTTTTGTCTTCTTGATTACCGGTAAGTTTAATTTTTCGAATAAAATAACCCCGAGCTGCTTTGGCGAGTTTACGTTAAACTTTTCACCGGCTAATTCGTGGATTGTCGCTTCGATCGTATCGATTCGCGTTTCGAGTTCTTCACCCATATTTTTTAACCGATTAATATCAATTTGAACTCCGTGGTGCTCCATTTCTGCCAAAATTGTCGCTAACGGGAGTTCTAAATCGGTAAATAGTTCGTACTGTTCATTTTCCTTTAGGCGTTCGATATACGTATCTTTTAATTGAAATACAGCAGTTGTTTTTCGAGCGACGTGATTGGCTACTTCAGAAAATTCAGGAACGTGTAGTTTCGCTCCTTTTCCATATACTTCTTCATCGTAATGAATCGAAGTAATATCGTTACGTTTTGCTATGGCAGGAATTTCGTCGTTATTGTCAGCTGGATTAACGATATAAGCAGCCAACATTAAATCGAACGTTACTCCTTCTAACTTTATCCCTTCGTGCAATAAAGCAACTCGGTGGGCTTTGACGTCGTATACGTATTTTCTTTTTGTTTCATCTTCTAACCACTTTTTAAATAGTTCTGATTCAGTGGCAACTTCTTTTGAAAAAACGTACGTTCCCTTTTTATTTGAAAGACCGATCGCTTCAATCGTCGCCTCGTGGTAGTTATCTGTGATCATTTCGATATGTAACGATGCTTCGTCCCCTAACATCGATTCGGTAATCTCATCGACGATTTCAAAAGTCATCTCCTCTAGTTCATCGGATGTACTTGTCGAACCGTCATCTAAACGTCTTAAGATTTGACGGAACTCTAATTCGTTTAAAAGCTCAAAAATATCATCGTACCTGTATCCTTCATACTCGAGATCGTCTTTTGTAATCGTTATAGGTGAATCCCGATGAATTGTCGCAAGCTCGCGACTCATATAGGCTGCTTCCTTATGTTTTTCTAAGTTTTCCTTTAATTTTTTACCGGATATTTCATCGAGATTGGCATAAACGTTATCTAATGTTCCGTATTGTTTTAATAATCGGGTTGCGGTTTTTATTCCTACTCCTGGAACACCTGGGATATTATCTGAACTATCCCCCATCAGTGCCTTTAAATCGATAATTTGTTCCGGAGATAGTTCCATTTTTTCTGCTAATTTATCGGGTGTATAGGACTCAACTTCACTAATCCCTCGCCTTGTTACATCGACGGTGACTTGATCGGATACGAGTTGTAATAGGTCTTGATCACCAGAAATAACTTTGACTTCCCAATTTGCCTCCTCAGCCTCTTTCGTTAACGTACCAATAATATCGTCCGCTTCATATAAATCAAGTTCATAATGAGGAATGTTAAAAGCTTCTAATAGCTTACGAGAAAGCGGGAATTGCTCTGAAAGCTCTGGAGGTGTTTTTTGTCGTCCACCTTTATACTCCTTGTATTTTTCGTGTCTAAATGTTGTTTTTCCCGCATCAAAAGCGACTAATATGTGGGTCGGTTTTTCTTCTTCTAAAATATTAAGCAACATATTTGTAAAGCCTAATAACGCATTCGTATAAACACCTTTATCATTATGGAGTAATGGGAGTGCATAGAAAGCGCGGAATAGAATACTATTTCCGTCGATTAATACTAGCTTTTTTGACATCGAAATCCTCCTTAAAAAAAATTAAAAGCTTTATAAAAAGAGTTACTAGCATAAGTTTCTTCATACTTTTACAACATTCTTCCTTTTAATTTTACCATAAATGGCTAGAAATAATCGAAAGCTTACATTTCATCAATGAAAAAAGCCGTCCATAAATATTTAATTATCTTTTGGACGGCATCACACGGGCTTGTTTCGGTAAATAAATCGAAAAGATCGAGCCTTCGCCTATTTCACTTTTTACATCGATTTTTCCACGATGGGCTTCGACAATATGTTTTACAATCGCAAGACCTAAACCCGTTCCCCCGGTTTCTCGGCTACGGTCTTTGTCGACACGATAGAAACGTTCAAAAATTCGTGGCAATGCTTCTTTTTCTATACCGATTCCTGTATCTTCTATTTCCAGTAATACGTCATCAGCATTTTCTTTTACAGTGATGTAAACTTTTCCTCCAGCTGGTGTATAATTAATTGCATTCATAAAAACATTTAATAATATTTGTTTTACTTTGTCTTTGTCTGCTTCTAATTGAGCCGTCTCGTCAATAGACATATGTAATGTAATTGCACCTTGTTCTGCCCGTTGGGTAAAAAGGGGTAACAATTCTTCCATTAATTGCGCGACGTAAAAAGTCTCAATCGTTAATTTAGGTTCGTCTTTTTCGATTTTTGATAAAATTAACAAGTCATCAATTAGCAATTGAATTCGTTTGCTTTCTTTGAAAATTATTTGTAAAAAATGTTCCCGAGCATCTTCATCTTTATGCGCCCCGTCAAGTAATGTCTCGGCGAAACCACGAATCGATGTAATTGGTGTTTTTAACTCATGGGAAACGTTAGCAACGAAGTCTTTGCGCATTACTTCCAGCTGTTTAAATTCTGTAATATCATAAATAACGAGAACAGCCCCTTTTAATAAGTTTCTCTCGTTAAATATTGGCGCCCCGACAATTTCATAATAATTCGGAAGTTCTGTAGAAGATTTAGAGGAAAAAAGCTCTTTAACATGTTCTTCTTGTAAAAATATTTTTTGTACGGTGTGATGAATTTGCTCATTTTCTAATACGTCGTAATATAAATAACCGATATAATCTTTCGTCGACTTTCCAAACATCGAAATAAACTTTCTATTAACTAAATGAATATAGCCTTTTTCATCGATTAAGACGAGTCCACTTTCAGAATTTTCTATAACTGTCGATAATTGTTTTGCTTGAATTTGCTCCTGAATTGTAAGCTCACTTAAATTGCGAGCTAGTTGGTTAATTTTCTCACTCAATTCTCTGACGGCTCCTTTAGGTGTACCAGAAATACGAGCGTGATAGTTCCCTTCAAGGAGTTTATCCATCGTTTCAGATACTTTATTTAAAGGTTTAATATACGTTTCAAACGTATAAATAATAAGTATTAACGTCATTAAGAAAATAAAAATAAGGATCGCTAATAATATATAGCTGTTCGTTACAAAGGGAGATAGCACACTTCCAGCGATTATTAATACACCGAGCATAATTGCACTGTATGTGATTATTTTATTTGAAAAAAATCGTTTCATCTTGGATCATCCATTCGATAACCAAAACCCCAAACGGTTTTTATATATTTTGGTTCTTTACTATTTTGTTCGATTTTATCCCGTAGGCGACTTACTTGCATATCGACAGTACGCGTATCACCAGCATAGTCATAGCCCCATACTTCATGAAGAAGTTCCTCTCGAGAAACGATTTCTCCTTTATGTTTGCTTAAATAGGCAAGGACTTCAAATTCCTTTCTTGTTAAATCGAGGAGCTCTTCCTGAATATAAGCGCGAAACCTCTTAGGATAAATCCATAAATCACCGACCCGAAGCACCTCCTCCTCTTCTTTTGAAGGTCGGTTCGTCCGGCGTAAAATCGCTTCGATTCTTGCAATGAGCTCCTTAGGACTAAAAGGTTTCGTCAAATAATCATCTGCCCCAGCTCGAAGACCCGTTATCTTGCTTTCCTCTTCTGACTTAGCCGTTAACATGATAATTGGAACATCATTACCCGTCTTCCGTATCTGCCTACAAACTTCCAAGCCATCAATTTCTGGCAACATTAAATCAAGGACGATGAAGTCCACCTTCTCTTCATTGATCCGTTGCAGAACCTCTCGGCCATTATCAGCAACAATTGTTTTGTAACCTGCCTGCTCTAGATTATATCGAATCAAGGTGGCAATCGATGCTTCGTCCTCGACGATGAGAATCCTTAGTCCCAATACTACCCCTCACTTTTCATCACTCTTTATGTTTATTTTACAATGAATTGATTGAAAAGTGAAAAGGGAGCTTCCTAGATTGATATTCTTCCTTAGCCAAAGCGACCAGCAATATAAAGTTCTGTTCTTTCATCCGAAGGGTTAGAGAAAATAGTTTCCGTATCTTCTACTTCAATCATTTCCCCATCTAGGAAAAAGGCTGTGCGATCAGATATGCGCTGGGCCTGTTGCATGTTATGAGTGACAATAACAATTGTATATTTCTCTTTCAAATGGTTAATAAGCTTTTCTACCATCATCGTCGATTTCGGGTCTAACGCTGAGGTAGGTTCATCCATTAAAATAACTTCCGGTTCGATTGCCAGACTTCTTGCAATGCATAGCCGCTGTTGTTGACCTCCTGATAATCGATATGCATGGCTGTGTAATCGATCTTTTACTTCATCCCACAAATATGCATCCCGTAAACTCGTTTCCACAATTTCATCTAATAACTGTTTGTTTTTTATCCCGTGAATCTTAGGTCCGTAAGCTACATTTTCATAAATAGTTTTAGGAAAAGGATTTGCCTTTTGGAAAATCATACCGACTTGGGTACGTAAAGCTTCTACCTTAACAGAAGGATGAAAAATACTTTGGCCATTATACGTAATCGTTCCTTGGGTTCGAACCCCTGGATTTAACTCAATCATCCGGTTTAATGTTTTGAGAAAGGTTGACTTCCCACACCCCGATGGTCCAATGATGGCAGTAACTTCATTTTTATGAATCGTTAGATCAATTCCTTTAAGGGCATGGACATCAGCATAATAGACGTGTAAATCCTTCGTTTCATAGATAGCTTCGGACCTTGCTTTCTTTCCTTCTAATACGGCAAACTGCTTGCTTTCTTCTAATACAGGAACAAATTCTTTCACATTCACTGTCATTTTGATCCCTCTTTCTAATGATTATACTTTTCATAGCGTCTTCGAATTAATACAGCTATGATATTTAAGACGAGTAACAAGCTTAATAAAACGATAATAGTCGCAGCAGCTAAATTTGCATACTCTGCAATCAATGCGGAATCTAAAGTCCAATAATAAATCTGCATAGGCAAGGTAGTAAACTTATCAAAGATACCCATTGGTAGAGGTAATAGCAAGGTAGGAATACCTATAACGACTAAGGGAGCTGTTTCGCCTATTGCCCGGGAAATGGCTAAAATAGAACCGGTCATAATGCTAGGTAGGGCTGCGGGTAGAACGACGCTCTGTATCGCTTGGCCCTTTGTGGCTCCCATGCCATAGGCCGCTTCCACTAAATCAGCCGGTATCGCCCGAAGCGCTTCCTGCGCCGTAACGATAGCAATAGGCAAAATGAGAAGGGAAATTGTTAATCCCCCAGCTAATACGACATTACCTAACTCCATCCCCCGTACAAAAAGAGTTAGCCCTAAAATCCCGTAAACAATGGAGGGCACTCCAGCTAAATTTGCAATATTTAATGATAGGATTGTCTTTAGTCGATTTTCCTTCATATAAAACTCTAAATAAATCGCTGTACAGACACCGAACAAAAAGGTAATTGGCGTGACGACCGCCATCAACCATAACGTACCTAAAATTGCTCCTAAAATCCCTGCCGTATTTGGATCAGTCGATAGTCTCCCCGTTAAAAAGTTCCAATTTATTGCTGGAATACCTTCTGTAACGACCCTCACGATTAAAAGAATGAGCATCAATACACTAAAAGCTGTAGCTAACATCGTCACAAACCTCGCCACATAATCGAGCCAAACTCTTACTTTTCCTCTTCTTTTACTTATTAAAACATCCATATATTCCATTTCAACTACTTCCTTTAATATTTTTCATGCAGTTTATTTGCGATATAATTCGCACACATGTTCATCAATAAAGTAAAGACAAACAAGGTCAAGGCTACAGCATATAAACTATAGTAAAGGGTAGAACCTGCAGGAGCGTCTCCTCCAGTTACTTCAACGATATAGGCTGTCATCGTCTGCATCGACGACATTAGGTCAAAGTTCAATTGTTTTGAACTACCGCTTGCAATCGTGACGATCATCGTTTCCCCAATAGCTCGAGACAAGGCTAACACTATCGAAGCAACAATACCAGATAAAGCAGCCGGGAGCACGACTTTCAAGGTCACTTCCAATTTAGAGGAGCCTAAACCTAAGGCTGCTTCCCGTAATCCTTGAGGAACTGCTCGCATCGCATCCTCAGATAGAGAAGCAACCATAGGAATAATCATCACGCCCATAACTAAGCCTGGGCTAAGAATATTCGTTGATTCAAGCTCCGGAAATATATGTTGTAATAAGGGGGTTACAAAGGTAAAGGCAAAAAATCCATAAACGATTGTCGGAATACCCGCTAATACTTCGACGGTTGGTTTGAGTACATTCCTCACTTGGTTAGAAGCATATTCACTTAAATAAATCGCCGTTAATAAGCCGATAGGGACGGCAACAGCTAAAGCGATGCCCGTTGCCGTCAATGTACCAACCAATAATGGAACGATACCAAATTGGGGGTTTTGACTCATCGGCTTTAAAACGGTTCCCGTAAAGAACTCTATAAAAGATACTTCACGGAAGAAGTGAAAGGATTCTGATAACAAGATCACGACAATAGTTACCGTTGTGATAAAAGAAGTTGTCGCCATGACTAGCAAAAAGATTGGTAGCATTTTTTCTTTGCGATAGAGCCACTTTTTTCGCGTTTCTTTTTCTTCAATTAGTTGACGAACTGAGAGTTTGTTTTTTTCACGACTCATGTTATCAGCACCTTTTTTAATTAGTTCTTTAATTCCTCAAGAATACGTAAACTTTCTTCAACTTCCTCATCCGGCAATGGAGCAAAACCTGTTTCTCCAGCATAATCGTTTAAATTTTCAAAGACGAACTTAGCAAAATCTAACACTTGTGGTTTCTCCTTCGCATGGGCAACATTTAAATAAGTGAACACTGGACGAGTAAAGTTACCATAAGGACCATCTTCAGCAATCGTTTCTAAAGTTGGTTCTACCGGCCCTTCGCCAAAATCTACTTTTACCGCTTGTAAACTATCGGTATTGCTCGCATAGTAACCATAGCCAAAGAAGGCTATTCCATATTGATCATCCGCAATTAAATTAACTAAAGTAGAATATTCTTGCTGCAAATTAATATCTTCTTTCAAATCTGCTTCCTCTAAAATATTTTCATAGAAAAACTCATAAGTACCATGGTTCTCATTAGGACCATATGTATTTATTGGTTCATCGGGCCAATCTTCACGGAGATCAGACCATTTTTCAATAGAACTACTAGCTAGGAAGATTTCCTTTAATTCTTCCTCTGTCATCTCTGTAGCCCAGTCGTTATCTTTGTTAATGACGAAGGTTAATCCATCAAGGGCTACTTTAAACTCTTCTACTTCTAAATTTAAGTCCTCTGCTAGAGCTTGTTCTTCGTCCTTTATTTCTCGCGAAGCATTGTTAAAGTCCGTTCCATTTTCAACTAAAAACTTCTTAAAACCAGCGCTCGTTCCCGAACGACTCACTTCTACCGATACTTCCTGACCCTCGTTAACCATATATTCCTCTGCAAGCTTTGCCATCAAAGGATATACGGTTCCAGAACCATCGATCACGACATCACCAGAAAGGTTTTCGCTCTGGTCTTCCCCGTCCTTTCCTCCTTCTGTAGCAGCCTCCTCGTCACTTTCCTGACAACCAACAGCAATAACGAATAATGAAGCTAAAATACAAGCAAATAAAAACTTTCTCAACTTCATAACCATCCTCCTAAACCTTAATTTTTACTACATGTTAAGTATAAAAAAGACTTGTAAATCCTATATGTAAAGGATGTTAAAGAATTGTAAATTTCCTTTCAAAATTGTAAAGGCTAGTTTCTTAGCCAAGTAAGTCTATTTATTTTAACTTGTTATAGATTGGGATAATTTATAAAAGGATAGGTATTAATAAATAAAAAAAGCATGGAGCAAAGACTACGCTTTCTCCATGCGTTTAAGGATTTTATTAACACCTTTAGATAGGGGATGTAATTTTATATCCAAAACCGTGTACCGTTTGGATATATTTTGGTTGTGTATTATCTTCCTCTATTTTTTGCCGCAATCTCGCAATATGCACATCGACAATCCTTGTATCGCCAGCTACTTCATAATCCCAAACTTCATTTAATAATTGCTCCCGAGAGAGAACGAGCTCTTTATGGCGCATTAAGTATATTAATAATTCATATTCCTTCCGCGTTAACTTTAATTGTTCCTCTCGTAAATAAACTTCAAACTTCTCTGGAAAGGCCTTTAGTTCCCCTACCATTACACTTTCTTCTTCCGCTTGATTAGCTTGTTGTGCCTTAGCACGTCGCAGCAAGGCTTGGATTCTCGCCACTAATTCCCTTGGACTAAAAGGCTTTGTCATATAATCATCGGCACCACTATTTAAACCTTTAATCATATCTTCCTCTTGATTAAGAGCGGTGATCATCAATATCGGTGTCAAGGCTTGTTCATTTCGAATGTACTTACATACTTGGATTCCATCTATTTCAGGTAACATCACATCTAAAATAATTAAATCATAGCTTTTCTGATTTACCTTCTGGATCGCCTCGAGTCCATTAGAAGCGACATCAATTTTAAAATGGTGTTGTTTCAAATTATATTGTAGTAGGGTGACAATCGACGGTTCATCTTCTACAATTAATACTGTTCGCTCCAAACTACCTCTCCTTTTCCTTGAAAATATCCCTTTACCTATATTTTAAAGAGAATAAAAGAAAAGGGAACAGGAGTATTGTAAAATATCTGTAAATTTTTACTAAAACTATTTGCTCCATCACCGCTTCATCATCCTCTTACAGCTTGCAATATACTTACCATATCTTTCTCGAACAAAATTTTAGGGACCGGATATAAAGGATTTGCTTCTCGAAGGGCTCGTTTAACAAGCAAAGGGATATCTTTTTCTTGAATAGCTAGTATTGTTTTTGGTATCACCATTTGTTTATTTAAATGACGAATTCTTCTAATAAATTTCTCTGCTTTCTCTTTATCAGAATCTCCATTTTCTGCTATTCCTATTGCTTCGGCTAACTCTGCTAAGGGCTTATAAACAGATTCACCATAATACTCGAGAACAATAGGTAAAAGAACGGCATTTAATAAACCGTGGGATAGATTATAAAAGCCTCCTATTGCATGAGCTAAGGCATGAACATAGCCAACAAATGCTTGTGTAAAGGCAGCACCTGCATAATAAGAGGCTTTTTGCATATTTTTCCGTGCTTCGATATTATCACCATTTGAATATGCTTCGTAAATGTTATCGAAAATTAGCTTCGTCGCTTCAATTGCCCATTTTTCTGTATTTTTCGTGTTGCTACGACCAATATAAGCTTCGACTGCATGAGTTAAGGCATCCATACCTGTCTCAGCCGTAATATGGGGTGGTAGTTTTAATGTAAGTAACGGGTCGAGCACAGCAAAATGAGGAATGATGGAAATATCCATCACTGGGAATTTCTCATTCGTCTCACTATTTGTGAATACTGCAGCTAACGTCGCTTCTGCTCCTGTTCCTGCTGTGGTAGGTACGACAAAAAGAGGTGGGAGGCGCTTTAAGATTTTAAACAAGCCGTGCATTTTTTCTACTTTTTTACGACGTTTTACGATGCGAGCCCCCGTTAACTTCGCACAATCGATAGGAGATCCCCCTCCAAAGGCAATTATTCCATCACAATTATTTTTATAATATAAACTTACAGCTTCTTCAATATTATCAATCGTCGGATTCGGTACCGTACCGTCGTAAATCGTATAACGAATCCCTTCTTCTTCTAATCTTTCAAGTAAAGGCTCCATTAAACCTACTTCCACAATTCCTTTATCCGTAACTATCAGAGGCTTTAATACACCTTCTCTTTTTAATAAATTAGGTAAATGTAATAAACTGTTTTCACCCTCTAATAATTCCGGTTCACGCCAAGGTAATAATAAAATAATAATTTTTGCTACCGCTTGGTAAATCCGGCAATAGATTCGATAAATACTTTGAAAAAAAGCCATATAAACAACTCCCCCTTAAATTGTTTCAAACTTAATTAAATTAATTCAGACTTACTCGTATGTTATTTATATTTGTTTTTATAGTTTAAAAATAATTATAATTTCAAAACTATAGGTTATTGGGCAACATTATTACGATACCACCGTTGTCCGTGCCAACGTTGATACGTCCAACTGAGCGCCGGAAGCGGGCCCCGTGAATGAAGCCAGTACGAATCGGGAATTTCCTTTTCGGGTTCTGTTCTTCCTATATTGATATATGCTGTAACAATTCCCTCTCCTTCCTGGCGCGTGCGTTTTGCAATGACGTTCCCCTTAGCATCGACAATCATCGTTGCCCCCTCATAATGTCCCTTATAAGAAATTGGCATCCAAGGTAATTTACTTTGAAGCTGTCCGATATGAGATGCATGTATAATCGGTGCACCGACATATGGGGCAAATGTATGAACACTTGCTAAAGCTGTCGCCTCATTTTGTCTTTCCCAGCGATTAGTAACCGTTTTAGGAAACCAAGCAGGTATACTCCACCAACAACTTCCCCCGACAATTAAATCGACTCGATTACGTAATCGGTGAGCGGTTTGCGAGCGCATAAACTCCCAGCATAAAGAGACGCCAATCGTTTGATCATCTACCGTGATAAGTCCGTCATCATGCCCTCCAACGTAAAAGCAATTTTCCCACATCGTTGGAAGGTCTTTATTATGTCTACCAATCACCCCATCTTTATTGCATAAGAAAAACGCATTTCGTACTTCTCCGTCTTCATCACGCAGAAGAAAAGACCCGCCGACATAAGCATCATACTTTTTTGCAATATCTTTTAATAATTGTAGTGCCGGGCCATCCTTCCTTTGAATTGCATCGACAATTTTCGGTTCGAAAGCCATTCCAGTCGTAAAAAATTCCGGTAAAATAATCCATTTTGCTCCTTTTTCTCCGGCTTCAATCGCTAGCCGTTCACAGGCTTTTAAATTGGCTTCAAGATCCCCGATTTTTGGCTTTAGCTGAAGTGCTGCGACTTTCTCCTTAGACATGTATCCTCCCCTTTTATGTAAGCGTTATCATTTGTTTGTAATATAAATTATTACTAGTTGCACTATCTAAAAGTAATCATATCCTTACTCCAATTATACGTTATAAAGATTGTTTAATTCAACATTTTGGAAGAAATAAGTTACTAATTACGTAGTCATGAGAATTGATTTAGATGATTTCACATGGAAAAACGTAGATAGAACGTTTAGTCCCATCTACGTTTCCTCATCTATTATATAATTTTAGTTATAAGATAATACGTCTAAGACATCTCGAACAGATCGGGCTGATTTTTCTAACGCTTTTTGTTCATCTTCATTTAGATCGAGTTCGATTACCTTTTCGATTCCGTCGCCACCGAGAATTACCGGCACTCCAAAGTACATATTTGATAAACCATATTGTCCATCTAGGTGGGCGATTGCTGGTAAAATTCGTCGTTGATCTTTTACAATTGCTTCGGTCATTTCGACTAAAGCGGCTGCGGGTGCATAATATGCACTACCATTACCTAAAAGTTCGACGATTTCGCCACCACCTTTGCGAGTTCGCTCAATTATTTCATCGAGGCGATCTTTTTCAATTAAATTTTCTACTGGAATGCCTCCTACAGCTGAATAGCGAATAAGAGGTACCATATCATCGCCATGGCCACCAAGGACAAAGCCTGTGACATCTTTTACAGAAACATTTAATTCTTCGGCAATAAAAGTACGATAGCGTGCTGTATCTAAAACTCCAGATTGTCCGATAACCCGTTCTTTTGGAAAACCGGTCTCTTTATACATCGTATAGGTCATGGCATCGACTGGATTTGAAAGAACAATTACATAAGCATCTTTTGCATAAGTTTTAATTTCTTTTGCTACAGCTTTTATAATATTGGCATTCGTCGTCACTAAATCATCACGACTCATTCCTGGGCGACGGGCGATGCCTGCTGTAACAATGACAATATCTGATCCAGAAATTTCTTCATAATTCGCTGTTCCAACAATCGATACATCGTAACCAAAAATCGGTGTCGACTGGAGCATATCTAATGCTTTTCCTTTTGTTGTGCTTTCTGCTTCAGGTAAGTCGACTAAAACGATATCGCCGAGCTCTTTTTGCGCCAGCATTAGAGCGGTCGTCGTTCCGGTAAATCCGGAACCGACGATTGATATCTTTTTACGTTTCATCCCGTTCATCCGCCCTTTCATACGTATATCTTATTCCATATTTTTAATTAACTCATCAGCAAACTCAGAGCACTTAACCTCTGTTGGGTTATCCATTAAGCGTGCAAAGTCATAAGTTACGACTTGTGATGAAATCGTCTTATTCATCGAGTCTGTAATTAAGTCTGCAGCCTCATGCCAACCCATATACTCTAACATTAATACCCCGGATAAAATAACCGATGATGGGTTAACTTTATCTAAACCAGCATACTTAGGAGCTGTACCATGAGTCGCTTCAAAAATTGCATGTCCTGTATCGTAGTTAATATTCGCTCCCGGTGCGATTCCGATTCCACCAACCTGAGCAGCTAATGCATCAGAGATGTAGTCACCGTTTAGGTTCATTGTAACTACGACGTCGAACTCAGCCGGACGAGTTAAGATTTGCTGTAGGAAAATATCAGCAATTGCGTCTTTAACAATAATCTTACCAGCCTTTTCAGCTTCTTCTTGTGCTTTATTTGCTGCGTCTTTTCCTTCTTTTTCAACGATACGATCGTATTCTGCCCAAGTAAATACTTTATCGCCGAATTCTTCTTCAGCAACTTCGTAACCCCACTCTTTGAAGGCACCTTCTGTAAACTTCATAATATTCCCTTTATGAACGAGGGTTACACTTTCGCGATTTTCATCGAGAGCATACTGAATCGCAGCACGAACGAGACGTTTCGTCCCCTCTTCAGAGATTGGTTTAACACCGATTCCTGAAGTTTCTGGAAAACGAATGTTTTCTACTCCCATTTCATCTTGTAAAAAGTCGATTACTTTCTTCGCTTCTGGTGTTCCTTGTTTCCATTCGATTCCTGCATAAATATCTTCAGTGTTCTCACGGAAAACAACCATATCTACTAATTCAGGATGTTTTACCGGTGATGGTACACCCTCGTAGTGTCGAACTGGTCGTAAGCAGTTGTATAAATCTAACTCTTGACGAAGAGCAACGTTTAATGAACGGAAACCACCGCCAACTGGTGTCGTAAGAGGACCTTTAATTGCCACTTTATATTCATCGATTACGTCTAATGTTTCTTGTGGAAGCCATTCGCCAGTTTCGTTGTATGCTTTTTCCCCTGCTAAAACTTCTTTCCATTGGATTTTTCGCTTGCCATCGTAGGCTTTTTCAACCGCTGCGTCTAGTACACGGCTTGCTGCTGCCCAAATGTCTGGTCCTGTTCCATCTCCTTCGATAAATGGAATCACTGGTTGATCAGGCACATTCAACTTCCCATTTTCTATCGTAATTTTATTAGTCATTCTATAATACCTCCTAAAATATTAAAAGAATATTATTTGAGAAAACTTTCACAAAGATTCCCGTAAGTTTGCCACCCTTTAAGCGATTCTCATCTCTATTTCGTCGCATTGGTAAATTAACCAACTTTTAGTATAGCATAACTTCGTTCATCTTTGGTATGAAACCTTCCGGATGAAGCAACTAGACTACAAACTTATTCATGTAGTAACTATTATGGTACTTATTTATTTTTATCAAACGAATAGCCGGTAAAACCGGCT
Organism: uncultured Pseudogracilibacillus sp.; assembly: GCA_937960785.1. Classification (GTDB taxonomy): domain Bacteria; phylum Bacillota; class Bacilli; order Bacillales; family Amphibacillaceae; genus Pseudogracilibacillus. The sequence goes on from CALGOZ010000062.1 coordinate 25,394, forward strand.
ATCGTTTGTATGTCGATATTGTCATTTACGCTATTAACGTTCATCAATTGGGACGAATTCGCGTAAAGAATATCCCGTGTAATCAGCACGTGGACGGATTAAGCGGTTATTGTCATACTGTTCTAAAATATGTGCTAACCATCCTGACATACGGCTTACCGCGAAAATCGGTGTGAACAAGTCATGATCAATACCTAAGCTATGATAGACTGAAGCTGAGTAAAAATCGACGTTCGCTGGTAAACCTTTTTCTTCTTTAATGTATTCTTCAATTTTCACAGACATTCTATACCATTTCTCTTCGCCACGTAATTTTGTTAATTCTTTTGACATTTCTTTTAAAAATTTCGCACGTGGGTCACCTTTACGGTATACACGATGTCCCATTCCCATAATCTTTTCTTTTTTCGCCAATTTATCTTTTACATAAGGGATAGCGTTTTCTTCTTCGCCAATCTCTGTCAACATTGCCATTACTTGCTCGTTTGCTCCACCGTGTAAAGGCCCTTTCAAGGCAGAGATTGCTGATGTAATTCCTGAGTAAACGTCGGATAAGGTTGCAACACATACCCGTGCAGTAAATGTAGATGCGTTTAATTCATGATCTGCATGGAGTACTAGGGCTTTATCGATTGCTTCTACTTCAATTGGTTCTCCCTCTTTACCATTTAACATGTAAATAAAGTTCTCAGCAAAAGTTAAATCTTTTCTAGGCTTAACTGGCTCTTTACCCTGACGGAGACGTGAGAAAGCCGTTACAATCGTTGACACACGAGCTTGTAAGCGGATTGCTTTACGCTTGTTCGCTTCTGGGTCCATTACTTCAGCTTCTTCATCATAAAGTCCAAGTAGGGAAATCGCTGTTCGTAAAGCTGCCATCGGGTGAACCTTCGTTAAATCATAAGATCTTAAATGATCGATTACAGGCTCTGGTACTTCCATTTCATTAGCTAATTGAGAGCGAAGTTCGTTTAACTGTTCTTCGTTCGGGAGTTCACGATTCCATAACAAATAAATGACTTCTTCAAAGGATGCGTTTTCAGCTAGATCATCTATTCTATACCCTGCATAAGCTAGCTGGTCATCAATAATAGAACAAATTGATGATTCAGTAGCGACAACTCCTTCAAGTCCTTTTGTTGCTGTCATATCTTATCTCTCCTTTTTAAATTAAACTCAAACTACATGAACATATATTGATAATTTTTCTTTATCTCTAAAAGGTATTATATAGGATTTTGACAATAAAGTGAATTGAAAGGTATTCGTCATGAATGATTCACAAAAAATTCACCCTTTTTTCATGATTTTATTGCCTCAGTACCCTTCTATTGAAGTGCTTTCAGTCATATAAAAGAGTAGTAGGAAAAAACTTCAATTATATAGTAGATTTGAGGGATAAAAGTGGACAACTCATGGAAAGGACAATTAATCCGTTTACTTACGGTTATTAGTTTAATAGGAATCGTTAGCTTTCTTAGTTACATATCAGTCGTATATTTTTATCCTTTTTTAATCGCTTTTATTATAAGTATTTTATTACAACCTTTTGTTTCCTTATTACGGAAAAAATGGGGGATTCATCGGGGTTTAGCAACGATGTTTGCAATCTTTCTATTTTTTTGTATATCGATGGTAACGAGTTTTTTTGCCGTAAAACAATTGTATGAAGAATTGACACAACTTTTTAGTTACGTGCCGACGTATGTAAAAAATCTTCACCATTTATTTTATCAATTTGAACAATCAATTGTGCTACCGATTGTCGAACGAATCAACCTTATTTTTCCATTATCGATTTATGAAGGGACAATCGCCCAATTTATTAGTGAGAAAATAATTGAAAACGTAACACCAATTTTACAACAAAGTATGAAAATAACGACTAACTTTCTAACTTCCTTCGTCCAGCTTTCGCTTATATTTTTCTTTATTTTGTTTGCGACGTACTTTATGACAAAAGATTATGAGAAAATTACTGTCCTTCTAAACCGATTTATTCCAAAGCCAATTACTCAATTAGCTCGAAATATTAAACTTGCAACGAAACGCTCTGTCATTGGGCTTGTAAAAGCTCATTTTATGATTGCATTCATTACCGGTATCCTGACGTTTATATATTTACTTTTATTTCGTTTCGAACATCCTTTAATCATCGCCTTTTTAATAATCGTTGTCGATCTTATTCCATACGTCGGGATTGGACTTTTGTTAATTCCTTGGATTTGTTATTTATTTTTCTCTGGCGATTACATTGAGACGATTCAACTTACGTCTTTATACATTGGATTAGTTATTTTGCGACAATTTATAGAGCCGAGACTTCTTGCAGGAAACCTCGGCTTACATCCTCTAGTGACGATTGTTATTCTTTTTCTAGCGATGAAATTGTTCGGTGCAATTGGCTTACTGTTATCACCGATACTCCTCATCTTATTAAGTAGCTTATATCACGCTAACATTTTTCATTTGTTGTATAAGTTTATTTATGCGGGACGATTAAGTTAACCTTAATTACCAACGGCGAAAAATAATCGTCCCCTTCGCGATTTGTTTTGCGACAAAATATTTTAGTAACTTCGTAAAAGGCTTTCGTGTTAATGGAAAAACGATTAAAAAGCCAAGTACATCGGTGAAAAAGCCTGGTGTGATTAATAAGACTGCACCGATTAAAATACATATACCATCGAACAGTTCATCTTTTGGTAAATCACCTTTAGCTAAAGAATGTTGGGCACGACGCCACGTTTCCATTCCTTCAAAGCGAACGATTAACGTACCTAATACACCTGTTAAAATAATTAAGAGAAAGACTGATAGAGCACCGATGTGACTTCCCGTCCATATAAAAAGTGTAATTTCAATTGCCGGAATAACAATAAATATAAGCAATAACCAAATCGTCAAACTAAATCACCTTTCTTTTAAGAGTTTGGGCAGAAATGAAGCCTGCCCAATACTTCTTTACAAGACACTTGCATAACCTTGGTGGATATTACCGGTTCCTCCATCAATCGTAATCATTTCATTATCAGGGATTTTTTCATAATCTTTTACACCGACGACGACGGGTACACCTAAACTTAGCCCGATGACTGCTGCATGAGAAGTAATTCCGCCTTCACCTGCCACAATTCCGCCTGCCTTACGAATTGCAGGGATCATATCTTTGTTTGTTGATGCTGTGACTATAATATCACCTTCCTCAACACGTCGATTTGCTTCCGCGGCATCCTTTACCACGATTGCTCGACCGTAAGCATAGTGTCGGCCGATTCCGATCCCTTTTGTTATAACATTTCCAATCACATGAACTTTAAGCATGTTCGTCGTACCACTTACACCTACCGGTACCCCAGCTGTAATAATTACCTTCGAGCCTCGTTCAAACAATTTTGTCTCTAAACCTTTATTGACCGCGATATCTAACAACTCATCCGTCGAACTAGCATCACCACTAATAATTGGATATACTCCCCAAACGAGAGTTAAGCGACGGAGTACTTCTTTCGAAAATGTAATTGCGATAATTGGAACGTTCGGACGATATTTCGCAGCCATACGTGCAGAATGTCCACTTTCTGTCGGTGTAATAATTGCACTAACATCTAAATTGGATGCTACATTTGTGACAGATTGACTAATCGCATCCGTAATCGTAACGACTTCTAATTTACTTTGTTTACGGAATAACGTTTCCCGGTCGATTGCTGGTTCAACTTTTAAAGCAATTTCGTTCATCATTTTTACTGCTTCGACAGGAAAATCGCCAGCGGCTGTTTCTCCTGAAAGCATAATTGCATCGGTTCCGTCTAAAATGGCATTGGCAACATCCGAGGCCTCTGCACGAGTTGGGCGGGGATCCCACTGCATTGAATCGAGCATTTGGGTTGCTGTAATAACTGGTTTTCCAACTAAATTACAACGCTCGATTAAATCCTTTTGAACGAGAGGTACTTCTTCTGGGGGTATTTCCACTCCGAGGTCGCCCCTTGCCACCATAATACCATAACTAGCTTTTAAAATTTTATCGAACTGTTCAACACCACGACGATTTTCAATCTTAGAAATTATTTGGATTTGCTCGCCACCATTTTTGTCCAACATTTTACGAATCGTAATGACGTCTTGTTGATCTTGAACGAAGGAAGCTGCGATAAAATCGATACCTTGCTGAATCCCAAACAAAATATCTTGTTTATCCTTTTCGGTTAATGCTGGTAAATTAACGTGAGCATCTGGAATATTTACTCCTTTTTTATCTTTAATGACACCGCTATTTAAAACTTTTGCTTTTATTTCTTTTTTATCTAAATCAATTGATTCAACTTCCAATTGAATGAGTCCGTCATCTAAAGAAATAATTGAACCTTCTTGGACGTCGTAAATTAGCCCTTCGTGAGTAACGGAAAAACGCTCTTTCGTTCCAACGATATCTTCCATCGTGATGTAGACTGTCTCCCCCTCTGAAAGGGTAGCTTCACCACCTTCGAATGACCGAGTCCGAATTTCAGGGCCTTGTAAGTCGATTAAAATTGAAACCGGTGTATCGAGCTCTTCTGAAACGTTTCGAATCCTTTCGATTCGTTCTTTATGTTCTTCATAATCACCGTGAGAAAAGTTTAACCGAGCTACGTCCATTCCATTTTCAATTAGTTGTTTTAATGTATTATAATCCTCCGATGCTGGTCCGATTGTACAAACAATTTTTGTTTTTCGCACGACTATGTCCCTCCAAATTCATCTAATAAGATAAGTCTTTTGATAATGTATACATTGCTTCGTTAATCGAATGACTTTCTTGCAGAACTGTTTCGATTGGTTGGGCAATGAGTTTATTGTTACGGTAACCGACAATTTGTCCATTTTTCTTTTGTTCAATTAGGTCTACTGCCATCCCCCCTAAAGTGCTTGCAAGGACGCGATCCCGCGCCGAGGGGGAGCCACCCCGCTGGATATGGCCTAAAACCGTTACTCTCGTTTCATCACCGGTTTTTCGTTCAATCTTTCGAGCGTAAACTGTTCCGTCTCCAACTCCTTCGGCTAAAATAATAATACTATGTTTCTTTCCTCGTTTTCTGGCGTTATTTAGTCGTTCGATTACATCTTCAAAAGGGGTCTCTTTTTCTGGGATAATGATGCTCTCTGCTCCGGCTGCTAACCCTGCGTAAAGAGCTAAGTCCCCCGCATCTCTTCCCATTACTTCGACAACATACGTTCTTTCATGAGAAGTTGCCGTATCACGAATTTTATCTACAGATTCAATAACGGTATTTAAAGCCGTATCAAAGCCAATTGTATAGTCGATACCGTAAATATCGTTATCAATTGTCGCTGGAACCCCAACGACGTATATTCCGTGTTCCATTAATGCTTGGGCACCACGAATCGAGCCATCTCCGCCGATTACAACGACATATTCAATGCCGTGTTTAGTCAACTGTTCGACAGCCTGCCGCTGTCCTTCCTTCGTTCGAAAGGCTTCACTTCTTGCTGAATACAAAAAGGTCCCTCCACGATGGATGATATCTCCGACTGTGCCAACTTCCATCGGTTTAATCGTTCCCTTAATCAACCCTTCATAACCATAATAAATCCCATAAACTTCATAACCTTTAGCAATCCCTTTACGAACGACTGCTCGAATGGCAGCGTTCATTCCTGGTGCATCACCGCCACTTGTTAATACTCCTATTTTCCCCATTTTAACACCTCATTATGATGCTTTCTGCTATAACACTTTTGCAAAACAGGATTAATATGACCAACTTTATATCGTTTAGACCATACAATTAACGAATGAAATGACGAAAAGGTTGACAATCGTCAACCTTTTCCCTTCACTCCTCGATAAATTCACCTATTTGGCTATATTTACGCCAACGGTCTTCTAAGAGCGCTTCTGGTGTATATTCAGCAAAGTGTAAAAGCGACTTCGTCAATACTTCATCGATATGGCTTGCTTGCTGTTCTACATCTCGATGAGCGCCCCCTAACGGTTCAGGAATAATTTCATCGATAATCTCTAACTCTTTTAAATCTTGAGCCGTTATACGCATCGATTCGGCTGCTTTTTCCGATTGTGTCGCATCTTTCCATAGAATTGAAGCTGCCCCTTCTGGTGAAATAACGGAATATGTAGAGTTCTCAAGCATATGGATATGGTTTCCGATTCCTAAAGCAAGAGCGCCACCACTTCCACCTTCACCGATTACAATAGATATAATCGGTACTTTTAATCCTGACATTTCCTTCAAATTATAAGCGATTGCCTCACTTTGACCACGCTCTTCCGCTTCTTTACCCGGCTCTGCACCTTTCGTATCGATAAATGTAACGATAGGACGGCGATATTTTTCCGCTAACTTCATGTGACGCATCGCTTTACGATATCCTTCTGGATGAGGCATTCCAAAATTTCGCGCAATATTTTCTTTCGTGTTCTTACCTCGTTGATGTCCAACGATTGTAATCGGATTGCCGTGGTAATAAGCAACACCACTAATAATCGCCGCATCATCACCGTAAAAACGGTCTCCATGAAACTCAATAAAGTCATCGAACAATAATTGGATGTAATCAAGAGTCGTCGGTCGGAGTTGATGACGAGCTATCTGCACGCGATTCCACGGACGTAAATTCGTATAAATATCCTTTTCCAAACGAGCGAGCCGTCTTTCTAATGTAGCGATTTCCTCTTCTAAATTAATATCACTATCGACAGACACTTTGCTCAATTCATTTATTTGTTCACGTAAATTGTAAATTGGCTTTTCAAAGTCTAAAATATGTCTCATTCGTCCTCGCCTCCTTGAAGGGAGAAAAACGGCTTCGTTACTCCTTCGCCATCCCGCTTATGCATACGAACTAAAGTGCTTAAAAGTTCTTTCATCTTATGACGATGGATGATTTTATCAAGTTGTCCATGTTTAAGTAAAAATTCAGCGGTCTGGAAGTCCTTTGGTAATTTTTCCCGCGTCGTCTGTTCAATAACTCGTCTTCCAGCAAAACCGATTAACGCTTTCGGCTCAGCGAAGTTATAATCTCCTAAAGAGGCAAAACTTGCGGTAACTCCACCCGTAGTCGGATGGGTCATTACTGAGATCATAAAACCACCTTCATCGGAGAAACGTTTTATTGCCATTGAGGTTTTCGCCATTTGCATTAGGCTAATAACTCCTTCTTGCATTCGGGCTCCTCCACTGGCAGTAAATATAATGAAAGGTAACTTTTCTTTACGGGCATTTTCAATCGCTCGGGCAATTTTTTCCCCGACGACAGAACCCATACTTCCCATACGGAAGCGTGAATCCATTACTGCAATCGCGACTTCTACCCCATCAAGGGTTCCTTTTCCAGTAACGACTGCTTCTTTTAATTTCGTTTTTTGTTGGTCTTGCTCGATTTTTTCTAGGTAGTCTGGGAAATCTAAAGGGTTTGTTGTTAATAAATTCTCATCCCATTCTACGAAGCTACCTTCATCGAGAAGTCGTTTAATTCGTTTGTGAGCGCGCATATGATGATGGTAATCGCAATTTGGACAAACGAATAAATTTTTTTCCATTTCTTTTCGATAATATATTTCATTACAATTTTCACATTTTGTCATTAAGCCAGCCGGAATATCTTGTTTCGATTTCTCATCTGGAATTACTTTTTGATTTTTTTCACGGGAGAAAATACGTTTAAACAAGGATGTTCCCTCCTTCAACAATCGACATACGTTTGTTTCAATATAAAAAACTTTTATGTCTGTTAATATGTGCTAATTATCATCCCACGTTTAACTATACTTTAAAAATAATTGAATTTCTACTAATTATCTATAAAAAAAGAGCGAATCATCTTAATTGTATGCAACGATTCGCTCTTTTTATACGTATAGACCTTTATTGTAAACTACTTAAACGGCGTGTTTTCTCTGCTATTTCTTCAGGGTCTGGTTGAATCCGTGCTACTCCGGTATCGATCGCAGCCTGGGCTACACGTTTTGCAACGGCTGGTGCAACCCTTGAATCAAAGGGAGCCGGTATTACATATTCCTCATTTAATTCTTCTTCAGAAATTAAAGAAGCAATTGCCTCAACAGCTGCCATTTTCATCCGTTCATTTATTCTCGTTGCACGTACATCTAAAGCACCTCGGAAAACCCCCGGAAACGCTAGTACATTATTTACTTGGTTTGGATAATCGGAGCGTCCTGTCCCGATCACTTTAGCTCCGGCTTCTTTCGCTTCTTCTGGTGTAATCTCTGGTTCCGGATTTGCCATTGCAAATACGATTGGGTCTCGGTTCATTTTATGAATCATTTCTTCCGTTAGCGCACCGCCTACCGATACACCAATAAACACATCTGCACCTTCAATTACATCATCTAAAGAGCCTTTTAACCCTTTTGGATTCGTCTTTTTCGCTACGATTTCTTTCACTTCGTTCATTCGGCGGTGCCTTCCCTCGTAAATCGCTCCTTGGGAATCACACATTACAATTTCTTTTACACCGAAGTTTTCTAAAAGACGAATAATTGCAATTCCAGCTGCACCGGCACCGTTTGCGACTACTTTAATTTCATTAAAGGATTTACCGACTAACTTTAATGCATTCATTAAACCAGCGACCGTGACAATTGCCGTTCCGTGTTGGTCGTCGTGAAAAATTGGAATACGTGTTTCTTTTTTTAGTCGTTCTTCAATTATAAAACAGTTCGGCGCTGCGATATCTTCTAAGTTGACACCACCGAAAGTCGGCTCTAATAGTTTTACGGTTCGGACAATTTCGTCGATGTCTTTTGTGTTTAAACAAATCGGAAAGGCATCGACACCAGCAAAAGCTTTAAACAACACAGCCTTTCCTTCCATAACTGGTAATGCTGCATCAGCTCCGATATCACCAAGGCCTAAAACTGCTGTCCCATCACTTACAACCGCAACCATGTTCCCTTTCATTGTATAATCATAAGACCTGCGAGGGTTCGCATGGATTTCCTTACACGGTTCTGCCACCCCAGGTGAATACGCTAAACTTAAATCATCGGCATTACGCAGTGGAACTTTCGATTTTATTTCGATTTTTCCTTCGTGAATTCGATGCACATGTAATGCTTCATCTCTTAACTTTGACATTCATTCCGCTCTCCTTTACTTCCATGTAAATCTATTATGCTCCACCCATAGTCGTCTCTAGTTAATATTTTAATTATATATGAAAATTCTTACTATTCAAACTTTTGTCTATCTTTTGATTGAATTATCAAAATTTTCAGACGAAACTACGAGGGGAACAAGTTAGATTACATCTATTCCCCTAGATTTTTTATTTTACGTTTAATCATATAATTTTTATCATCTAAATACAACATTTTTAGTTCCAAAATAGGAAATTAATTTTTCTCTACACGCATCATTGTAGTAAAGAGCGTATTGATTGCTTAATTTATATGTTTCTTTCGTTCGGGCATCATGGACGATCACCTTCGTATTTCCCCGATACATATCGGCTATTTGGCGCAAAATTTCGAGTACCTCATGGTGATTATGCTGTTCGATACGGAGGTAAAGATAGCCTTCCGATGAATCTTGTATATCTTTTAAGGAAAACGGATTGACGTTTTGAATGATTAGTTGGCGTTTACCTTTTCTTTCAGAGATTCGGCCTTGAATTTCATAAAATTTATTTTCCTCAAAAAACGGATGAATATGTCGCCAAACGTCGGAAAAAATAACAGTTTCCATTTCTCCTGTCTCATCAGTAATCGTTGCAAAGGCCATCGAATCTCCTCGCCGGGTACGAATTTTATGAATACGTTGCACATGAACGACTAATCGGGCGATAGCTCCTATTTGTAATCGTTGCGACGTATCAATCGTTCGATAATAGCGACTTGTAAGGAGTGCACGGTTTTCCTTTAGTGGGTGAGCAGAAACGTATGTGCCTAGCAACTCTTGTTCATCAGCTAATTTATCCATAATTGAGAAGTCTTCCATATCGATATAACTTGCTTTCATTTGTAATGAATCTTTGAAAAGAGCACCCTCTCCGTAATCGCCGAATAATTCTGCTCGTTCTAGTGCCGGCGTAATCGAGGCAAGTAGACTTGCGCGATTTTTATACGTTTCATCGAAAGCGCCAGCTAAAATCAGTGTCTCTAAAGCATTCCGTTTAATTTTTACCCTTTGGACGAAATCGAATAAATTTTTAAAAGGCTTTTCTTTACGCTTTTCGATTATTTGTTGAACCGTTTCATATCCAATCCCTTTAATCGCCAAAAGACCAAAACGAATATTACGTCCTTCTACAGTAAAAGCAGCAAAACTACGATTAATCGAAGGAGGAAAAAGAGAAATTCCAAAACGCTTTGCTTCTTGGATGTAACGACTTCGCTTTTTATAATCTTCAGAGACTGAAGTCGTTAATAACTGGGCAAAAAAATGTGCTGGATAGTTTGCTTTTAAGTAAGCGAGGGTATAAGCAATTTTACTATAGGCAACTGAATGGCTCTTATTAAAACCATAATCGGCAAAAGTAACAATCCATTCGAAAAGCTGTGAAGCTACCTTTTCTTCATATCCATTTTGCAAACATCCTTCTATAAACCGCTCGCGTTGTGCTTGGATTTCTGTACGGCTCTTTGCACTAATTGCTCGCCGTAGCAAATCAGCTTCTCCTAAGGAAAAAGAAGCGAACTGGTGGACAATTTGCATAATTTGTTCTTGATAGACGAGCACTCCATAGGTTTCTTTTAAAATTGGTTCTAAATGAGGGTGTAAATACGTAATTGGTTCCTGATTATGTTTCCGCCGGGTATACGTGTCGATCTGTTGCATCGGTCCTGGCCGATAAAGAGCATTCAAAGCGACTAAATCATCGAGGGAAGAAGGGCAAACCTTCTGTAACATTCGCTTCATCCCATCGGATTCAAATTGGAAGACACCATTCGTTTCTCCCTTCTGCAAAAGGGAAAATGCCTTTTCATCTTGCCAATCTATATTCTCGAGGGAGAGGGGCGTTTTTTCCTCTCTTTCAATCGAAGTCATAATTCGTTCAATTAACGTAAGATTTCGTAAGCCTAGTAAATCCATCTTTAATAAACCAATCGCTTCTAACTCATTCATCGCATATTGCGTAACATACATCGAAGGGCTCCCTTTAGTTAATGGAACATCTTGTCGCAAAGGTCGACTTCCTATAACAATTCCTGCTGCATGAATCGACATATGTCGTGGCAAGCCCTCTAATTGAATGGCAACAGAAAATAACCTCCGTAACCGATTCGATTGTTTGATATAATTGACAAGTTCCTTCTGTTCACGGACTATATCGACAATTCTCTTCGTCGCTTGGGATGGAATATGTCGTAAAATATATGCTTGATCTGCCTCATTGATATCCATTACTTTCATTACTTCACGCAAGGTAGAGCGGGCTTGATAAGTTCCGAACGTAATAATTTGTGCTACGTAATCTTCTCCGTATTTATCTTGCACATATTCAATTACTTCATCTCTACGAGTATCGGAAAAATCAATATCAATATCCGGCATTGACACTCGCTCTGGATTTAAAAACCGCTCGAATAGTAAATTGTATTTTAAAGGATCTACATCTGTAATACCTAATAAATAAGCAACGATCGAGCCTGCTGCCGAACCCCGACCTGGTCCTACTGCAATTTGTTTACGCTTTGCAAATTGGACGAAATCATAAACGATTAAAAAATAATCAGAAAAACCTAACTGTTCGATTACAGTTAACTCATGGTCTAAACGTTTCAAGGCTTTTTCTTTGTTTTCTCTATATTTATTGTCTAGAGACTCTTCGCAAAGTCTTCGTAAATATTCGTTCGCTGTTTCTCCAGTATCGATTGGAAATTTCGGTAAATGAACTTTATCAAAATTAAAAGTTACGTCGCATTCTTTCGCGATTTGTCCTGTCATTTGTAAAGGTAGCGACCAAGTAGAAAACGCCTCTTCCATTTCAGCCTTTGAACGTAAATGTAAACTTAAATTCTCTTCATTTACCCGCTTGCCTTTCCATTTTTGTTGCGAGGCAATCGCTTGTAAACAATCATAACCGAGAGCATCTTTCTCTCGCACATAACGAACATCATGTAAGGCAACGGAAGCGACTTTTGTTTTTTCATAAAATCGCTTTGCCTTTTCTATATAAAGGTCATCACCTACAGATTTTCGTTCAAGACCTAAAAATACATTTCTGACACCAAAAATTTCTTGAAATCGTTCAACAAAGGAAAATAGTTCATGATTTTTTTCTTCAACTAGATAATTTTTAACTAAAGAAGAGTTTACTTTTATAAAAAGGAATAAATGCTCCGTCGGTTCAAATAAATCCTCATAGGTACGGATAGACTCTGCTTTATAACGGGTAGAGATTTCAATTAATTGATGGTATCCTTCGTTCGATTTAGCTAATAAAAGGAGTTCAACTATTTCCTCATCTAGTTCTACCTTTAAGTTTAAACCAAGTATCGGCTTAATCCCTTCCCTTTTACACGCTTTGTAAAAAGGGATAGCTCCATAAAGTACAGCTTCATCTGTTATAGCTAACGTATCGTATTGTAACTTTTTCGCCTTCTTCACTAATTGATCAATCTGTACCGTACTTTTCATAAAACTGTATCCTGTTCTAACTTGTAAATGAGTGAACGTCATTATTATTCCAACCTTTTTTCCTTTTATCTTGTGTTTATTTAAAATTTAACAAAACGAACAATTCTCTTCCTTAATTATAACGTGAAAATAGTTCCCTTTCCACCAAGTAAGCAAACAAATGTTCCGGTACATAACTTGTCTATCCTTTACATATATATGAGTAAATGGGGGAATGCGCGATGGATGAACGATTTTTCGTCACCTTTATTCATTGTTTTTTTATCGCATTTGGCGTAATGATTGGTGGTGCAGTAATCGGTAGTATTGGGGCGTTTTTAACGGGGGGATCTCCGTTACATGCAATTCATCGCATTAGTCAGTCCTTAAAAATATGGGCTGTCGTCGCAGCAATTGGCGGCACTTTCGATGCGATTGAAAGCTTTCAAAAAGGATTTCTCGACGGGGCGACGCTCGATCTTTTAAAACAGTTTATGTTTATTTTATCAGCGATGATGGGGGTTAAAACCTCCCTCCTCTTGATCAGTTGGATGACGAGTGAGGAATGGATGTAATGCACGTGCCTCCTTTTTATCGTAGGCGTAGTTGGCAACTATTCGGCCTTGGTTTAATTGCCGGTGGACTTGTCGGTTATGGAATCTTTCTCTTTATGTACGGAAAAATGTATAGTGACCTTTTGACAGAAAATGTCGAACTCGAAGCAGAAGTGAAAAACCTTCAACAACAAAATGAAATTTTACTCCATGATAAAGAACAATTACAACAAGAACAACCTCTTACCGTTCAAACGATTGAGTTGCACTATATAAATGAAAAAGAATTTCGCTTCGATCGTTTAACGACTCACCAATTAAACGAATTAATAAAGGAAGAATTAAAAGAAATAGTCGGAAAAAGCGTCGAAAGTATTGCAGAAAATCACGAACTTCTCATTCAACTTATTGAAAAAAAGACTTTCTCATTAGATGATGTCGATTATCATTTTATCGTGAGGAAGTTAATTCTTACAGAAACCTTAATCGTCCATCTTGAGGTGAAATTTGCAAAATAAGTAATAACTCAGGGGGAGCTTCTCCAATGTTTTTTTGCAACAAATATATAACAAATGTATAAAGTAGTAGCTATCATGTGTAAAATTATATAAAATAGAAAGTAAAGATTAAAGAAAGGATGACTAGCATGACTGTACTCGATCGTCGAGAAATGCGTGATGATAAAATTCGTCAGTTAAAAGAAGGTCGCTCTGTATATGCTGAATCAGACGAATTAATTCGTTTAATTAAACGTGGAATAGAGAAGGAGAACTTACAAGTTACACTAGAAAAAACAGATGGAGGGTGCTGGTTTATTCCAGATGAATAAAATGAAACATAATAGGAAAAAATTGTGCTGAACTTACCTTTCATGAAGATAAGTTTCAGCACAATTTATTTATTGCTCTTCACATAAGGCTTCTAAGTCAGCAATTAACTGATCCGCTTCTTCCCAAGAATTCACTGTAGCACCAGAAGCGAGGGGATGACCACCACCATTGTATTTTGTCGCTAATTCATTAATTACCGGTCCCTTTGAACGTAGGCGAACACGAATGATATTTACCTCTTCTACAAATACAGCCCAAGCCCGAATTCCTTTTATATCTCCAAATGTTCCCACTAACTTACTCGTCTCTAAAGGAGTGACATCGTATTCATTTAATATATTATTCGTAATTTTAACAAAACTCACTCCAGATTCGGATATGTGTAATTCGTTTAAAATCTTCCCCCGCAAACGGGCGATATTCGGTTCGATCTCATACATTCCATCGTATAAGGCTTGTCGATCGAAAGGATATTCAATTAAGTCTGCTGCATAACGAAAAGTTTTATTTCGGGTACTTGGAAATAAAAAACGTCCCGTATCACCAACGATACCGCCATAAATTAAACGAGCAATTGATTCATCCATTTCAAGCTCATCAATATTAGATAAATAAAGTTCATAAATCATCTCAGAAGTTGAACTCGCCTCTGTATCAACCCACGACAAATCGCCATAAGGATCGACATTCGGATGATGATCTATCTTAATAATTTCCTTTCCTAATGTGTAACGTCGATCATCAATTCGATCGGTATTTGCCGTATCACAAACGATAATTAATGCATCTTTAAAGGATTCATCATTGATGTCATCCATTCGTGCTAAAAACGTTAACGACGGATCTTCTACACCAACGGCATATACGGTTTTACTTGGAAAGGATTTTTCAATCATTTTTTTCAAACCAACTTGGGAACCAATCGCATCGGGATCTGGACGTACATGACGGTGAACGATAATCGTATCATAAGCTTTAATCTTCTCAATAATTTGTTGTTTTACCATATGTATCACACCTTACATAAGTATTTCAAAGTACACGAGTCTTTACTTCTTATAATGAGGGATAGCTTTTTGTAGAATTATCGCTTAAAAAAAGCTACAATAAGAAACGACTACGAATGTTAGGAGAATGAAGAATGTTAATCTTCGCAATATTAATCGTTATATCCATTGTCATGTACATTTATTATAAAGTAGCCATCTTAAAAACGAAAGAAACTTTATTACAAAAATATCAAAATGCGAAGGCGAGAATCTTTTTAGGTATTTTTTTAATTTCCTTTGCAATCAATCAATATATAGCCGTTCAAATTAAAACGATTTTAATTATTAGTATTATCTTTATTTTCTTAGGTGTCTTACAGCTCGTCGATGGATATAAACAAGCGAAACATTACCGTAACGAATGGCGTCGCCTAAATCCCGAACAATAAAATAAATTTAAAGAGGCACACAGTTTTTCTAATTAATTAGCGTAACAAATCGACGCTACAAAGAAACTGTGTGCGTTTTATTTTATCCAAAAACGGTTCATTATCGGTCCATCAATTGTGCCATTAAGAGCGCTTTGCCGACAATTTTTCGACCATTATATATATCGACATTAATCTTTGCATATAGACGACCTGCATCGAGAAGTTGGGGTCGAATGACTAAATTACTTTCCATTTGAACCGGTTCAATAAAATGTAAGGATATACTTTCTGTTGCCATATTCCCTTTTTTTAAATGAAGGAGTAACCTCGCACTCGCTTCGGTTATAATCGTCGTTAAGACTCCGTTGGATAACGTTCCGAATTGGTTGGTCATCTGCGGTGTCACATCGATTTCAAAAACCGTCGGGTCTCCCTCAACTTGTTCAATTCCCCGGGAAATAATATCATGGATTGTCTCCCCTACTTGTGGCTGACGTTGTACTTCATTTAAGGCCTTTAATACGTCTTGACGTGATACGAGTCCTTCTAGTTTTTTTGATTCATCAATGACCGGCACAACTTCAATTCCTTCCCAGACCATTAAATGAGCGACATAGGCGAGGGAAGTTTTTGCCTGAACACATATTGGATTTTTTGTCATTACTTTTTCAATCGGTGTATCTTCATCGACATTTACGACGTCCTTTGAAGTAACGATTCCACTAACATTACTTGAATCATCAATGACCGGAAAACGGGTATGGTTCGTTAACCGGTTTAATTCATACCAATCGCTTACCGTATCTTTATTGTATAGATGATGCACCTCGTCATAAGGCGTATAAATATCACTTACGAAGACGATTTCTTTTTTAATCATTTGGTCGTAGATTGCACGGTTAATCATTTCAGCGACGGTAAACGTGTCGTAACTTGTCGACATGATTGGTAAATCTTTTTCGTCAGCTAATCGTTTAATATGGTCATTCGTATCAAACCCACCAGTAATTAAAACTGCTGCCCCTTCTTTTATCGCTAGCTCGTGAGCTTTTACACGGTTTCCTACAATCAGCAATGAATCTGCTTCAGTATAACGCATCATCGCGTTGAGTTGCATCGCCCCGATGACGAACTTGTTTAACGTTTTATGTAAGCCACCTCGGCCACCGAGTACTTGACCGTCAACGATGTTAATTACTTCGGCAAAGGTTAAACGTTTAAAATGTTCTTTTTCTTTCTTTTCAATTCGAATTGTACCGACCCGTTCAATCGTGCTAACAAGTCCTTGGTTTTCCGCTTCTTTAATCGCTCTGTAAGCGGTTCCGTCACTAACATTTAACTCTTTGGCAATTTGACGTACAGATATTTTATGTCCGACTTCTAGACCGGTTATATGTCGAATAATTTGTTCATGTTTTGTAGCCATAAGTTCCTCCTACAATAAACTGTACTAGTCTGTTATATTAAATCTAATTATACAGATGTTTACAGATTAGTACAATTTAATTGCTATATATTGAAACTCTATGGCTAAAGTAGCATTTTGTTATACTTTTGCGCATTTCATTAGTTTTTTGATTAGAAGAAAAAATGATCTGTTATAATTTAAGCTCCTTGTTGGGTACGTTGCTCGATCTTTTCTTCTCGTTCCATGACCGGTGGCTCTGTCAAACGTAAAAATGTCGCCAAATTACCCCCGACGACAAGAA